>FR882203.1:76856-90885 GCA_000434935.1 Bacteroides sp. CAG:709 | reverse complement strand
GTCGCCGAAGCCGATACGGTAAAATGCGATACATAACAATGTGGCCAGCAATGCGTTGCAGATGCCGCCGACAATCTTGGACATATACCGTTCACTGAAAAACAGGCAGAATACATAAAGCATAGCACCGATTGCGAAATCTGCCAGGCAGTCCATGAATCCGCCTCCGAACACGGCACAGAATCCCGCAGCGCCGAACGCCGCACCTGCAATCTGCTCCCATGCTGGCTTGGATTCCGCATCCCGTATCTCCTCCAGCTTTTTCCGGGCCTGTTCCAACGTGTATCTGCCGGCTGCTATGTCGAAACTCAACCGGTTGATGGCCACTACCTTGGAAAGCTGTATGGCACGGATTGGAATGAACTCCACCTTGGCATACCGACCTTGAGTGCTGGTGGTGAAAATACCGTTGCTGAGCACGAAGAAATTACCGGATTCCACGCCGAAATGCGATGCGATCCTCGCCATAGTGTCTTCAACTCTGGAAATCTCCGCGCCGTTCTGCAGCAGAACATGACCGGCCTCAGAGGCCAGCTCCAGCACTTCGTCCGTGTTGTCAATTATCTCCATGCCTTTCAGTTTTTGTGGCAAATATAAGGATTCTTTACTAAAAATAGTATCTTTGTGAAAAATTAACTGATAACCACGATATGCGTTTAAGAAAGATATTATTTGCGGTCTTTTTGTTTATATCTGTAAGTGCTACGGCTGCTGATGGCTTTAAAAACGAAGAACTTCTGAACCTTCAGGTGATGGCCAGGTTCGACTATCAGCGATATTTCATTGACGGTTCTTCAGACAGGGCGAACTGCGGATTCCGAGGCAAGAACTTGAGCGTCTATCTTTACGGAAACTTGAACAGTCACCTGTCCTACGCCTACAGGCAGCGTCTCAACAGGGCTCATAAGGATGAAACTTTCTTCGATGCCACTGATTTCCTGTACCTTGTGTACAAGACAGATTCCAATTGGAAGTTTTCTGTCGGGAAACAGACGATCCTGCTCGGCGGCTATGAATACGACCTTGCGCCGATTGACAGCTATTTCGTTTCGGAATACAGCAACAACATGGCTTGTTATCAGCTCGGTGCCAGCGTGGAGAAAACATTGGGAGAAGAGAAGAACGACCTCCTGCAATTCCAATTCTGCATGAGCCCTTATGTCGGAGCTGTAGACAACAAGGACATCTACAGTTACAATTTCATGTGGACTGCGGAACATGGCGTGTTCCAGCCCATGTGGTCGCTCAACTTCGTGGAGTACCAGAGCGGCAAATTCATGAATTACATATCATTGGGCAATAATTTCTCATTCAGACGTGTATCTTTCTTCGTGGATGTCATGCACAGGTCCCTTCTTCACAATTACACCTTTTTCAAGGATTTCACCGTTGTCGGAAAAGTGACTTTCGATCTTTGCGACCGTGCCCGTCTTTTCGTGAAGGCAGGCCATGACTACAACAATTTGAAGAAAGCAGGGGACTGGTCGGTCCTGCCGGGAACCTCCATTGCCAGATTCGGATGCGGCTTCGAGTTTTTCCCCTTGAAAGAAAACAAGGACCTGCGGCTTCATGCCGTTGGCAGCCACAATACCGGAAAAAACACCAATCCGGCCGGTACATTGTCGGACAAACAATCGTATCTTAGCGTCGGCCTCACTTGGAGGATGAATCTTTTGAAGTTTCGTCAGTAAAATACTCTTCTTTGCCATTTTGGAGTTGTCACAAATTTATGATAATTATGTGACATAGATCAAGATCAATTTAAGAAATGAATGTATTATTAGTTGATTATCAGTATTTTACAATCTAAACGGTAGAAAAGAGACTGTGTGGATTCTGTTTAGATACGAAAAGGTAATAATTTAACGTATTTAACTTTCGATTACACCGATATTACCCCAAAGTGTATGATGTTGGGCGATTAGTAGAATGAGCAATTATTCTTGGAGAGACAGGCATGATGGAGCTTACTTTGTTCCACACTCTTGAATGGTGGCAACAGGCATTTCGCAACAGTGTCAAAGACGTTATTCAAGATTCTAAGACTATTGGTTGCAAGCCAAAGTAATATAATGATAGCCACGCTTTCAACCTGTGCGCAATTGGAGCGTGATAATATCTCATTTCGATTGCAGTCAGGAAGGAAGCGGTATATAGAGAAAGGTGGAAAACTCGGGCGTAAGGTTGGTTCTGTAAAAACGGAAGAACAGATGAAAGCCGAATATAGGGAAGTAATAAGTTTACTCCGCAAGGGGTATTCCATTCGGGATGTGGCGAAGTTGAGTGGTAAAGGAGTAAGTACCGTACAACGAGTGAAGCGATTACTAAAAGTACAATCAACGCAATAATATTATTGATTTTACGTTCTTTTCAAAGAAAGGGTTTGTGCAATAGTGGCTTATAGGCTAAAAGCACTACCTTTGCATACAATAATAAGTAATAACAACACGTTTAAGGTCACAATTTGTGATCTCAAAAATAAAGATAGAAATATGGCGGATAATATAGAACATCAAGATAAAGGAGAACTGGTCGCAAATTGTGACCAGTTACAAAATGACGAAGTCGTAGTTACCACTCCTGTAGAAAGTCGAATAATGTCTATTCGTGGAAAGCAGATTATGATAGACAGAGACTTGGCTGAACTTTATGGAGTGGAAACCAGGGTGTTAAATCAAGCTGTAAAACGTAATATAGAGAGATTTCCTGAACGTTTTCGTTTTCAACTGACTAAGGAAGAAATGAATGAACTGGTCACAAATTGTGATCGGTTCAATAATTTGAAGCACTCAACAGTTCGTTCATATGCTTTTACAGAACAGGGAGTAGCGATGCTCTCTACCGTTCTCAGAAGTGAAACGGCTATTCGTGTAAGCATACGTATTATGGATGCATTTGTTGCAATGAGACGTTTTATGGTGACAAATGCAGAAGTTTTCCAACGTCTTTCAACAATGGAATACCATCAACTGGAAATGCAGCAACATCAGCAAGAAACAGACAAACGCATTGACGAGGTATTCCGCAGATTGGACGAAGGTAATGCAAAGCCGAAACAAGGTGTATTCTACAATGGTCAAATTTATGATGCCTATACTTTCGTGTCCGACTTGATTAAGAGTGCAAAGAAACGTATTGTCCTTATCGACAACTATGTTGACGAGACTGTACTGACATTGCTCGATAAAAGAGATAATAACGTGTCTGCAATCATCTACACTCAGCAGATAAGCCGTCAATTTCAGCTTGATATTGACCGTCATAACGCTCAATATGCACCGATTGATGTTGAAACATTCCGTTTATCACATGACCGCTTCCTTTGTATAGACGATGATGTATATCACATAGGTGCATCCATTAAGGACTTGGGCAAGAAGTGGTTTGGTTTCTCCAAGATGGAGATACTTACACCAAATGAATTGGTGGAAAGAATCAATAGAGGATAATATACCTCACTATATATGTATGGTTTTAATTAGTTCGCCTTGGCGAACTAATCGCCATAACATAGAACACATTGAAAATATTTAATAAAAAAAATATGGGAGTAAGACAACGATTGTATGGCAAGTGAAATGGAATTTATAGAATATGTGGTGACTCAAATGGAAGATTTGGGCAATGTGCGCTATCGGAAGATGTTCGGAGATTGTATGATATATCTGAATGAGAAACCCGTTATATTGGTATGTGACAACACCACATACGTCAAGAAACACCCTGCTATTGAAGAACTGATGCGTGAATCGGAAACAGGCATACCGTATGAGGGTGCGAAAGAGTATTACATCATAGATGCAGGACACAAAAAACATTTTACCCAGGTTCTTTCCATACTGGAGGAAGTCCTGCCTTTGCCGAAAAAAGACCAAAGCAAGTGAAAAACATTGTGGTAACTATCCCAAACTGCCTTGTGAGAAATTCATGAAAGATCCGAACTTTTGCGAAGAAGAGAACGAGGCCAATTTGAAAAAGATGATTAAAAATTTAAAATACGCACTATGAGAGAAATAAATCCCAAAGAAACCACCCGTGCATATGCATTTGAGCTTTGGATGAAAGCCCCGATGCCAATGGTTACGTTTTTCAAGATTTTGGATGTCAGTCGTCTTGTTAAAATCAGCAAAAAGTCAGGTATGAAATTCAATATGCTGATGTGCTGGTGAATCGGCAAAGCGGCAAGCAGTATCAAGGAATTTTATATGCTGCCTGTCGGAGACAAATTGATGCAATATGATGCTATTGCGGTTAATACCATTGTTATGAACAAGGACAATGAGGTCAGTTCATGTGATGTGCCGTTTTCTGATGATTTGCAGCTATTCAATGAAGATTATCTGAAATTGACAACGGAAGTAGTCCGAAGCTGTGAGAACCACGATTTGACAGAAAGCATGGTAATAGGGACTTCCGCACTGGCCCAATATGAAATTGACGGTGCGGTAGGTATGTACAGCGGTATCTTCAACAATCCGTTTATGATATGGGGCAAGTACCATAAAGGTTTCTTCAGAACGACACTAACGGTTTCATTCCAATTCCACCACACTCAAATGGACGGGGCACATGCTGCAAAGTTTCTGGATCGCTTGCAGCAGGAAATCAATAAATTACTTGTGTAGCGATGAATATGGAAACACAAAGATTGATACTTCGTTCCTGGGCAGAAAACGATGCAGAGTCTCTTTATAATTATGCCAAAGTTCCTGCTATTGGCCCTATTGCTGGATGGCCTCCTCATACATCTGTGGAAAACAAATGGAAAAAATTATATAACGCCAGATGTAGATGGACATAATGGAGGTATTTGGAAAATGGGGAAATCCGTAAACGCATTACAGAATAGAGAAACACGACTGGGTACTTATAATGCAAATTTAAAACGTATTGGAGATTAATTTTGTACTTTCACTGCCAAATCAAAGTTTTGGCAGTGAAAGTTGTTTAACGACTTAAAGTTTTTTGCAAAATGAATTGGCATGAAATTGTAAAATATAGTCCGCAAAAATATGATTCAAATGGTGTATATACAGCAAATGAATGGACAAGTAGGTGTGATGTTGGGAAAAAATTCGATGGCAAATTATTTACCCTTAAAGAGTATTTAAATGTAGAGCAGCGTTATGTTTCTGTCATACTGTCTATTATGAAAACGACAAGTAGTAAGTACATGACAATACAATATTTAGAGGCAGATAAGGAATATATTACCAATAGAATTGAATCTTCAAAGTTTTACAACATTGATTCGGAATTATTAAAATCAATGCCCTTATTGGAAAAAAAACGAAGAATTTATATTAATAAAATTACAGACATAATACGTTTGTCATTGAGGGAATATATATATGTTGTATTATGTAATAAAAAGCATAAGTTACAAATTGAATTTGGATATGATTATTACCTTAAAATATCTTGTTCGTTAAATTGTGAAACATTAAAAAATATAGTCCACCGAGAAGGTTTATATTTGGATCCGAGATAGTTGTGGTGAGAGTATGGAAAAGACCACATCTAAGACTATGGAGGGTGTAAAATTAAAAATAAAAGGCAAAGGCAATATGCCTGCATTTTATTTATTTTACACTCTATCCTTTTCTTATTTTGAGTTTTAGCGGACAGCAATAAATAAACAATTTTGGTCGTAGGTACTTTTCTAAACCTACGACCTAATTAAACTAAAAAACATGATGAAGCATTTATTCAGTTATGTTAGTTATATGCCTGTGTAATGGTTGTTCTACGCTTCGAAAAAAAGGTTATTCAGTAAATGAACATTATGTGATTTTAAACACACATAAGTATATGATTTTTGTATCTTTTAAATCACTAACCATAGATCAAAAAAAATCTGCATGTGATTTTATTGCGGCTATTAGATATATCGAAGAAGCAAATAATAACATACAAATTAATCCAACTAATCTTACTTCAGATAAGGATTTATTCATAATGGAGTTATGGGATTCAAAAATAGAAGGTTTGTTAAGAAAAAGAATACCAATATTTTTCAATAAGGAAAAAAATGTATGGGGAAAAAATACTCGCTTAAATATGTTAGAACACCTTTTGGAGGTAAGTGTTTAGATGTTATTAATAAACGGGGTGAAAAGCTTTATTCTATCCCTATTTTTATTGGATAAGATACTATTAAATAGGGTAATTAAAGCAGTTATAAAACAATTATAAAGTGTTTATACATTGTCTCTGTACTGTTCAGAGGTTATCTGTCAAAGATAATAAAGGTAAGCATTTTGTTTGCGCTATGAACAAGGTGCTTACCTTTTAACTTGCAAATAGAGACTATCTCTTTGATTGAGTCCATATCGATTTAGGGACTTCTACTGTTTCCAGAGGAACGACATTTATTGACTTGGAGGTTATTTTAGACAGATCATGTGTCTTTACAGAGCAATTTGTTTGCTCCATAAAATCAGAAATCAAAAAGTTCCTACCAAAACCATTGCCAAAAATTACATCCAATGGCTCTCCAGTGTCTTTCCATATTCTAACTCTTGCTGCATAATCAAATGCAAATTGGATTACTTTCTTGTCATAAGTGAAAATGATGGTGTAGTACTCGCGTCCAATACACTTCTTAATTTCAGGGAGTTCATCGCCATAATCCGATTTATCAAATATTCGAGCATCTGAAATTATTGTTTGTTTGAAAAAAGGGACATACGAAGGGCCATAAACTTCTGCAACAAATCTGGCTGTTGTCGTCAAGTAATTACTACGTTCTTTAGAAGACATTTTCTCAAGACTTTGGCCATGACTATTTATGGATACGATACATAATAAAGTCACTAATATAAAAGCTTTATGTTTCATAATATATGGAAATTAAAATGTTTAATACTAAAAAGTGCGCTGCTCTGGACCAAAAGTGTATATTTTATAAGGAGCATCTCTGCACGTTCCACCAATTAAATTATTCACAGAATAATCATATAAAATTCCTGGTAATCCCTGATTGTATGCGAAGTTGATATCTGAAGTGGACGGGCCAGTTATCCTACTTACGTCAGATGAGCAAAATTGTAATGTTGTATGACAATGAAAAAAGGCACAAACAGTTCGATTGTTTGCTGCGCCTCCCAGACAAAGACTAGCATGAGTTCCTTCGCCCCCTGTAATAACCGGACCTCCGCGGATAATTCCACATTCATACTTTTTAAATCGGTCGTCATAATAGATGTAGAATCCAAACTCGCGCCTCCCATTTCCTGAAGCGCTTTCCTTCATCATTTCCCAAGCCAATTCCATGTTTTTTATGACTGTCTCATCTGCGATAATTTCGTAGACATGAGGATACCGGTACTCTGAGCTTCTCAATAGTTGCCCTTCTAATAACTCATTTGTGGTTGAAACGTCATCAGTTGGCTTTAGTTCTAAATCATAAGAACAAGATGATGTCATAATTATCCCTATAGAGAATAATAATGACAGCCATAATACATTTTTGTTTTTCATAAGCAAATCATATTGTGTTAATAAAAACTGTATGATAAATAGTAGTGATAATCACAAAAAATGAATAAAACGTTGTAATTTATTGTGCGGCAATGTAATGCTTTTTTTATATATGTGCAAATTTTTTGGTGATGATTTTGCAAAACCTGATAATATTGATGATTAAGACTATAGATTTCAGCTATTTCTGTCTATCTTTGCGGAACAAAACTAAAAATTATGAAAAATTTCACTAAATCTATCCTGCTGGCACTTTGTATGCCGGCAATGCTCGTTTCGTGCGGAAACGGCGGCAATGCTCCTAAGAATCCGGGAGAAAAGGCTGATACCCTGAGACTTATGACTTACAATGTCGGCGTGTTCGGAAAGTATGTCGAGGACAGCGCACCGATGATCGCGTCAATGATCAAGGAAATGGGTGCCAACACATGCGCGCTCAATGAATTGGACAGCTGCAACACCCGTCACAATGTCTATCAGGCCAAGTACCTGGCAGAGTGTCTTGGAGAAGGCTGGGATTACGCATTCGGCAAGGCTATTTCTTACAGAGGCGGAAGCTACGGCGAAGGTCTCGTGACCAGGGACACCGTAATCAACCGCTACAATATCACGCTTCCGCAGGGAGAAGGTGCCGAGCAGCGTGTGTGCGCGGTCATTGAAACACCTGAGTATGTATTCGCATCGGTTCATCTGGACCATGTATCTTCCGTAGCGGCACTTGAACAGGCCCGCATCGTGACCACCACATTGCAGAAGGCTTATTACAAGAGCCACAAGCACGTGTTCCTTTGCGGAGACATGAACGTTACACCTGAATCCGAGGTTATGAAATATTATTTCAAACATTGGACAAACCTCTCAGGCACAGGCGTTTCCTTCCCGTCACGCGATTCCAAGATCTGCATCGACTACATCCTCCTCATGAAGAACAAGGCCAAGGTCAATGTCCTCGATGCCAAGGTCTGCCGCAAATTCGAGACCGGCGATCCGCAGATGGCATCCGACCATTTGCCAGTCTACGTGGAGCTGGAACTGCTGTAATCCCGCCTTGTAAAACATCTTTACAGGATTGTAAAGTCTTTTTACATTGATGAAATAGAATTCATTGTCGCAATCATTGATTCACAGGCGTTTACGCTGATTGGCACATGTCGTGCATCACTTTGGCATAAACGGGAAATTATGAAATCAATGATTGCGATAATATTTTTGTCGGCCATGCAGCTGAATGCCGGAGCGCAGATGATGACATTGCGCGACTGCATGGAGTACGCTGTGTCGAATTCCACGCAGGTGAGGATTCAGCAGTCGAAAAACGATGATGCACGGCTGGACAGGCGCGATGCCATATTGGCTGCGTTCACGCCTTCCGCCGACGGCAATTCCTACGGCTACTACAGGTGGGGACGTTCCATCGACCCGGAGACCAATACCTATGTCACGACCACGTCGCTTAACCAAGGCTTCTCCGTTTCCGCCGGCATCACGCTGTTCAACGGCTTCTCGGCCATAAACAACCTGAAAATCGCGCGCACATCCATGTCAATGGGCCTTTCCCAGGAGCGGCAGGAGCGCGACAAAGTCTGCCTCGCCACGATGGAGGCTTATTTCAATGTCATTTATTATACGAAGCTGACCGAGATTCTGGAGGACAAGGTTAACAATGCCAAGTCGGCGGTGCAGTTGGCAGAACGTCAGGAACAGCTAGGTTCCAAAGGCTATGCGGACGTGGTCCAGATGAAGGCTGACCTTGCCGACCGCGAATATGAACTGATGACTGCGAAAAACAGCAGGGACAATGCCAGGATAACCCTCGAAGATGTCATGTATTGGCCTGTGGATGAGGAACTTGTAATAGATACGGATCTGACGGCGTTACAGCCTGCAAGCAAGCAGGACATTGCTGCGGATGACATCGTCAACACGGCTGCGAAGTCAATGCCGTCCGTCCTTATTGCCCGCAACCAGCGAGACAATGCCTTTTACAGCTTGAGGACAGCCAAGTGGCAATTCCTGCCTTCGCTCGGACTCTATGGCGGCTGGTCCACAAGCTATTACACATATCCGGGTCAATCCGGCTATACTCCGGTACCTTATGGCCGGCAGTTCAGGAATAACGGTGGAGAATATCTACAACTGTCATTGACCATTCCTATATATGACCGCCTTTCCAAGCATACCTCATTGGCGAAAAAGCGCAATGCCTATCAGCGGGCGAGTCTCGAATATGACAAATCATTGCGCGACGTGGAATCGGAAGTCCGCCGTGCGGTGCAGGACAGGGATGGAGCAGAAGCGGCATTGCTGCAGGCGGAAAGGCGCGCGGAAGTTTATGACGAGGCGTTCAGGCTGAATGCGCGCAAGTTCGAACAAGGATTGATTTCTTCGATTGAATACAATACGGCTTCGTCCAACTATCTGAAAGCGCAGGCTGAAAAGCTCAATGCTGAGCTTCAATACCAGCTGAAAAGACGTGTGGTCGATTATTATAATGGTGTACCATATCTGGAGCAGTAAAAAATTAGCATTATGGATAAGATCATTGAAAAGAAAAAGGGAATTGCGGCAGCGTTCACTAAAAAAGCATTGAAATATTGGGCTGCGGCAGCATTGGCATTATTGCTTGTCGTCCTGATTTTCACGGGGAAGGGTTCGGCATTGAGAGTCGACGGCAGCGCGCTCATCACGGGAGAGGCACGTCGGGGCGAGTTCAATGACTATATTCGCGTGAGCGGTCAGGTGCAGCCGATGACGACCGTGCAGATAAGCCCGACCGAGGGCGGCAATGTCCAGCGCATCGTCGCCGAGGAGGGGAGTAAGGTCAATGCCGGTGACGTCATTGTCGAACTTTCGAATGAAAACCTTGACATGCAGATACTTAACTCTGAAGCTGAACTCGCCGAGAAGGAGAACATCCTGCGCAATACATTGATTTCCATGGAGCAGCAGAAACTTTCCGTAAGGCAGGACAAGCTTACCCTACAGATAGAAGTGCGCAGGGCCAAGAGGGCGTATGAGCAGAACAAGGCGCTGTATGAGGAGAAACTCATTGCAAAGGAAGAGTATCTGAAAGCGGCTGAGGATTACGAACTTGCGAAGGACAAGCTGGACCTGGTCATCAATAGGGAACGTCAGGACAGCCTTTATAGAAGCACGCAGATTTCGCAGATGCACGAGAGCCTGGAGAACATGCGTGTGAACATGTCCATGATACGCCGCCGTAAGGAGAATCTTTCCGTGAAGGCGCCGATCAGCGGTGAACTCGGTCTGCTGGATGTGGAACTCGGTCAGTCAGTAGCGGCAGGATCGAAAATCGGCCAGATTAATAATCTGGATTCGTATAAAATTGAAGCTCAGATAGATGAGCATTACATTGATAGAATTGTGCCTGGTCTCGAGGCGACTTTTGAGCGTCAGAATGAGAAATATTCGGCGTCCATCCGCAAGGTTTATCCGGAGGTTCGTGATGGTAAATTCAAGGCGGATTTCCGCTTCGAAGGTCAGCAGCCGGAGAATATCCGTGCGGGGCAGACATATTATATGAATGTACAGCTCGGCCAGCCTGCCGAGGCGATCATAATACCACGCGGTTCATTCTATCAGGCAACCGGCGGCAAGTGGGTGTATGTTGTCAATGCCGATGGAACGAAAGCGACTAAACGTAGTGTCCGCATAGGCCGGCAGAACCCTCAGTATTACGAAGTTATAGAAGGTCTGGAGCCGGGCGAGAGGATTATCATATCCTCTTACGACAGCTTCGGCGACAAGGATGAACTGATTATCAAATAGCTATGAGCACATATCTGAAATTTCTCTAGAAAAATAAACTCTATGCCGTAATCGAGGCATTGGGCCTGTCAGTAGCATTGGGTTTCGTCATATTGCTGGCTTCTTATGCCAGGACAGAGTTCAGCGTAGGCGCAAGGCAGCCGCTTTCCCGGCAGCTGTATGCTGTCGGCATGGGGGAGTTCGTCGGAATGACGTACGGGACTGCAGAGGAGTTCTTCCCGTCGGTGCCCGAGATAACATCCTGGACCAGAGTCGGGGCGTATGGCGATGCCGATGTCATTGTCAATGAGGACTATTATGCCGCCGAGGCGGTCTGTGTGGACACGAATTTCCTGCAGCTGTTTGACTACACGATCTCGGGCTGTGACAGGAACTGCATACTTGCGGGACTGAATGATGTAATCCTTTCCGAAAAGTTCGCGCATAAGGCATTCGGCAACTCTGACCCTGTGGGGCGCACCATTGAAGTAGGAAAAAACAGGTTCACGGTAACCGGCGTGATTCAGGATTTCGGGCCTTATGATGAACTGCAGTATTATGACATCTTCCTGAGCATCAGGCAGCTGGATGGCATGGTCCAGAGAATGGACAATTTCGGTATGGTCAATACTTTCGTGACGCTGCAGGATGGTGCTTCGCCTGACGCTGTGGCTGAAAAGCTGCTGGACAAGTATTTGGATTATTGGAAGGATTTCTACACACGCGACGGTTCTGGCGGGAATTTCCTGTGGGGCTCCACGTTGACAAGGCTTGACCGGCTCTATTTCAGCAAGATAGACGTATATAGCCCGTTTCGTCATGGGGACAGGAAGATCGTTGAGGTGCTTCTGGCGGTAGCATTGATACTGCTGATATCAGCCATCTTCAACTACATAAACCTTACTGTGGCGCAGACGGGAAAACGGGCAAAGGAGATGGCGACGAGACGTCTTCTCGGCGAGTCTTCAGGCAGCATTGTCCGCAGATACCTTATGGAATCGTTCTTGTTCACATTTGTTTGCATGCTGTTCGGCGTGCTGGTCGCCCTGCTGTTCAAGGGCTGGATAGAGAATCTTCTCAATACCGCTATAGTTCTTGTTCCGGATGCGGCTACCATTGCGGCCGGCGTCATTGTGCTCGTGCTGGTTTCGGTTCTCTCCGGGCTTCTTCCTGCATTTATGGTGTCGAGATTCAAGCCTATAGCTGTCGTGAAGGGCGATTTCAGGTTCCGCAGCAAGATGGTGTTCAGCAAGGTCTTTATCGTCTGCCAGAACATCATAAGCATGGTTCTTGTCGCGGTTGCATTGACAATGACTCTCCAGATGCGCCATCTGGTATCTTTGCCGGTAGGGTACAATACAGATTTGCTGTCGGTTTCCTCATGGGCGCTCGGCTATAACAATATGGCTGCCCAGGAGGCTCTGCATCAGAGACTTCAGGCTCTTCCGCAGGTGGAGACGGCGGTTATGGCGGTGCAGCTTCCGTTCTCATGTGGAAGCAATGGCGTACATATCGAGGGAGAGGAAATGTCGTGGCTTCAGCTGCCTGCTTTTGACAGTACGGCATTCAGGCTGCTTGGGTTCAATGTGATAGAACAGTATTCCGATCCTATTGAAGGGACATGCTGGTTTACGGAGGAGGCGCAGCGGCGTTATGGGATTACTGCCGGGAACAGGACTGTCGGGACCAATAAAGATGGCGAGCCGCAGTATGAGTGCTGCGGTATAATAGCGGATTTCCGCGCGCGTGATCCTCTTTATAAACCAATGCCTGACAGTCATCGGGCTGTGCAGAACCGTTCCGATGTGTGCATGAATCATCTGCTGAAGGTGCGTGGCGACAGGGCCGAGGCGTTGAATGCTGTCCGCGAGGCATGGCGTGATGTGGCGAAGGAGTATATCGGTGTGCCGCGCGAAACGGACATATATTATATAGATGACTTCCTGGCGGATTCATTGACAGGGACGCGGAACACTATGAAGCTGGTGATGACGTTCATGGTGCTTGCCATATTGATTTCTGCGCTCGGCCTGTTCGCGATGTCCGTCTACTACACTGAGCAGCAGGCGCGTCAGATCGCCCTCCGGAAGATTTTCGGCTCCGGTGTCAAGTCGGCGGCCTGGAAGCTCTCGAAGTCGTTCATGCTGATGACAGCAGTCGCCGTCGTGATCGCGGTTCCGGTATGTATCTGGTCAATGCGTTACTACCTGGCAGATTTTTACAATGCCATAGCCTTCCCGTGGTGGATAATCCTCGTCGCGGCAGCATTGACCTTCCTCATCTCCTTCGTTTCGATAATTTCCCGGACCTGGAGCTCCGCCGCCGAAAACCCGGTCGAAGTCCTGAAACAGGATAATTGATGGTACGCCGTTGCCGGATAATGATTATATTTGCATTCACGAAAACAATATTGATTTTATGAAACAGATATCTACATCCAATGCGCCGGCGGCTATAGGGCCATACAGCCAGGCGATCGAAGTCAACGGATTCGTTTACACGTCGGGACAGCTTCCGATTGATCCTGCTACGGGAGTATTTCCGGAGGGGGGAGTGCAGGAGCAGACCAGACAGTCGCTTCTCAATGTGCAGGCGATTCTCGCTGAGGCGGGGCTGACTCTTGCCAATGTCGTGAAAACCACAGTGTTCCTCGCGGATATGGGAGATTTCGCTGCAATGAATGAGATTTATGCTCAGTTCTTCACCGAGCCATTCCCTGCCAGATCGGCAATCGCTGTAAAAGCTCTGCCTAAGGGCGCCCTCGTGGAAATCGAGGTGG
>FR882203.1:74731-76821 GCA_000434935.1 Bacteroides sp. CAG:709 | reverse complement strand
GATAATCAGGTAACAAATAAAAAACGAGACGCATGCTTGAATTCGGCATGCGTCTCGTTTTTATTCGTCGGTATACCCGCGCGGGAGTACACGTTAGTCGTGAAGGCCCTTTTTGCGCAGATAGTCAAGCAGCTGCTCAGGACGGTCGGTCTGGATCATTGAAGCGCCTAAAGCGATGACCTGGTCGTAGACCTCGGCAGGATCTCCGCAATCAAGAGCCTTGTCATCATCGAGATAGCCGCAGAGGCTGCCCCAGATAGTATTGACCCAGAGCTTGGAACCGCTCTCGACGACTTTCTTGAAGCAGTCGGAAACCTCAGGAGTGAGTTTCTTCCAGCAAACCTCGTATGCCAGAGGAACGGTCTTGGTGTCCATGTATTCCTGGAAAAGCTTCTGGCCCTGCTCTTTCTGGATGTCAATGATAGGCATGTACATCATATTGTGCTCGTGAGCAGCCATCTTCTCGGCAACAGACGCTACGGAATGTTTGCCTTTGATGAGAATCTGGTCGGTGACGCCAAGCTCCTCGGTGATGGCGAGAACCATATCATAATACTCATATCCCTGGTCCACGTTTACGCAGATGCGGTCCTTGCAGCATTCGAGAGCTTCACGAAGAGTGCAGATGTGGAGAGAATCCGTCGCTACGCCGTGTGCGCGTCTGAGTCTGAACTGCTTGAGTTCATCGAGAGTGTAGTCGCTTACGCGGCCTTTGCCAGTGGTGCAACGGTCGATGGTCCAGTCATGTGAAAGTACGAGAACGCTGTCCTTGGTAAGCTTGAGGTCGAGTTCCATGATGTCGGCACCCATTCTGATAATGGATTCGATGGCAGGGATGGAGTTTTCCGGATAGTTTCTCCAGTCACCTCTGTGGCATGCTACGACTACATACTTGGAATTCGGGTTGTGGATTTGTGCCGCGATCATTTCAGCGCGATTCGCATACTGTGGAGCGGCTTCCTTGCAAGATGCCATGCAGCAGATTGCTGCAATGAAAATCATCAGTCTTGTTTTCATATAAATTTAGTGTTAAAGTTTTCATGTCCGTGAACAAGAGCGGTTTTCGCGCGTCGGTCACATCAGACAAAGTTACGAAAATATTACAAAAAACAACGGAATCTCCCGGCTTTCTTTGCCCGTGTGGATTATTTTTGATAACTTGCGGAGCTTTTTTAGGCAGTCACTTGCCGAGAAAAACTAAACATAAACAGAAAAACTAAATTGCTAAAACATTAACATGGGTATTATCGATTACTTCAAGATTAGCGGGCCGTCAGAGAAAAAGGTGCCTGCTGCCGCTGTCCAGAAAACTTACAAGAAATTCGCTATGCAGTCGTTCCTTGCCGGAACACTCGGCTATAGCTTGTATTATGTCTGCAGAACGACTCTCAATGTGGTAAAACAGCCTATCATGGATAGCGGACTCATGGATGCGACACAGATCGGTGTCGTAAGTTCATGTCTTCTGTTCGCTTACGCGGCAGGCAAGTTCGTAAACGGATTCCTTACAGACTACAGCAACATCAAGCGTTTCATGGCTGTCGGCCTTTTCTCATCTGCCCTGATGAACCTTATCATGGGTTTCCTCGGAGCATCCGAAGCCATCGGCGCTACATCCAATATCCTGTTTTTCATCTGCTTCTGCATAATGTGGGCAGTAAGCGGCTGGTCACAGTCCATCGGTTCGCCTTGTGCAGTCGTGGCGCTGTCGCGGTGGTTCCCGCTGAAGACCAGAGGCACATTTTACGGATTCTTCAGCGCAAGCCATAACCTTGGCGAGTGGTTCTCATTCCTTTTCGTCGGTATCATCGTAAGGTCTTTCAGCTGGCAGTGGGGCTTCATCGGAGCAGCCATCGCCGGTTTCATCGGTGTGGCATTGATCATTTTCTGGATGCATGACACGCCTGAGGGATGCGGACTTCCTCCGATCGAGGAACTCACAGGTGAGAAGAAGGAAGAAAAGAAAGAAGAAACCAAGGATGTCAAGGCTATCCAGAAGCAGGTGCTCAGAAATCCTGGCGTATGGATTCTCGCGCTTTCCAGTGCATTCATGTATATGAGCCGCTACGCCATCAACGGCTGGGGCGTGC
>FR882203.1:73479-74714 GCA_000434935.1 Bacteroides sp. CAG:709 | reverse complement strand
GGGCGTGCTCTTCCTCCAGAAAGTCAAGGGCTTCGATCTCGGAGACGCGACCTTCATCATTTCCATCAATGCCATTCTCGGCGTCATCGGAACAATCTTCTCCGGATGGATTTCTGACGTGGCGTTCCGTGGTGACAGAAAATACCCTGCATTCGTGGCCGGCGTCCTGGAAACCATCGCATTGGCCTTGTTCCTCTTCGGCGGAAACAGCTGGACGCTCAATATCATTGCAATGATCCTGTTCGGTATCGCGATCGGCGTGCTGATTTGCTTCGTCGGCGGTTTGATGGCGGTGGACATCGTTCCTAGAGAGGCGACCGGTGCAGCGCTCGGCGTGGTCGGCATGGCAAGTTACCTGGCTGCAGGTGTCCAGGACATCATCAGCGGTGTTCTCATTGACGGCAATGCAGTCGAGACCGTAGTTGACGGTGCCAAGGTCATGAGCTACGATTTCGGTCCTGTTTCATGGTTCTGGATTGCAGCAGCAGCGATTTCTTTCATCCTTCCTGTCTTCAACTGGAAGCGCAAAGTAAAAGAATAATCACTGTATGACATGTTGATTTTCAAGCGCAGGCCCGTCAGTCTGCGCTTTTTCGTATCCCCACCCCGAGGAAAACTAATTTTTATTTCATAAATTTGAAGGAAACAGTTTTTGACTCGCATTTCTCAATGATTTAGGGTGAGGGTAACGTGATTGAATAATTTAGGAACTGAAACTGAATCTGATTCGGGAGAATAGGGTCGAAAGCGAAATACGCTTAATTCAATGAATACACACGTAGTCATCATGGCCGGAGGCATCGGCAGCCGACTCTGGCCCGTAAGTACCCCTTCCAAGCCGAAGCAATTCATAGATATGCTCGGGCTCGGAAAGACACTCATACAGCTCACGGCAGAGCGTTTCATGCCACTTTGCGGACCTTCCGGAATCTGGGTCGTCACCTCGGCCGGATATGTCTCCGATGTCCGCGCGCAGCTGCCATTTGTCCCTGAAGACCAGATACTTGCGGAACCGGTAGCGCGCAGCACAGCCCCGTGCATCGCCTACGCCTGCTGGAAGATCATGATGAAAGATCCCCAGGCCAATGTCGTAGTGACACCATCTGATGCCATTGTCCTGAAAACGGAAAAATTCAGGGACTGCATTCGTAAGGCATTGGAATTCACTGAGAAATCGGGCAGCATTGTCACTATCGGCATTCATCCTTCGAGGCCGGAGACAGGCTATGGCTATA
>FR882203.1:71832-73446 GCA_000434935.1 Bacteroides sp. CAG:709 | reverse complement strand
CCGTACCGGAAACGGATGCGGTGGTCAAGGTGGACGCCTTCAAGGAAAAGCCGGATGCCGTTACCGCGCAGAAATACATTGACGCAGGTAATTATTTCTGGAATGCCGGAATTTTCGTGTGGACGGTTCAGACGATTGTGGAACAGTTGAGGAAGTTTGCACCGCAGATTGCCGGCGTTATGGACAGGCTCGCACCGGCATTGTACACTCCTGATGAGAAATATGTTCTGGCGAAGCTTTTCCCGACCTGCGAGAAAATTTCCATTGACTATGCCGTCATGGAAAAATCCGACTCCATTTATGTGATTGCGTCCGATCTGGAGTGGTCGGATCTGGGCAGCTGGAGCTCGATTGGAGAAAAAAGTGTCCATGATGAACATGGAAATACGGCAGTCGGGCCGGATGTCCGCCTGAACGGGTGCGAAAATTGCATTGTTCATGCTTCCGGGCCTGGAATGGTCGTCGTGAACGGATTGAAGGACTACATTGTCGCGGAAAGCGGCGGCAATATTCTTGTCTGTCCGATTTCGGATGACCAGCGGATCAAGGAATTTACAGAGCCTAAACGGGATTAAATTATTATTTATATGGCACTTGAACGTCCACATTACAAGACTGTCATCATTTCGGATGTGCATATCGGCGCACCATTTTCCAAGGTGCGTGAAGTTACCGAGTTCCTCAGTTCTGTCAATTGCGACAGGTTGATTCTGAATGGCGATATCATAGACGGATGGCAGCTGAAGAATTCCAGTGACAAATGGACTGTGGTGCATTCGGCGTTTTTCCATGTAATCATGAAGATGATGGAAAAACATGGCACGGAAGTGATTTATGTCACAGGTAACCATGATGATTTCCTGGACCCTCTGGTGCCGTCCAAAATGGCCAATATCAGTCTGGTACATGAATTCGTCATAAAGGAGGACAAGCATTCGTACGTGGTTATCCACGGCCATGCTTTCGACAGTATAACGGCACGTCTGAGGTTTCTTGCGAAACTTGGCGATGTCGCATATAATCTCCTGTTGAAATTCAACAATGTCTGGAACAAGGCCCGCATGAAACGCGGCAAGGAATACTACTCGCTCTCTGCCGTCCTGAAGCACAAGGTAAAGCAGGCTGTATCAGCGATTTCCGGATTTGAATCCGATCTCGCTTCATTTGCCAAGGCGAAAGGATGCGACGGCATTATCTGCGGCCATATCCATCATCCGGAGGACAAGATCCTGAAGGGCGGCATTCATTATCTGAATTGCGGCGATTGGGTGGAATCCCTGACCGCTCTTGTGGAAAATTACGACGGGGAATGGCGTATTGCGCGTTACGGCTCCGTTCAGCAATAGGTAAACCTCTAATACTGTTATAGATATGAAGTATTTGTTCATAATACAAGGCGAGGGGAGAGGGCATCTCACCCAGGCGATGACGATGGAAAAATTGCTTCATTCACGCGGACATGAAGTCGTCGAAATGCTAGTAGGCAAAAGTGAATCCCGTACCTTGCCGGCTTTTTTCACGGAAGGCGTCAATGCCCCTATAACTTATTTTGAGTCAGTGAATTTCGTGTCTGCGGCGCAGGACAAGCGGCCGGATGCGCTGAAAACTGTGCTC
>FR882203.1:56321-71813 GCA_000434935.1 Bacteroides sp. CAG:709 | reverse complement strand
CTGTGCTCTTCAACCTGGCGATGTCACCGAAATTTATACCGTCTATATCATTGATCCGTAACCATATAAAGGATAGTGGCGCAGACGTTGTGGTGAATTTTTACGAGATTCTGGGAACTATCGCGCACGGCCTTACCGGAAGGAAAGTTCCGATGGTTTGCATCGGACACCAGTTCCTTTTCCTGCACAAGGACATGCATATTCCTGAATTCGGCTACGAAGGTCATATAGCATTGAACCTGTTTTCGCGCGCGATAGCGACCGGCGCCGAGAAGGTTTTGGCGCTGTCTTTCAGGCAGATGCCGCATGACGGGAAGATCAGGGTGGTGCCGCCGTTGCTGCGTCCTGAGGTGCTCGCGTACCGGAACAGCCCCGATTTCAAGGACGGCGACTATATTCTCGGGTACATGCTCAATGCCGGTTTCGCGGAGGAGGTGAATTCATGGCATGAGGCGCACCCGTCCGTGCCTTTGCGCTTTTTCTGGGACAATGCTGCCGAGGCACCGGTCAAGGTCGTGGATGACACGCTCAGCTTCTATTATCTGGATGACAAGGAGTTCCTGCGCCAGATGGCAGGTTGCCGTGCATACGCGTCTACCGCCGGTTTCGAGTCCATCTGCGAGGCAATGTATCTGGGCAAGCCGCTGATGATGGTGCCTTCGCATATCGAGCAGAAGTGCAATGCCTATGATGCCACACGTGAAAGTGCCGCGATAGAGTCTGACAAATTCGACCTTTCAGTGCTTCTGGATTTCGCGGAAAAAGGCCACTTCCACCGCGACGAGAAATTCCCTGATTGGGCTCTCTCCGCGGCGGAAGTGATTGTAAATGAGTTAGAGACTCTCGCTTAGGAATTTATTCAATGACGTGCAGATGTCTCTGTAAGTGCTTTCGAAATCTCCTGTGTACCAAGGGTCCGGAATTTCGCGTTCCTCTCCGGCCAATGACATGAGCATCTGGATTTTGCCTTTTTCATCGCCGAATCGTCGCTTCATGTCCCTTAGATTAGCCCAGTCCATGACGAAGATGCGGTCATAGTATTCATAATCCGAGTCAGTTACTTGTCGTGCACCCCTTTTCTGAAACGGGATGTCATGTTTTCTGAGGCATTCCTTCGCCGGCGGATAAATATCATACCCTACAACTTCGTCGGATGTAGCTGCCGAACTTATCTCGAATTCCTCCTCACGCCCCGCATCCTTCACCATTTTCTTCATTATCATCTCCGCCATCGGGCTTCTGCATATATTCCCCAGGCACACAAAAAGTATCTTTACCTTATTTTCAGACATATTCCAGTTGTCAATCTTGTTTCTTTAATCAAATTTACGATTTTTTTATGGATGACGTGCGCGATAAAACGTTTTTCGCGCACGTCATGTCCGAAAACTGTGTTGTCGTGAGTAAATCAGCCGTTTTTACGCACGTCAGAAGGGTTTTCCCCGGCCCCAATAATCTACTTATATGTTATAGTCATAGGTTTACTATATGTAATGGTCGCAGCATCCTTGTCATAGACAACTAACATATACAGCTCATCCCCCTTCTTATAGTGAAGCCCGGCTATTGTAAATGTAATCGATCCGGTTTTTGAACCACTGAT
The DNA here is from genome assembly GCA_000434935.1 of Bacteroides sp. CAG:709. Taxonomy (GTDB): domain Bacteria; phylum Bacteroidota; class Bacteroidia; order Bacteroidales; family UBA932; genus Cryptobacteroides. The sequence goes on along the minus strand of FR882203.1, from coordinate 70,210 downwards.
AATCGTCTTGTTCCCTCCACCATCAGAGTCTAACTTGTCCTCAATCTTACTGTATATCTGATACACAAGCTGACCTGTATCCGTATTCTTTGCCTCTCGGCAGTGCCACCAATAATACTCAACATTTGCCGACTGTGACTCCAACTCCACAGATAGAGTCACCGGAACATCATTTGTTGTAGAGACTTTATCTGTCTGAGTCTTGATTTTAGGAGCATTGTCAGAATAATTGTACGCCCATACACGGCTTTTCTCGTCGCCGGCAACCATTGTCCAACTTACCAGACGCGAAGTTTCTGTTTTATTGATTATCTTGAACTCCCCGTTCTCGCCAGGATTATACAGATAATTGAAATTATAGTCGTTCAATGGGTTAATTGAAGTGATATCAATACTTTTCAACTTATTGTCGCGTATAAATAAATGATTCAACAATGCACAACCATTAAGGTTGATGTCCTCAAGCTCATTGTCATTTATCGCCAGGTAATACAACTTCGGGAAACCGCTTGCATCAAAAGACTTCAATTTGTTGCTGGACAAATCAATGTATTCCAAAGCAGGGCAGCCTCGTAAATCGATGGATGTCAGCTGGCAGCCTTTAGCAACTAACTTTTTCAATTTCCCGTGTGTGCCAAACTTCACCGACGCCATATTTACACAACCGCTAAGGTCCAAGGTTTCTATATTTTCTAAAAATTCCAGTCCTGAAGCAGAGATGATTTTTTCGTGATATACATTCGGCACGTCGAATCCTTTGATTTCCTTTACTTCACCATAAGTGATTTTGCTTGCATCCTTGATCTTGTTTTCAAAGTTCAACGCCAAGGCAAAATTTTTCTCAAAGTATTTAGTGATATCTTTTTCATCTGTAAGAACAAGTTGCACCACAACATCACAACTCGCCATCAATGAGCCGTCAGGTGTAGATGCAGTAATTCTGGTATTGCCCCTCATATTGCCGGTCACAAGACCATTCTCATCGACACTCGCTATGTTCTCGTCATCAGATTTCCAGACGAGTGAAGAAAAGAACTTTCCTTTTTTTGCTGTTTCAGGAAGCACTACCACATCAAGTTGCTGAGTTCCTTCGTCATTGATATAAAGCGTGGACGGCTCAATGCAGAAGCTTTCGACAGATGGCGCATCTTTCTTGCAATTCACGAGCAGTGGAATTGACAAAGAGAGAATAAGTAGGGTGGATAAAAATCGTCCCATAGTGTTATCGTTTGAAATTGAATAATAATTCATTAAGTCATTTTGCCAAAGATATACAAAAGATGAATTATATCAAATACGTAATATTACCTATACTTCAGGTAATTTAGTAACATTCAACAAATAACCTGCGGTAAGAATAGACAAATGTTTATCACTGATAGTCCTCAGCGACAACATTATACGAGCCGAGTGACGCTTTTTCCTCTAAAAGCGGGAGGCTGCTGTTGCCTACGGTGACATCGACATAGATAGGGAAGTGGTCGGAGGCGTCGGTGATTGTTCCGCACTGGACGCTCTTGCAGACCTCTGTCTTGGTGACGTTTACATCCGGGCCTCCTTTCCAGAGGAAGATGTAGTCAATGCAGATCAGGTTGTCCGGCTGATCGGGATTGTAAAATGTGGACAGGTCCATTCTGGACAGTGCCCGCCATTCTGAAGTGAAGTTCTTTAACTCTACTGCGTATGGTCTGGTGTTCATATCTCCGCAGAAAAATACCGGCTTACCTTTCTTTGCGTACTCGGCCTTGACTTTGTCAGTAATCAATTTGGTATGTTTGGTGAATGCATCTTTCTGAAGGTGAGAACCTAATAGGATAAAGTCCTCAAATTCCATAAACAGGCAAACTCTGTCCTCATTATATTTGACAGTTGAAGATTCCAGTTTATTCAGTTTGAGGGAGGTCGGACTGCCTATAAGCTTCAGCGTTTTCGGGTTGTAGGCAATCATGTTGCCCATACCGGTTTTTCCGTCTTGGTAAAAATATTGCCAACCCAAATTTGTCGATGCAATCTTTTTACTGTCAGAGGACTTGACTTCATTCATTACTGCAACGTCCGCTTTAAGTTCTTTGGTGATATTTGCAGTGAATTGTGGAGAGGAAGTGAAAAGTTTATGTGCGCATTGTGCAATATTATACGACATGATCCTGAAACTCTTGTCAGCCTTATATTCGAGTGGCTTGAATCTGTGCATCTTGCCTGCCTCGAATGATTTCGACGAGAGAATCCTGTTCATCGACCCGGAAGATGATGTGAATTTAACATCCACACGGTCAGACATTTGTGAAGGCACGACTATGTAGAATGGCGTGGATTTGGATTCGTTGAGCATCGGCGCATTCAGCGTCTTCAGAGTGTATGTCTCGCCGTTCTTGAAGGTGACTGCTATATTGTTCAGCTTGTCATTACCTTTCATCTGGAAACACAAAACGCTGGACTCGCTGCCAAGCAATATTTTGGTGGCGCTGGTAGAAGCCTGATTATGATATGCAAGAGTTATCGCTGCCGGATCGAATGTGCCTTCCTGATAAGTCTGTGAAGTAGGCGTGTTGCCGGCGTTGGATGCCGGATAAACGACATCCGTAATTCTGGTTTGTCCGGTGGCACCGCTTTCGTATTCAAATATGCCTTTGGTAGACCCTTCTCCTGATTTGAGGCGGAAAACGGATTCTCCTGCATCTCCTTTCACATACACCTTGTCGCCGGCGGACCACAACAGATTGATTTGCTTGTCGTATTCTGTGCCGAGCGAAACCTTCGTGTCAGTATCAGCAATGCCGATTTCCAATTCTTCTATCGGCCCGTTGCAATTATCTTTCGTGCAGCCCGCTGCCAAAAATGCGGCAGCGAGCAACATATAACAAATTCTTTTCATAAAGTCCTGCGGATTAGTAGATATCCAGTTCGGCTATTTTCATTTTACTAGCAGCACCGCCATCTTCTTTATCATTCCAACACTGATAAAAGTGTATGACAAGATATCTGGCGTCATATTCCTTTTTTAAGTTGATCTTCCAGTAATTTTTCATGCCTTCGCCATAATAAAATGTTATTCCATTCGTTATTTTAGCTTTGTGCACTTCTTGTGCATCTTTTTCGAAGCTGCTATTGTTACAGAATGTAGATTTAAAGGCTTCTGTTAATTCTCCTTCTTTAAGAAAAGAGGCAAATACTGAACATGGGGCATTATAACCATCTGAAACTTTAATTGTGTTCTCACCAAATTCATCTTTAACAGTATAGCTGGATGTCTTTTTTGTTTCAGGTCCTTTAATCTTCAGACCTTTTATATGCTCTGTTTTTCCTAAGTCTATAATCACCTTGTGTGGACCTGCCATGGAGCCTTTGGAATTTCTTCTGAATTCCCACCAGGAAAGATCATTACCGTCAATCATATATTGTCCAAGTCCGAGTGGCGTCTGATTTGACATGCTTGTTTTTCTCTCAGAACCGATATATTTGATTGTCCATTTTGCCTTTTTGCTTAGTGTCCACTCCGGAAAACGATGAAGGGTGCCGGCTTGGAATGCCTTTAAGTTTCTTGGCGTCTTTACCTGGATTGCACCATTTTTCAGATAAACGTATGCGATTCCGTTACAGTCTTTTAGCATGGGCTGAATGGATAAGTAGAAGTTTGAGGCCTGACCTTTAGAGAGTGTTACTCCGTTTGGACAGTTCAATGTGACGGTAGCTGTACGATCATCCATATTCTGCCATTTCACTGCGGTTACGACATCATTATCATCGAATCCCTTAATCGGAATACAAATTATACTGCTTAGCGGCTCCAGTACAATCTTATCCGCTGGATTGTTTCTGTGGAAATACATCACCGCTGCATTCTTGTCGAAATTGCCTTCCTCATAGCTCTGAGTCTGATCTTTCGGCACCAATGATGATACATCCACAATAGGTATCTCACTTATGAGCGTACCTTTCGGTACAACCGCAGATGCTGGATATACCACATCATTTATCACTTTCGGGAACGCATCGCCGCTTACGTGCTCGAAGACACCATTTGCAGTGCCGGCACCATCTTTCAGGCGATAAACTGAGACATTCTGCTTCCCTTTTACGCCCATATTTTCGATAACCGCAATCTCATCACCATCGCTCCACACTATAGGGAACAATTTGTTCACTTTATCCTCTGTTCCGAGCTGAGTCTTCGTAGAAGCCAAGCCGATTTCCAAAAGCGCTTTCTCTCCGGTCGGTTCATTGTTCGGCTGAACATTCTCTTTAGCGCAAGAAGCCATGACAATCATGGCCATTGCCAATACTGACAGTTTTTTCATTACCATTCCTCCTCTTCTACAGTCAGTTTTTCAATGTTACAAGAAGTAGCGAAAGCTTGCTCGCCCGCAATTTCCAACACGGAAATCTCCGGGCTTTCATAAAACTGTGTTTTTTCCATTTCAGTAAATTGTTGTTTTTATTTTAGTTGATTATCAATATTTTCTAACCCATTATCAGCATCATGACGACCGTCATGCTCACCAGCACCAGTCCGATAAGCGACTCGTAAGGAATCAGGCGAAGCCTTTCCTTGAGATCCATTCCGATGGAACCGCCCGTGGCGTGGAAGAATGAGCCGTGAGGAAGGTGGTCCAGGACGGTAGCACCTGCATTGGTCATGGCCGCTGCCCAGACGGCATTGACCCCGGCCGCGAGAACGGTCTGCGCGAACGAAGCCGAGGCAATCGTGGCGCCGGCGGTCGTGCTGGCAGAGGCTGCGCTCATGAGGATTGACGAAACAGGTGCGATCAACGCCGCGCCGCCGTCCCATCCGGAAATCAGGCTTATCAGCAAGTCCTTGACAGCAGACGCTTTGATGACGCCTGCAATCGTTCCCGTTCCCACCAAAAGTACCGCGATAGATGACATTTTTTCGAGTCCGTAACTCATGCTCTCTCCAGTGCTTTTCCATTTGCGTGTCGCGATGACACCGGCCAGACCACCGACAGGCAATGCGATTGCAGGGTCGATGGCGATTCCGAACAACGGCCGCAGAACCATCAGAAGGACAGCTACAAGCGGGCCCGTGATACTTGCCATAAATGATGGCAAATCGGTTCTGGCACTAGTCTCTTCCGCGTCCTTCATATCGGAAAAACCCTTGTCGGGAAGCATTGGCAATATGATGAAAATCAGCGCGACCAGCCCGATGATTGCCGGCACGATTCCCGCCGCCATTACAGATGACAGTGGTGCATCGAAGTTTTCTGCCGCAATGATGGTGTTCGGGTTCGGCGAAACGATATTTCCGCATTTTCCGCCACCGATCATCGCCAGAAGCACTTTTCCCTTAGAAAGTCCCATCTCCTTGCCGATCATTATGGCGATAGGAGCGACTGTGATTACAGCCACGTCGATAAAAACTCCCACGCCGGTCAGTATAAATACGGACAATGCCAATGCAAGGAAAACATTGCGCCGTCCTGCTTTCTTGACGATGGTCAGTGCGATTTTGTCAGCCGCGCCGGTCTTGACCAACACTCCGGTAAGAACTCCTGCCGCCAAGATGCGTACGATGGCAGGGGATATGTCTTTCACGCCGGAAAACATCTCCTTGACTGTCAAGTCGAAGCCCCATCCGGAAAGCAAACCGCTGACAATTGCGCCTAGAATCAGTGCGTAGACAGGCAGACATTTCTTCAATATCAGGATGATTGCAAGCGTAAGTCCGATTGCAACTGCAAGTGCGCTATTCATTGGTCAGTAAACGTTTAACAGTTTCATAAATATTATGTTCGGCAGTTTCAGGACGCATTGCCTCAGTCAGGCTCATTCCTTGTGGACTTGCGGCCGCGATAACCCCGAAGCCGCCGTCACGCAGCATCTGCCCGTCACGGATCGCCCCGCTTACGAGCATTACCGGTACTCCCTTTCTCTTCGCCCTTTCGAGCACGCCTGCGGCAGTCTTTCCTTTCAATGTCTGATAATCCGAGCAGCCTTCGCCGGTAATGACAAGGTCTGCCCCGTCGATGATGCTGTCGAACCCTATCTGATCCAGCACCAGGTCCACGCCGCGTTTCAATTCCGCACCAAGATACGCGCGAAAAGCACCGCCAAGACCGCCAGCCGCACCTGCACCAGCCATATCGCTCACGTCAATGCCGGTGTCTGCCAGTATTTTCAATGCATATCCGCGCAGCCTTTCTTCCAGGATTTCCACGTCCTCTTCCGAGGCTCCTTTCTGCGGCCCGAAAACGCGGCTTGCCCCATGGGCTCCTATATATGGCGTGTCCACATCGCACGCTACCGTAAACGACAGGCCTCGGGCCCTTTCCAGAAACCCGTCTGCGCTTATCATTCCCATTCCGCCGTCATTGGTCGCGCTGCCGCCGAGCCCGATGAGGAAGCGCCTGCAGCCTTTGTCGATGGCGGCCAATATCAGCTCGCCCAGTCCTTTGGTAGTGGTAATCAGTGGATTGCGCTCTTCTTTGGTAAGAAGTGTCAGTCCGCATGCCGCTGCTGATTCGATTATGGCGAGGTCCCCGGCAATTCCATAAGCGGCTTTCACCGGTCTGCCCAGCGGGTCGGAGACTTCTGCACATTCCAGATGCCCTCCCAATGTTTCCACGAGGGCATCCACGGTGCCTTCTCCACCGTCAGCTACGGCAAGACGGACAATTTCGCAGTCGGGATATACCTCGGCCACGCCTTTTGCCGCTGCGCCGGCTACCTCCGAAGATGACAGGCATCCTTTATATGAATCGCATGCAATGACTATCTTTCTCATACCTTGATGAATATGTCTTTTTTATACATGAAGTAAAGAATCAGGTAGACGAGCACCAGGTATCCGGACCAGAACAAGACATTGTCCCATCCTTCTCCCAGCCGGGTGCACAATCCGCCCAGGAAGAAATTGACCGTATATTTCAGGTCAATGATCTTAGGCAGCATGAAAATCGCTATGGAGTTCATGCCCACCACTTTAAGCGGAAATGCCCATTTCTGATAACCTTTCACGTCGATCAACCAGTAGAAAAGAGCCAGCATTGTTACGGAATATCCTCCCACGACAAGTGTGAAACTGCTGCTCCACAGCTTTTTGTTCAGAGGAAGCCAGTGGGACCATATCAGGCCGACAATTGTCATGACTGCCGCAGCACCGATCATATACAGGCATTTCTTGTTTCCGCTTGACTTGCTGTTACGGATAAATTCGCCTGTGAAGTTGCCCAGCATGGCAGTGACTATGGCCGGGAAAGTGCTCAACAGACCCTCCGGATCATATATTCCCGGTTTATAAATCAGGTTCGGGAACAATGTCCTGTCGACATAGGCGGCAATGCTGCCCTCCAGGCTGAGCGGCGAAGTCCCTGCCGGTGCATCCGGAGCGACAATGAAGCTGATGGCTCCATACACTATCAGGATGAGCGCCGCAATGATGATTCTGCCTCGTGGCTTGAAATTGATATACAATATGGATGCGAACATTCCGGCGACACCGATGCGTTCCAGCACACTGAAAAATCTCTGCGGGCCGCTCTGCAGCTTCAGCAATCCGTTGCAAATCATTCCCAGGAACACCAGAACGGCTGCCCTTATGAAGATTTTCTTGTATATCTGCCATCTGGTCTTGCCGATTTTCACCTGCTTGGCATAGGAGTATGGGAATGACACTCCCGCTATGAATATGAAAAGCGGGAATATGGTGTCGTGGTGAGCCAGTCCGTCCCATGCCACGTGGTGCATCTGGTTCTCCAGCCAGAAAGATTCCCCGCCGGGGAAAAGGCAGCAGACGGCCCTGATGAGATAGGCGAGACCTGCTATGAAAAGCATGTCGAACCCTCTCAATGCATCCAGCGACGCCAAGCGTCCAGTCGGTTGATTATTATTCATTTAGCAATGCTGTATTATATTTGTTCCAGAGACTCTTCACTACTTCGATTTCATCTCCGCTCTTTTCAGTAGGGAAGCAGTCGGTCTCGAATATCCAGTTCCATTCGTAGTCCTTGCATTTCTGTGCGAAGTCATTTTGCTCGAAGTGCCCCCAATTGGCGAGGACGTCCTCGAAGAACAGATTCCATCTCTGCTTGTAGTAGCCGTTCATCATTCCTGACCACTGTTTGCAGGCATAGTCGAAGAGTTTGCAGTCCTTGTTGCCCCATGTTCCCAGAAGGTTGCGCGCATTCTGCTCGTAGAGAGCGGACTCTTCCGGCGTGGTTCCCATGGCCTTCGCGCTTTCGAGCCATACGCCGAGCAGGAATTCTTTTCTTGTGGCCAGCAGCGTATCCATATCAGAAATCAGGGTATCGAAAGCCTCTGCATTGGCCTTGAACGCCTCCATGTCACCATTCTTATAGTCTGCGGCGAACTTCTGCTGAATCACCGAAGCGTAGTCGGCGAGCACCTGACGGGTGATATCTACGATGTCGTATCTGTAGCCGTCGCTCCCTGAAAGTTCATCAATGCAGGAATACAATGACTCCCAAGCCTTTACGAGGTCAATGCGCTCGTAACATTTCCTGGTATTCGTGCAGCCCTTGGGATTCTCCACGAATGTAGGACGTCCCGTGATTATGGACTCGTGACCGCCATTGTTCACATTGTTCTCGAAGGCGGTGGCGAAAATGCCTTTCCACGCTTCGACGGCAGCAGGTGAAAGCTTGCCGTAACGGTTTGTCGTATAATTCTTTATGAATGAGTCAATGTCCACAGGCCTGCCTTCGTTCCAGACATTTTCCAGCATGAGCGCGTAGATGATAGGGGTGTGTCCGATGCCCTCCGGAGTCAGACCGATTCCGCTCATCTTGCCCGAAGTCGAGTCCGCCAGTGCAGCAGCCGGGTCGTTCGCCACCGAAGTTGCGTTTCCGGACAATGTTATGTTCTGTCCGAAGTTCTGCAGCATGCACCAGAGCCAAGGCTTGCCATAGTAGGCGTGGGTACGGTTCCAAACCGGGAATCTCTCGCTCCACAGGTCGAGAATCAGCATCTTGTCATCCGGCACAGCAGAAAGAAGCGCCTGAATCTGAGGGTCATGCCAGAAATGTCTCTCGTGATGGAACATCCATCCCTGCATTACCCATACGGCATCCGGATCCACTTCCATCATCGCGTGGTAAACCTTGGCGCTTACCCCTTTCAGATATTCGGGGTCATCTGTCGGCGGTATGTTTTCATTGAAGGTATCGGCCGTGTAATAATGGTTCGTGCCATAAATCTCCGTCTGGGTCTTCAGAAACAGTTTGCCTATTTCGGAAAACATATCCTCGGACGGGTCCAGTACATAAGTCTTGGGGAAGTTCACCCACTGTGTGTTCTTCGCCTTCACGTCCGGGAATTTTTCTATCAATGCCGGTGGTACGTGGCCGGTGAACGACGGCAGGATAGGAGTCATTCCCAATGATCTTTCGCGATAAAGTATCTGCTTCTGGAGTTCCTCGTGTTTTTCCATAAAGCTCAGAGGCAGAGGGCCTTGCCAGCCGTCCAGATTGCCCATCCAGAACCAGTTGAAATATGCAGGTCCGCTGAAGAAAGACTTCAGGTCCTCATCTGTAAGTCCAAGTTTATGATAGACCCTGCGCCAGATGGAGTTCTGACCGGTGATGGCCAGTGGCATATTGATTCCGTTCAATGCCATCCAGTCGATTTCCTTCTGCCATCTGTCGAAGTCCCACCAGCTCATGCTGTAGTTGAATGTGCAGTAGTTCAGGTAGTAACGCCATTTGTACGGTGAAGTCTTCGTCACCTTTTCCTCCGGCAGAGGCAGGCTTTCGGGGAGAACGGTATTGCTTCCGCACCAGCTCAGGTGGAATCCGCAGAAGTCGCGCAGATACTGCCCCAATGCACTTGCGATGCTGACGCCATTGTTTCCGCCGAGTACGATCTTGCCGTTCTCTGCACTGTATTCGAAGAAATCCATGCTGTCCGGACGCTCCTGGAGAAGACGGACTTCGAATTCGCCGGACCTTCCGGATGTGACTCGGTCAATGAGTCCCTTCACGGCCTTGATCTGTTCCTTTTCGGAGAAGACTGTCTGTGTCGCATTGTCATTCCTGCAGCCGGTAAACGAGAAGATGCTGATTACTAGTGCAATGATGAAGACATTGATGCGTGGGATGTTACTTTTCATTTGCTATGAGTTCTTTTGCGACCTCCAGAGGAGAGTCAAATGGTTTCGTATTGCTGTGATATGGGGTATTGATCCATTCCTCTTTCCATTCTTCCATCATATCCGCTTTTTCGGAGAAATGGATTTCCAGTCTCGGGATGTAGTAATCCTTTATGAGTCCAGACCAGAATCTTGCGGCATAGTCCTCCTGCCAGCCTCCCCATGTGGTGATGAGCCTCTTGGCGTTGGCCTCCCTATGATCCTTTTCGATGCTGCTGCCTTCATTTCTTGCGTCAGCAATCCATCTGTCGAGCCTGTGGAGAGGATGGGATGCGAGCAGTCTGTCTACGTCAGTAAGGAGTGCTACAGTCTTTCTCAATTCTTCCCTGCCTTTGTCCGTCTTTCCGAGTTTCAATGCCTTTTCATAATGTCTGTCAGCGAGTTCGCCCAGCCACAAAGATGCGAATTCTATGGCATCATTGAAATAGAGAGGGGAGTCCTTGCATTTGTCTGAAAGGCTCAGGAATATTTCCACTGCCTTTCCGAAGTCATCATTGATGTCGTGGCGGCTCTTTCTCCTCTGGTCAGGCACTACCGTCTGCCAGGTGAAACGCGGGTATGAATATAGTGAACTATATACGGATTTGTGCAATAGTTTCCAAGCTTCCCTCATTCTTTCGTCGCTGAATCCATAGCGTGCGCGATAGTAGCCTTCCAGCCAGCGGTCAATGTCAATGCTGTCTTTCGTCCATCCCATGTCGGCAAGCAGTTCATAGACTACTTCATTGTTCTCAAGGCCTTCCGGGGCGCTGCCGAAGCCGACAAGATTGTCCGCATATTCTGAGGCAAGCGCTTCTGCCGATGCTGTGGCGTACATGTCCAGGTCGCCGGTCGGGAGGACTTTCCCTCCGAAATTCGGCACATAGCTGTATATCCACTTCTTCCCGTGGAAGCCCTGCTGGACTTTCCATGTCTGCTCGGTGTGCCATACCCATTTCGGATAGTCATTGCCGAGGTCAATGATGATCATCTTGTCGTCAGGCACTTCTGAGAGCATTGCCTTGAGGCTTTCCGGATCCCAGAAATCGTGCTGGTAGCCGAATGTCCAGCCTTGTGTAACCCAGATGGCATCAGGGTCGCCGGCGGTGATGGAACTGTAGATGGATTTTCCGTAGTCGGCGAGAAGTTTGTGCTTTCCTGCGGTATCACCTTCTTCTACAGGGAGTTTCATTTCATTGAAACTGTCTGAAAGCCAATATCTTGCCTTGCCGAATTCTTTTTCCCACTCCTGTACGAAAAGTTTTCCGATTTTGGTGAACCACGGTGAGTCAGGGGAGAGCACGCAGGCATTGTCCTCAATCGGGAAGCCTCCCCAGGTGAGCTGTCTTGCCTGGATTTCAGGATGCTTTTTCATCAATGCGGGCGGGATGAATCCTGCGAATGCCGGGGCTACAGGTTCCATTCCGAGTTCTCTCATCCTGTCGAGTATCTTGTGCTGGAGCTTGATCTGCGATTTGTGCCAGTTGTCGTTGAGCGGGCCGTCGAAGCTGTTCAGGTTGCCCATCCTGTGCCATGGAAGGTGTGCTGCTCCCGTGAAGAACTTGTCGATTTCGTCAGACTCCAGACCGAGCTGCAGCCATACCCGTTTTGCGATGGCTTCTGCTGCCACGCTTGCCAGCGGCATGTTCACTCCGTGGAGAGCCATCCAGTCGATTTCCTTCTCCCATCTGGCCCAATCCCAATATGGCGTAGTGTACCCGAATGTGCAGACATTCAGGAAATAACGCAGTCCGTAAGGGGAAACTGCTTCTTCTTTCCAATCCGGCCAAGCATTGGGAATGTCCAGTTTGCTTCCGCTCCAGCAAATCATTGACCCGCAGGCGTCGCGAAGGTATTTGTCCATCGCGTAGCAGATTGCGCTCGGGCTGCTGCCCTTGAGCGTGAGGTGGCCGCCTGTCGCTTCGATTTCATACATGTCCAGTCCTTCTGCGGTCTTCGGACTTGTCTGAATTGAAACATTTTCGAGTTTTTCCATCGTTCTTTCGAACACGCCTTCAGATGCTTTGACGATGTTGTCCCCTGCACCCTTCCCGCTGCTGCAGGAAAGGGCAAACGGCAGAATTGCAAATGAAGCTATAATTCCAATGATTTTTTTCATTGCTGAACCGGATTATTTAGATTTTAGTATTACTTGGAAGATGGGGAGAAGGTCAGTCCTCCCCACCTTAATTGTGCCGTGCAGATTATTCTGCGATTTCGCACTGGGTCTTGATGTCGAGGTAGACTGGTTTCATGAAGAGCGCCTCGGCTGCCTCTACAGAGAGGTATTCATGGCCATTTGCATTAGTTTCCCTTACTGTGTCATCACCCTCAAACTGCTGGATTTGCATGATTCCATAGTAGTAGCGTGGATTTGCTTCCCCTTCCTTCTTTCTTTCTGAACGGAAGATGATGTAGTCACCGGCGCGATAATTCTCCTTAATCTTATCCTTACTGGTATCTCCGGCATTGAGCAATTTGCGGAGAAGACCGCTGCCGCCTATATTGGTGACTTTTTCTGGATCCGTTTCACCAAGAGTAGAGTTGTCAAGTTTTCTCTGAATTTCTCCGAGAGCGTAGAAAGCCTTGATCTTTTCGAGATTTGTTGTCGGATTCTTGAGCTTGAAGAAAATTGCGTCAACTGCCTTGAAAAGTTCTTCTTTCTCGCCCCAGCCCCAACTGCCTCTGATATACTGCATTTTGAAAACTTTATCCGTTTCAGCCTTAGTCTTGTCGAGTGTATGGTTTCCATATTGGTAAACGTCGCACTGGCGTCCCACAGTTCCTGCACTGAGTTTGTCAGCAGTACAGAATGTATAACCTCTCTGACTTCCTATTATGCCAGTCTCATTAGGTTTGATAAGTGTAGTCTTTCTTAGAACATTGGCAAAGCAGAAGCTGACGTCTTTTCCGTCAACCTGGAGAACATCGTTGAGGCTGAGAACGTGCTCGATCTTGCCGTTCACCTTGACTCCGTGCATTGAGAAGAACGATTTGGTGTCTGATCCGGCGCCTGTATTCGGGTCCGGGTATTTATCCGGGGTGTTCTCGTTGTTCTCAACCTTGTTGTCCGGATAAAGCGCTACTGCGTCGTTGAACCATACGTCACCCTTAGGCTCTCCAGTTACTTTAGGAGTGTCGAAGTAGAATGTCTTGGATGCACTGCCGTTGGAAAGAACTACCTCGATGGCATTGATTTCTTTCGAGTCTGCAAAGAATTCAGCGGTAGCTGTCGTTCCTGTTACTGTTCCGTCCTGAGCCTCGCCGACTACGCTATAACTGCCGTCTGCCGCTTTTTTAGCTCCAGTGAAAACGGCCTTTGTTACGGCTGCATTGCTGGTAATCGTTCCTGTAAGAGCGACAGGTTCTCCATAAGCGAGAGTCTGAACTGTTTCAAGTTTGAAATTTGCATCAAGTTCTTTCTTGTTGTCATCGTTTTTGTCGCAGCTGGCGAACAACATGGTAAGTGCTGCTGCGAAAAGTAATGATTTTTTCATGATTTTGTTGATTTATGTGGTTGATAATAAATTATTTATTCCATTTCAATATCTGCGATAACAGGGAAGTGGTCGGAAAGGAGCCTTTCTTTGCAGACTCTGGTTTCGAGAAGTTTTACACCATTCCCTTTTCTGCTGTAGATGTAGTCAATCTTCATGGATGGCTTCATCGTGCTGTATGTCAATTCCCTGTTTGTGAGGTCATCCCAGCCTTTTCTGAGGAATGCCATTTCCGGGCTGTCAGGCTCGGCATTCATGTCACCTGCCAGGAATACTGGATTCTTGAC
>FR882203.1:31698-56297 GCA_000434935.1 Bacteroides sp. CAG:709 | reverse complement strand
ACGCTCTTCACCTTCTTCTGGATGAACTTTACCTGCTCAAGTCTCAATTCCGCGGAACTTACTTCCAAGTGAGTGCAGATGTATGTGATAATCTGACCGTCAGGAAGTTGGATGTCTGCTATGAGCATTGCCCTCTGTTCCTTCTTTCCGATGTTCGGGAGAAAGACTCTTTCGCTGCGGACGATAGGGTAGCGGCTCAGAAGTCCGATGCCGTAATATCCGCCACGATAGTCAATGGTCTTGCCATAGATTCCGAACATTCCGGTTTCGTGAGCGAGTTCATTGATGAACTTGACTCCATTCTGTTTCGGAGCTCTTTCACGGTGTGTGTCCCAATCACATTCCTGAAGCGCGACGACGTCAGCATCAAGAGATTTGATGTAGGATCCGATGTCCGTCATGGAGGCGAGTTCTCCGAATCTGAGATTGTAGCTCATCACGCGCAGTTTGCCGTCTCCCGCGAAACTGGTCATGCAGAAGAGAATTGCTGCTGCAACTGTGACAAATCTGAGTTTTTTGGTCATAACTTTATTTTTTCGATAGTAATTCTGTAATAATCAAGGTTTACCGTTTTCTTGCTTTCAGCGGAGCGGCAGACGTATTCCGGAGGGCAGATGACGTAGAGACTCCATCCCTCTGTACCTTCAGAAACGAATGAGCGGCAAGAATACGATGCAACTTTCTGTTCAAGTTCCTTTTCGAGTCCGTTCTTCACGCGGCCGATGATGACTGCATTTTCTGAAAGTTTCACTCCCTTTTTGCTGAATATTACATCCAGTTGGGCAATCTTGTCTATTCTGCCCGTGTAGATGGTTGTCCTGCCGGGGATTCCTGTCTGAATGTGAATGTCGGCACCGCTCAGGAATACATCCGAATCATATATTCCGTCGAAATCGGAAACTGCTGTTTTCGTGATGATGCCGCAGCCTTTGGTTACCTGCTTTCCTGTCGGCTCCTGCTGTGCGAAGAGTGGCCAGACATTGTTGTCCTTGCAAATCTTCAGAAGCGGGGTCTCCTTACCGACGGTGAAGTCCATTCTGTCGAAGAAGAACATCACAGCCTTTTTGCCTTCTTCGCCGAGGATGTGATTCTTCGCTATGCCGATGTCTCTGCGGACGAAATAACTGTTTTCATCCTTGAGGTCTGTGAAGTAATCGACGCAGAATGCATTGTCGGCATTCATCTCTGCCGGCGGTTCAGGCAGTTCCGCAGCTGGTGGCGTCGGTGGAACTGGTTCTGGTTCATTGTTTTTGCCGCAACTGCAGAGCAAGGCAAAGACGAGGGTTGTATAAAGAACTTTTCTCATGTCAATTCTCCTCATAAATTACGTCAGCCATCACGAAACAATGGTCGGAAAGGTCTGCTCTCGCAATGATTTCATAATGTTCTGACTTCCATTTCTTCGGGAATCCCATGACGTAATCAAGTTTCCTGTTCGGCTTGTTTGACGGAATGGTGAATCCTGTCCCTTCTCCGATTTCCTGCCAGGTGTTCTTGGCATACCTGATCGGATCGCTGTCTTCGGTGGCGTTGAAGTCACCAATCAGAAGGGTCGGGGTCAATCGGTCTTGCCCGAAGATTTTCTTGTTTACATCTGCGATGTTCTGAATTGTGATTTCCGGACTCTCCAGCGCGAGATGCGTGGTCGCGACTCTCACGGTGCCGCCTTCAGGCAGGCAGATGTAAATCCATCCGGTGCTGCGAGGTTCGCGCGCGCCTTTTATGGTGCTGGTAATCTTCTCTGCCTTGAGGAATGGATATTTGCTCAATAGTGCTACTCCGAAACCGCCTCCCTGATAGGAGAACGACTGGCACCAATATGGGAACATCCCTGTTGCCGCTGCGAGCTCATTGAGGAAATCTCTTTTTCCGTTTCGGGTGGTCATGTAATCCACTTCTTGTAGGCAGACTACATCCGGATCGTACTTTTTGATGAGTTCCGCATACGGAGCGGCCTTGTGGCTGGCGTATGCGGCTCCTTCCTTGATGTTCATTGACATCACCCTCAGACGAATCCGCTCACCGGCATTGGCTTGCTGGAGTGAGAGGAATGTCGTCAGAGTGACAATCAGTGTAATGATATGTCTGAACTTTATCATTTTGTGCAGTCTCTGTTGTTATATATTCATCAGTCCCATCCCGGGTTGTTCGGCGCAAGGTTAGGATTCATCTGCATCTGTGTGAACGGAATCGGGAGGAGATAGTTCTTGCCCGCGTCGAATGTCCTGTTCGCTTCGAGAACGAGGTAATCCTTGCCGTTCACGGACTTCCATTTGAGGTCGGAAAGTTTGATTTCAAGCCTGCTCTGGTCGAGATAGTCTTTCCTTACTCCGAGAAGAGGCTTTCCGAGAAGTTCACCTTGTTTCCATCTGATGATGTCGAAGTATCTTTGTCCTTCGAAGAACAGTTCCACGCGGCGCTCTCTTCTGATTTCTGTGCGGATATCCGATCCTGCAGGAGGAGTAAGTGTCATGTGGACCATTCCGACGCGGTCGCGCAGAAGATTGATGCTCTTGTCCAGGTCGGTCTGTGTAAGTGTCCCGAGCTGTTCCTTGGCTTCTGCATAATTCAGAAGCACTTCCGCATATCTGATGAAGATGATGTCGTTGTCATCGTGTCCCACGAACTTGACAGTTTCCGGTTCTACGTATTTTCTCATGTAGTAGCCCGTGTAAGTCATGCAACCATCCTTGGAATTGTCAAATTTAGGATATGTGAAGACCGTTTTGTCAGTATTCAGCTTGTCGCCGCTTGCTCCGCCTTCCCATTTTGTACCTGGAGTGAGGATGGACTGGATCATTCGCGGGTCCCTGTCTTTGAATACGTCTTCGTAGCTTGTTGCGCTGTCCGGATTCCAGATTTGTCCGTCCTTTGTGAGATAGCACTCTATCATGCTTGCAGTAGGGACGAATCTCGCATAGTCGTTTGGTACCCAGCATTCTCTTGACAGGTTGTGTGATGTTCTTGCGGTTTCGCCGAGATCATAGTTGTAGACGAACGCGAGAATTGTTTCATGATTTTCGCTGTTTCGGGAAGCCCTGCCTTTGTATGTGAAAAGGTCAATGTAGTCGGACTCCGGATTTCCGGTATTGTAGAGTTTGTAGTATGTCGAATTCATTGCCCTTTCGCATGCGGAAACAGCATCGGCATATCTTTCATTGTAAAGATAAATTCTGCTCAGGAGGGCGAGGGCCGCAGTCTGCGAAACGTGTCCGAAGTCCGCCGAACCTGCCGCAATGTATTCAGGAAGAGCCTTGTAGTGGTCTTCCAGG
The DNA here is from genome assembly GCA_000434935.1 of Bacteroides sp. CAG:709. Classification (GTDB taxonomy): domain Bacteria; phylum Bacteroidota; class Bacteroidia; order Bacteroidales; family UBA932; genus Cryptobacteroides. The sequence continues at coordinate 53,025 of FR882203.1, read as the reverse complement.
TCTTTTGTGATCCTGTCGATTACATCCGCTCTCTTGTCTCGTCCTCTGTAAACGTCAGGAGACTCGACATTCAGTTCTTCCGTAATTAGCGGAACGTCGCCGAAGAAGCTTGTGAGAATCCAGTAGTTGTAGGCTCTGTAGAAATATGCTTCGGCGGCATATCTTTCTCTCACCTCTTCCTTTACACCGGTTGCACGGTTGTAGTTGTTGAGGAAATAGTTGGTCTTTCCGATACCGCTGTATGCCGCATACCAAACGGAATTGATGTTGGAGATGTCGGAAGTGAAATATCCTCCGCCGATGTTTCTCCATGCTGTAGATACCGCCCATGGAGCGCTGTCTGCTGCGATTTCGGTCTTGTTGAGCCATTCCTTTCCGGCAAGACTGTTGGTGAACGTGTTGGTTACACTGCGGAGGTGCTGTTCCGTCTGCCAGAAGTTTGCGTCCGTCAACCTGTCGTGTGGCATCCTGTCAAGGAATGAATCGTTGCAGGAAGTCAGCATCAATGCTGCGGACATCAATAATATTTGTATGTTGAATTTCATATCTGACTTTTTTTATTTTGCTCTACCTATTTGAATGTGATGTTTACGCCGAATACCACTGTCTTGACGAGAGGGTAATATCCACCCTTCGATACCGGTGTCTCAGGATCGTAAGCATAGAAGAACTTGCTGAATGTGAAGAGGTTGTCGCCTGAGAGATAGACTCTGAAATTATCTATCCTTGCCTTCTTCATCCATTTTTCAGGGAAGGTGTAGCCAAGCTGTATGTTCTTGACTCTGAGGTAGGACGCATCTTCAAGCCAGTACGTCGAGAATGTTTCCTGGTTGAATTTGGTGTTGTATGTAAGTCGAGGATATGGTGCATTCGGATTAGGATTGGACACTACATCATATCTTTTCATGTGGACTTTCTGCGGGTAAGCGGCCATGTCCTGGAATGCATGTCTGGCTGATCCCTCAAGGTAACCGTCGCATTTGCCTACGCCCTGGAGAACGAAACTGAAATCAATGCCTTTCCAACCGATATTTCCCCTGACGCTGTATGTATAGCGGGGAATGCTGCTTCCGATTACTGTCCTGTCATATTCCGGCGTGATTCGTCCGTCCGGTTCTCCATACGGACCGCTGATGTCTTTATATTTGATGTCACCAGGCTGATATTTGTAACCCAAGACAACAGGAATCTTCGGGAGATTGTAGGTGTGGGTCTCAGGATTGTTGATCTTGAAGTCTTCAGGAGTCATGAGACCGTCAGCGACATATCCGTAGAAAGCGTCGATAGGGTAGCCTTCCATCTTGATCTGATAGCCGCTGAGATCCGGTTTGTTTCCGCCGAGATCGACAATCTTGTTCTTTACGTCAGAGAGGTTGAATCCGATGCCATAGTAGAAGTCTCCGATCTGGTCTCTCCAGTTCAGGTCCATCTCCCAACCTCTGTTGCTTACTTTCCCGGCATTTTGTTCGGATGGTTTTGCACCCAACTGAGCAGGATAGTTGAATTTGAGAAGGATGCCTTCTGTCTTCTTGTCATACCAGTCGAAGGTGAATGTAAGTCTGTTCTGGAACATCGCGAGGTCCAATCCGAGGTCCAGCATCTTGATTTTCTCCCAAGACAGGTTCGGGTTGGAAAGAACGGTCTGGACATATCCTGTCGTCGCTTTCGTTCCGATCATTGAAACATCAGAAGTATATGCCTGAAGGACAGAGAGGTAAGGGTAGTTTGACGAGCCTACGTACTGGTTTCCGAGCATACCCCATGAAGCCCTGATTTTCAAGTTGTCAAGATACTTCCTGGTCGCTGCCATGAAGTTCTCTTCCGTGATTCTCCAACCGGCTGAGACTGAAGGGAAAAGACCTCCGCGGTTGTTCTTGTGGAAACGTGAGGACAAGTCGTAACGCAGGTTGCACTCAAGCAGATATCTTTCGTTCCAGTTGTAGCTCAAACGGCCGAAGCCTGATCTGATTGCCCATGAAGAGAATGCGGAGGCATTGCTCATGGTCTCCGGATCTCCGAGACTGAGCGTCGGCTCATATTCTGTGCTGAGGTTGTTTCTGGAGGCCTCGAATGAACGTCCGGTGTACCATTCCTGTGACATTCCGACGATTCCGCTCAGATTGTGCTTTCCGAAGTTGAAATCGAAATTGGTCTGCAAGATGAATGTCTGCTGGATGTTCTTGTAATCAATGTTCTTGATAGAGTTCGGCGACTGATAGGTATTGGTCGCGCCGTCTTCCGGATTGACGAAAGTGATGGTCTTCTTGAGAATATCTTTCAATCCGTTGTATGATGTGATGTTGTAAGTGGCACTTACATCCCATCCTTTCAGGAGGTCCACTTTTACGACTTCCATTATGGAAAGTTCATCGGCGTCGGTCTTGATCCTGCCGCCGTCATACAATGTGGCTACCGGGTTGGTGTTGCCGCCGCCGTATGCCCATGATCCGTCAGTGAAGCGGAGAGGAGCATTAGGTGCGATTCTCATTGCATTGTATATGGCACCGCCGCCGCTTGTAAGTGAACTTACAGGAGATGTCACCTTTGTGGTTGTGTAGCCGACATTTGACGCCAGCGTCACTCTGTCGAGAAGTTTCGTGTTGATTTTGAAACGGAGGTTGTGCCTGCGCTCGCCGGTACTGTTGCCGACGGTAAGGCCGCTCTGGTCGAAATACCTGTAAGACAGCATATAACCGCTGTTTCCGAGTGTTCCGTTCAGGCTGAGGGAATAGTTCTGCTGAGGTGCAACCTTCTTGAGAACTTCCCCCACCCAATTGGTGTTTCCGAAATAGTTCGGATCGGAGTTGTTGCGTACTTTGTCGAAATGCTCAGGCAGCCATGCCTCAGGGCTGCCGACATTCTTTCTGGCCTCATTGTCGAGTGTCATGAAATCGATGGCATCGCACATCTCAGGAAGTCTGGTAGGAGTCTGGATTCCTGCGTATGCCGAGAAATTGATGCTGGTGACAGCATCTTTTCCTGTCGCAAGTTTTTTGGTGGTTACCAGCAGGACGCCATTCGCAGCTCTGGCTCCATAAATAGCCGAAGACGCAGCGTCTTTCAGAACAGAAACGCTTTCAATGTCTTCCGGGTTGATGGATGTGATGTCACCTTCTATACCGTCGATCAAAATCAGCGGATTGGCATTGCCGATGGTTCCTACTCCACGTACTCTGATGGTGGTGTTCGCCTGTCCAGGCTGTGATGAAGAGTTTACGACTGTCACTCCCGGGAGAAGTCCCTGAAGTCCTGAAGCCACGCTTGAAATAGGTCTTGCGTTCATTTCTTCGCTGTTCACCATCGCCACCGCACCGGTAAGATTGACCTTCTTCTGGACGCCGTAGCCGACAACGACGGTCTCCTGGAGCATCTGTGTGTCTTCCATGAGGATGACCTTTCTGGCAGCGGCGGATCCGGCAGCCACGATTTGGTCTTTATAGCCGAGGCTGCTGATTCTGATCTTGGTCTCGGCTGAAGGAACTGTCAGTTCCCAATTGCCGTCGGCATCTGTGATGGTGCCGCCTTTAGCGCCTTCGATTAGCACGCCTGCGCCGATCACGGGCTCGCCGTCGCTGTCAATGACGGTTCCGCGGGCCTTGAAGGTCGTTTCTTTAGTATCTTTGTCAATGTCCTTCTTATCCTCGCTCAAAACAATCTGGTGACCGTTGATCTCGTAGGAAATGGAAAGATTGCTGAAAATGTTGTCGAGAATGAACTCGATGCTCTTGTCCTTCGCGTCAATGCTTACGCGTGCATCCTTGTCCGGAAGCACGTTGCTGTAGAAAAAGCTGTATTCGCTTTTGTTTTCCAGTGTCGCAAGTGCTTCTGTAAGAGGCACATTCTTGAATGAGACACTTATCTGGCCATGCAGAGGTGCCGCACTTAGCAATGTGCAGAAGAACATTGTAATGATTAAAAGTTTTGCTTTCATTATTGGTGTTATTGATTGTTTCGATGTGGTTGATTGGTTGGAGCTGGGCGGTTGTCAGGCCGTCAATGCCGCCCCGTCCTGCGCTTGCTGAACTTTATCGTGTTGAAGTACATCTGCGATTCCACCGGAGATGTAGCCGTGATAAGGTCCAGTACGTTGCTGAGTGAGCTGTTTCTCACCAAGCCGGTATATGTGTATTTGGTTATGGTTTCATCCTCGAAGATGACATTGACATTGTACATCCTCTCGAGAATGGCTCCTATTTCCTTGAGGTTGTTACCATTGAAGAAGAGCTCGTTGTCGCGCCAAGGGATGAGATGATTCTTGTTCGGCGCGTTGTATTTCTTCATTTCGCCGCTTTTTACGTTGTAGCTTATTTCCTCGGCAGGTTTCATGATCATCTCCCTTCCGCCGGCAGTAGCTTTCACGCTGCCATCTACCAGGGTTGTAACTATTTCAGGTTCAGAGCTATATGCCCTTACATTGAACTTTGTTCCGAGAACCTCCACCCTCATTTGTTTAGCTGAAACGATTAGTGGGATTTTCTCGTTTCTTGCGACTTCGAAATATGCTTCACCGTTCAGTTCAATGTCGCGGTTCTTTACATTGAAGTCTGATGCGTATCGCAGTGAACTGCCGGAATTGAGCATGACTTTCGTGCCGTCCGGCAGAGAAATTGTGCTTTTCTGCCCGTTGGCGGCAATGCATTCGAAAACATTGGCCTCAGTCTCAGTGCCTTTACCCGCGAGGAATCCCGTCACCAATGCTGCGGCAACGCAGGCCGCCGCAACGCTGACCTTCAATATCTTCTTGAATGTCAATCTCTTCTGGGTCTTGATGCCTGTCAGCAGATTATGTCGGATCTTGTCCTTTAGTTCTTCAGGCATTTCGGTATCTGCATCCTGCCATTTGGCGAATGCAAATTCATCGAATGAACGCGCAGCGTCTCCCTCTTCCATATAGGAGCGGAGCAATGCGTTTTCTTCGGATGTAGTCTTTCCGGAAAAATATTTTTCAATCAGCGAATGAAATCTCTTGGTTTCCATATTTCCGTGGTTTTACTATATGTATCCACTGAAATCGAAAAACCCTACAAGAAAAATGAAAATTTTCCAGACTTTGACGATGATTCACACGATTCACACACGCGCGTGGGTGAACCCTTCCTAAGATTACCATTTTTATTCTCCCTTTTTCACGAGAGCCTGCAAGAGCATCATTCCTTTGGCAGTCAGAAGGTATTTCTGGCGAGGATGTCTGGGCGAATCCAGATAAAGAGGGCGTATGAAACCGGCATTTATGGATGGAGAAAGATAGACTTTCAGGAAATTGTCTCGTCCTGTCAGCCGGATGCGCTCCATCATCTCTTTTACGGATAATTTATTGTCCCCAACAATGCGAATTAGAGTCGCGATGTTTGGATTGTCCGTGTGGAACTTATCCTGAACTTGTCCTGAGCTTGTCCCGAGCTTGTCCCGAGCTTGTCCTGCACTCGAGGACAATTCCGGCTGTACGCTCCATTCTGGGCTAGGATGAATGTGAAGGTAGCGGTTCCTGAGATCCCAATGCTCGCCAAGAAGCAGATTGCGGAAAAAACGCTCAAGATAGACCGGCGAATAGTCAATGCCTTTCACCAGATTCTTATAGTTTGCCCGCACCAGCGCATTGCGGAAATACCAGGAATGGTTTGCAAATAGTTCATTATTGATTTCGAAGCCTACGGAGCGGAGATATTGTATCGTAAAGACCGCTGTAGTGCGCGTGTTCCCTTCGCAGAATGCGTGGATTTGCCATATTCCGGAGACAAAGCTTGCCAAGTGGGTAATCATCTCATCCTGGGAGATTCCTTTGTAGCTGTATGCGCGTTCTTGCGCGACGTCATATTCCAGGGCTCGGTGTAAATCTTCCCAGTTCAGGTAACTGACAGACGCGCCTTCAAGTACCCATTCTTTCTTCGAAATATCATAGTCGCGAACCCTTCCGGCGTGTTTGAATACACCGTCAAAAATTCTCCGGTGCAAAGAAATGATACCTTTCGCACTGAAATCTAATGTTCCTGTGGATAAGATTTTAGTGATGTTTACAGAAACCTTGTCAGCTTCTTCATTGTCAGCCTCGGCGCAATCCCGTGCTGTCCTGGTTGTATAGTATTGTTGAAGGAGTTCACGTGCTTCGTCTATTGTAATGTCTCCTTCGATGTTCTTGCGGGCTGTCAGCTGAAGGTACTCGGATGTCTTCAGCCCATCTACGGCCTGTAGTCCAATGGCGACACGCCAAGCCTCCGCCTTGTCTTTTTGTTCAGGTTCACCTTGCTGGATGTACTGGTCAAAGTCAAGATATTTCTGTTGTTTTGTCATATGTTTAATTTCCTTTTCCGTTCATGACTGGTTTTATGCAGCGGTTGATGGTGCTGTCGGTGAACTTGTCTATGAACTAGCCAATACGCTCCGTATCAGTTACGGACATCCATAATAACAAAGTTAGTAAATTTTCTTAAGGATTACTAAGTTATGTGCGGAATCGGAAATACTAATATATCACAATATTCCGCAGATTTTTTACAATAATTTTACAATAATATTATAGAAAATCGGCTGAGCCAAGTAGAACCGCAAGCATCAGAAGCTCTGAAATCCTCTGACGGATAGCGTTTTTCGCTCGTGCAATCTGGGTTTCTACCGTTTTTGGCGAAATGTCGAGCCGCTCGCTTATTTCATGGACGGGAAGCCCCTCGATGAAACGCATCTTGTAAATCTTCCGCCTTGATTCCGGCAATGCTGCTATTGCAGCTTCCGCTTCAGACATTATTACTGCCGTGTCCCTTTCTGTCAGGTCATTTTCTTGACTGTCAGCATTGTCATTATTTGACAAATAGTCCAGATACTTGGAAGCTGTGACCTGTCTGCGGACTTCTTTGAACACTGCATTGCGGGCTACGACATAAAGCCAGGCCGGCAAGTTTCCATCCGGAGAAATCGAGGCCCTGCGACTCCACATCAGAGCGAAGCAGGATTGGGTTATGTCTTCGCTGATGCAGTCGTCTTTCAATATGGAGAGGGTGAAATTGAAGACCATTCCGGCGTATTTGTCATACAAAGCGGAGAACGCCTCCATGGAAGAGGCATTCAATTGCTCAATAAGTATCTGGTCTTCTTTCATAATCAAGCGGTCGGCAAAATTGATTCTGCAGAGTGTGCACCTATTTTTACAAAGATAGTCAAATTAGTGAATTTCCCTACCGGACACTACAGCGTGCACTAGAATGTCACGATGAAAGGTATGGAAAACTCCAGGATGAAACCGATGCCTCCGAACATGCAGCAGATAACTGTAAACATTTAAATCTCCTTCTTTTCCGTGATACTTCTATGCTGAGACTGCAAGAATGCTTTTCTGTTCTTTTCCAATGTCGCGCGCTCCGCCTGCGGCAATGCGAAGTCGCAGAAACGTTCCCATATATAATTGACGGCCTGAGCGGACGGATGCACCATATCTTCCGCATAGAAACGGTAATCCCGCAGCTCGTCCATCATGATTTCGTATGCCGGGAAATATACGCATTGCCCCGGATGGTCCTGCACCACGCGCTCCGTCGCCATCAGCAGGGTGCTCTTGCTGATCTGGTTTCCGTGCGCCCCGTCTTTCAGATGACGTATCGGACTGACAGTGAATATGAAACGCTTGTCAGGATACCTCCCGGCCAATGAATTCAGCAGCATTGAGCAGATATTGACCGGCAACCTTTCCCTTGTAAACTCTTTCGCGTCGCGCTTCAGACAATTCGACACGATTTCCCCGGTAGCATTGAACTTGAACGTCCAGGCGGTCCCGAGTGTGATGACCACAACCGATGCCTTGCGGAAAAAATCCGACGCCTCCGCCAGCGCGGCATTGGCATTGTCAATGAATTCCTCCTTGGTCGCCCTTGCGGCTGCGGTGTGGTGGCTGAACGAGCAGAACAGCTGCGAACCAGCACCCATCCGGACGCATTCGTCCTCGCTGAACGGTACTGCCGACTCCAGCCTGCGTATTGAATTACAGACAGATACGGGGTTGTACAATGTGCCGAAAGGATTTACGCAGACATTGAATCCCATATCCTTCATTATCTTTCCTATGTTGTCGGCGAAACAGCTGCCGAGCAGCATGATATTGTCTTCGAAACTGAATTTTATATCGCTCTCCGCAATTTCCACCGGGGTCTGTAATTTCAGCATGCCAGAATCTCTATTTAGGTTGCGAAGATAGTAAATTTATGCCTAACTTTGTTCGATATTCATGAACTGGTTATGAAACTGAAAATATTGGCGCTGTCCGTTTTGGCAGCATTGACAGGAAATATGGCGGGTGCGCAGGACTTCTTTTCTTGGGGTTTCGGTGCACCGCAGCCACAGCAGGAATCCCGCGTGAAATTCATCTACGACGCGAATTTCGACTATCATTTCGACAACCGCGAATTCTCCGCCGGCGGAAACCGCTATACCAATTCAATGACTATCTATGGTGCCCGTCTCACTCCGTCAGTCGGTCTGCAAGTCAGGCAGAACGCCAATGTTCGGCACAAGTTGATGCTGGGCATTGACATGATGAAAGATTTCGGACGCCATCCTTCCGCCGTGGCGACAAGTCCGGAATACGACAGGGGGCTGGAGAATACCAGGCTCTTCCGTGAAATTACCATGTACTACGGCATTGACGCCAAACTCGGATCCTGGAAACTGCAGGCTTTTGCCGGAATGTTCCCGAGGGCGTTTTCTGAGGGCGAATACTCGCAGGCGTTTTTCTCGGACTCATTGAAATTCTACGACAATAATCTCGAAGGTGCATTGATAAAAGCTTCAAACTCACGCGCTTACATGGAAGTGGCCTTCGACTGGAACGGCATGTTCGGGTCTTACAGGAGGGAGCAGTTCAATGCTTTCGGATATGGGCGTTACATGTTCTGCGACCTGTTTTCAGCCGGCCTGACTTTCAAATATCATCATTTCGCCAATACGGAAGAATATGGCAGCGTCGTGGATGACGCCATGGTTCAGCCGTTTGTAAAATTCAATTTCGGACATTATTGCGGATGGCAGGACATTTCGGCGACATTGGGCTGGTACCAGTCATTGCAGCAGGACCGAAGGTTCAAGAACGGAAAGAGCAATCCGGGCGGCGGCGAATTGACATTGTCCGTAAGGAACTGGTACGTCGGTATTGAAAACAGGCTCTATTATGGCCGCGACCTGATGCCGTTTTACAACATGGTGGATGACGGAGGATATAAATATGGAAACAATCTGTATGCAGGAAGTCCGTTCTACCGTGTGACGGCCGACGGTGGCAAAAAGTGGGATTTCTATGACAGGCTTGAGGTGTATTATCAGCCGCATATTGCTGATTTTCTGGACCTTAGGCTTGCAATAACCGCGCATTTTCCTGACGGATTCCGTTATGAGGGCATGCAGCAGAAATTGTCTCTCATCTTCAGTCTTGACAAACTGCTGAATCCTTCAGGAAAGTCTTACGGCGAAGGACGGGTCTCCGGACGCAAGCGCTCCAGACGCAGCAGTGCCGGAACCTGGTCCGGTGAAATCTTCGGAATATAAACATTGGAATATATGAATAAATTTTGGTTGCCGGCCGTGGCGGCGGTTTTGTCTGCGGCGGTGTCGTGCGTAAATGGGCCGAGCGGCGAATTTCAGTTTGATCTCCTGACTACCAATGATGTACACGGCTCGTGGTTCGATTCGACATACGTCGGCGGGCAGGTGAAGAACTCGCTGATGGCCATCAATACTTATGTCAATGAGTACCGCGATTCGCTGGGAAAGGACAATGTCCTTCTCGTGGACGCAGGCGATTGCCTTCAGGGGGACAATGCCGCTTATTATTTCAATTATGTGGACACGTTGTCACCGCATCTGTTTTCGCGCCTGGCAGCCTATATGAAATATGACGCCGTATGCGTCGGAAACCATGATGTGGAAACCGGGCATCCGGTGTATGACAGGGTGGCCAAGGAATTGAAAACCAATGGAATACCGTTTCTGGCCGGCAATGCTGTGCGTCCTGACGGGAGTACCTGGTTCGATGGCGCGAAGATATTGAAACGACATGGGGTGAAGATTGCGGTTTTGGGCTATACCAATGCCAATATCAGGGCCTGGCTGGACGAATCGCTGTGGAAAGGCATGGAATTCAAGTCATTGATACCGCTTGTGCAGGAAGATGTCGACAGGGTGCGCGCCAAGGAAAGACCCCAGGTGGTGATTGTGGCCGTGCATTCCGGCACGGGACTGGGTGACGGGACGATTTACGAAAGCCAGGGCAAGGACCTGCTCAGGACGCTGCGGGGTGTGGATTTTCTCGTATGCTCACACGACCATTCGGCGCTCGCAATTCAGCAGGACAGCATCTGTCTGATCAATTCCGGCAGCCATGCGCGCAATATCGGCCACGGCAGGATCAATCTCACCCTCAAGGACGGCAAGGTCGTTTCCAAGACCGTCGGTGCGGACATCATAAAGGTCAATGCCGCACGTGTGGATACCGCTATGGAAGCTAAGTTTCATCCGGATTTTGAGAAGGTCAAGGCATTTACTCTCAGGGAGGTAGGAAGTCTTGATACAGATTTGCTCTCACGTGATTCTTATGCCGGGATGTGCCCTTACATGAATCTCATACATACATTGACCATTTCTCCGGACGTGGCGCAGATTTCATTCGCCGCACCCCTCGCCTTCAACAATGAAATTAAAGCGGGAAAATTGGTTTATAATGACTTGTTTACTATTTATCCCTATGAGAATCAGTTGGTTGTGATTCGCATGAAAGGAGATGAAATTCTCCGTTATCTGGAATATTCCTATGATAACTGGATTCAGACATATACGCCGGGAGGCCATGTCCTTATGATTGAAGAGGGGGAGGACCAACGTACATTCCAGACTGGATGGCATTTCGTGAACAGGTCCTACAACTTCGATTCAGCAGCCGGACTTGTATATACCGTGGATGTCACCAAGCCTTATGGAGAACGCGTGAAAATAGCTTCCCTTGCCGGCGGCGACCAGTTCTGCGCTGATTCAACTTACAATGTGTCAATGACTTCCTATCGTGCTGCCGGTGGCGGCAATCTTCTGTCGAAAGGCGCCGGAATTGATACTGGAAACATGGATGACCGAATTGTAGCGCGATTGGATGATATCCGAAATATCCTATACGACTATATCCAGCGGGTAGGCGAGATAAAGGCTTCTGAATTAAGCGATTCTGCGAGGATTGGACATTGGGAATTCGTACCGGCTTCGTCCCTTCGGCCTCTTTATGCCGACATGGAACTGCTTTTCGGAAAATAATATATTATATTTGCGCTCCCGAATTGTGTAGAAAACGGAAAACTTAATGAATTATGGAACATCTTCCTGAATATGACATGCCGATGCTGGCCTCGGCGATCAATTTTCTCCTTCGTGACGAAGAGTTTGACAATCTGGACCAGATTTGCGACTACTATCATAAGGACCGCAAGGAACTGGAAACGAAACTTGCCGCCGCCGGGTTTTCTTTCTCCGAAGAACAGAACAGATTTATCTGAGTATGAGTGCAATAAAGAATATAGTATTTGATTTCGGAGGTGTCCTCCTGGATTGGAATCCAAGGTATCTCTACAAGGATTATTTCAAGGATGAGAAGGAAATGGAGTATTTCCTCTCAGAGATTTGTAACAGCGAATGGAACGTTCAGCAGGATGCCGGACGCCCTTTTGCAGAGGCCGTGAAACTCCTTCAGGCCCAGTATCCTCAGTATTCCGAAGCCATCCGGATGTATGACGAATATTGGTACAAGATGCTGAAATGCGAGTTCCCGGAAAGCATTGCCCTTCTGAAGGAACTCAAGTCGCTGGGCTATGGCATCTACGGCCTGACGAACTGGTCGGCAGAAAAGATCGGCTACGCCTTTTCCAATTATGATTTCTTCGGGCTCTTCGACGGTATCGTGGTTTCCGGCGATGAAAAGGTTGCCAAACCGGATCCGAAAATCTACAGGATTCTTCTGGAAAGATATGGACTGGTACCGGGGGAGTGCGTCTTCCTCGACGACAATGCCGACAATGTGAAAGTTGCCGAAGCATTGGGTATCAATGCGATACGTTTCGATAATATTGAAAATGTGAAACAAAACCTGGCATCGTTGCTGGGCAGGAATTTGTAAAAATTAATAATTGTTATGCTTATTCCTATTTATACCTGGACCAAAGGGGTCAGGAATATGGATCTCAGAAGGCGCGCCTTCATCAAACAGCCGTGGGCGCAGGGCGTTATCCTGCTGACCTGCGTCATCATCGCAATGCTCCTCGCGAACTTGCCGTTCACAAGGGATATTTATCACAATGTATTGGAAACCAATGTTTCCATATTCTTCAAGTCTCCTGACGGCAGTGGTATTTTCTTCCCGCGCGGCATGACCGTGGAGAGTTTCATCAATGACATATTGATGACGGTGTTCTTCTTCTCCGTAGGTCTGGAAATCCGCAGGGAAATGAAGGTCGGAGAACTTTCCAGTGTGAAGAAAGCATTGCTCCCGGTCATTGCCGCTTTCGGCGGCGTGGTTATGCCGGCGCTGATTTTCTTCGGCATCAATCATGGCACTGCAGCCGCTTCCGGCTGGGGAATCCCTACGGCTACCGACATTGCCTTTGCAGTCGGCATCCTTTCCATTCTCGGAGACAGGGTTCCGGTTTCATTGAAGGTGTTTCTGACCGCGTTGGCCATTGCAGATGACCTGATTGCGATACTCGTGGTGGCATTGTTCTACGGCGGGAAAATCAATTTCCTGCTCCTCGGCATCGCCGTCGTGCTTGTCGCTTTCGTGGTCCTTCTCAACAAACTGGGCGAAAAACGCATGTGGTGTTATCTTGTGCCGGCATTTGTCATCTGGAGCCTGTTCTATTATGCAGGAATCCATTCCACAATGTCGGGCGTGGTAATGGCGTTCCTCGTCCCGATGGCGCCACGTTTCCCGGAAGCGTATTTCTTCCGCAAGGAAAAGCAATATCTCAGGAGAATCAAGGAGTATTTCGGAATCGCATCTACTTCTGATGGATTTCCGAATGGCCCGCAGAGGCATTGTCTCCGCCGTCTGTCCGTGATTTCCAGAGGCTCGATGGGCATGAGCTACCGCCTCGAACATGCACTCGAACCATGGGTCAACTTCCTGATAATGCCGGTCTTCGCTCTCGCCAATGCCGGTGTCGTGATTCCGGATTTGTCTTATTTCAATGTGTTCAATTTCAATGCTGCCATGGGTAGCGTGGGAATGGGAATCTTCCTCGGCCTGCTGATAGGAAAGCCGCTTGGAATTTCATTGGCAAGCTTCCTGGCCATCAAACTGCACGCTGGTGAAATGCCTTCCGGCGCATCATGGAAAATGCTGATTGCAGTGGCCTGCCTCGGCGGTATAGGCTTTACAATGTCGATTTTCGTGGATACTCTTTCGTTCAGCGACCAGTCTCCGGAAGTTATGGCGCATCTGAGGGATATGGGCAAGGTTGCCGTTCTCATGGGCTCGATATGTGCAGGAATTCTCGGCAGCATATTGATCAATATCGTTCACAAGGTCGAGAATCATGGATAATGGTGCCGCGATTCCGCCTGATGCGATAGAGTGGACATATTGTATCTTCCATCAGAAACTGCGGGTGTACAAGTTCTCTACAAGTCCTTCGCAACGTGATGAAATAGAGTATGTAGTGGCTTCTTATGCCATGGATATGAATCCGGAGCTTTATAAGAAGTTGGCAGATGGACGGGAAGGCTTCCTGATGGAGCATACGCGTTTTTCCGAGGATTTGGAACATGCCGTAGACACTCTTGAATCAATGATGTGTTGAATAAAATTAAAACGGACAGTCGTAATGGCTGCCCGTTTTTAATTATATAGGTCAATGATTTTTAGAACAAGTAAGCGACACCTAATTTAAGCTGCTGTCTGTGGAGCTTGATATCGTCGTTTCCTCTGTTGACAAGACCCCAGTCGTAAGCGAACTTGACTCTGATTTTGTTCAATACGTCCACACCGACGCCACCGCCGAGCATGAGGTCGAAGTAGCCATATTTGCCGCCGAGTTTCTCGAAGAAGTCCTTGGTGTCCACGGTCGTGCTGCTGGTTGTGCCTAATGCGGTTCCATCGGTCTTGGTCTTGGATGATACATTGAAAGAAAGTGTAGGACCCGCGAATGCGAATATTCTAACTACTTTAATATCAATGCCCCAATCTAGTTTAAGCGGTACATTGATGTAATGCTCCTTGAATTTGGATTCGCTCTTTATGTCGCCCAAACCGAGTTCCTTGATGCTCTTGTCGCCGATGAATACCCATTCGATGCCCGGTGTGAAGCCAAGACCGTATTTGAATTTGAATGTGTAGTCCGCATCGACATAGAGGCCGTTGGCATTGGAAGTGTTCTCTTGTTTGACTGACTTGAATTCAGCTTTTTCTTTAAGGTCAGATTTTGCAAATCCGACACCTACACTTAACTGAGCTGAAGCATTGTAGCTAACCAGCATCATGACTGCCGCAGCAGCCGCAAAAATGATTTTCTTCATATTTTCTGTTTTAAATTACACTGAAGGCGGTTTTTTCACGATTCTCCTTCGTAATCAAAGCGAATTTAGTATTATCTTCTTATATATCCAAGTTTGACAACTTGCGAAACTTGAGTTATTGTCAGAAAGATATGCTCAAGCCTCCTGTTATGAAACCTTGCATGCCTCCGCCGGTTTCGAGAAAGCCGCGTACGTGTTTGCCGCCTGCCTGTATGCAGACAGCGCCTGCCTGACCGGCAAAGAACGGCGAATAGTTCCTTTCTGATTCCTTGTTGTCAAATCCGTCAAGCATGGTGAGCCCCAATGCCAGCTTGGAATACATTGCCACGTGCTTCTTTCTGAACCAGAATGCCTTTACGGATGGCATTATCACGAATGCACTATAGTGGGACTTCCCTGTCTTGACATCTTCCTTATTAATGATATCTGCGCTTCCTCCCGTCCATGAAAACGAACCTCCGACTGAAAAAGTCTTGTTAAGAACCCGGTAGTATTCTGCATTGACAGAACCGAGCGCCTGATAGTTGTCTGTTCTTATATGGCCCGCGGAGAATGCCGTAACCAGTCCGTTTGCAAATATGAATGTGGCATCTATAAATGTTCCCCAGCCGTAGCCGATTGTGATTTCGTTTCTCTGCTCAGGCATGGCTGCTTTTCGGATTTCTTTCTTGGTCATCTGGGTTTCAGGAAGATTTTCCTGCAGAACAGCTGAAGTGGAATCTTGTGTCTGTGCCAGCGATAAACCGGTGGAGAACACGATTGCGGCAAGTATCAGGATAAAGTGTTTCATGGTGTATAAATTTTTGCTAATATAAGTATTTTCATGCTATTTGTGCGCTTCTGAGCCGGAATGCCACTCAAATTAGGTAAAATTACCTATTTCTATAACGGCTTTTCGTGCTTACCTTTGGCCAAGTCGGATATTGATTATCAATCATTTTTAAAACAATAACACTATGAAACGTATTTTATCCACACTACTGGTTATTGCCTTGGCAATCCCTCTGTTCGTGAACTGCAAGAAAGATAAGGGCGTACCGGTCGAGAGTTTCAGCATCGACCCGGTCACCGTTTATCTCAATGACGGCGACACACATCAGCTCGATGTGATAGTGCAGCCTGGAAAAGCCAAGAAAGGCGAGTTTATGTCTTCTCTTGTCTGGGTTTCAGATGACGAGAATATTGCGAGCGTAGATGAAAACGGACTCGTGACTGCCAAGATGCGAGGCAATACGAGAATTACTGCTTCTACATCTGACGGTACATTGTCTGCCAGCTGCGATGTCAATGTTCAGCTTGTCCTTACGGATGACAAGGATATTTCGGCGTACTTTGAAGGCAATTTCGCTCTTGCATTGGAATACGATGGAAAGATTGCCGATAATAATAAGATTACCTATGGAGAAGTGAAGAACATAACGGAATTCTATGTTCCGTCAAGATATGCCAAGGATATAGAGACCGCGGACGGCTTGGAATTTCTCGTGAATCTCGAAACTCTGGGCTTAGGCGGTTGTAAGAATCTTACTTCGCTGAACGTCAGTACTCTTACCAAGCTTAAGAAGCTTATTGCTACCGAAGGAAAACTGACACATGTAGACTTGACTAACTGCCCTAATTTGGAATCAGTTATTATGGATGACAACCTGTTGGAGAGCGTCGCATTCGGTCAGCATCCGAACTTGGCAAAGGTCTCTATGAATACGAACAAGTTGAAGGAATTCAACGCCAGCTCTTTTCCTGGCCTGGTTTATCTGGATCTTTCCGAAAACGAACTGGAAAGCATCAACTTGACAGGATGCGAATTGATTGAATCGCTGTGGCTCAACTATAATAAGCTGACGAGCATAGATGCGGGTTCTCTTCCGGATAAAATGAACAAATTCGAATATTTCTTCAATCCTGGAGAGAACGGGGTCCTGAAGGTTATATATGGTAAAATATCTGGGACTTCCTACAGCTGGCAGATGATTAAGGGTGACGAGAGCAGTCGTGTCAAGGGGACTCTGTATTGTGAAAAATCTCCTAAGATCAAGACTCAGCCGAAACCTGAGATTGCTGCGAAGACGGGTGTTCCGTTCAGTGTGTCAGTGGAAATGGAATCGACAGGAAATTATCAGTATTATTGGTGCCTTTCTGCGCCTGTCGAAGTTGGATCTACAGGCCTCACGAGTTATCCCGTTACTCCTCTTTCGGATATGAGCGAGGGAGCTTATTATATTAGTGGCAGTAATACCGACACGTTGACTATAAATGTTGGCAACTCAGACATATTCGTCCTTCTGGCTTGTATGATTTATGATGAGGCTACCGGTACGACAACGATCAGTGATTTCTCACGCATCAAGTATGAATAGATAATATCTTGGTCATTAATATGACAATCCCCTGCAAAGTGTTGTTTTGCAGGGGATTTGTCATATATGCGGACTGATTAGTTCTTTATGAGTCTGCCGACGCTGCGGAATCTCTCTATCAAGTTGTTGATTCTGGTCGAATATCCGGAATCCGTAGTCTTGATGACCTTCTTGTCCGTATCCTCGAAGAATGGAAAGCAAGCGATAACGTCCACTTCCTTGCCGGTCCCGTCAATGTGTGACAATCCGAGAGTCACGAGTGTGAGTGAATGGAAACGGAGCTCCGGCCATTGTGTGCCGTCCTTTTCAATGATGCGGATGATGCCTTCTCCCTTTGCCGTATTCTCAAGGGTATACTTTCTGGCAAAAGATTCGACCATGTAGTAGTTCTTTTCGTCTTTGTTTGTGGATTTGACTGCGAAATTCACGGTAGACGACGAATTGTCGAACCTGATCACGACATTCTCGTCTCCACTTCCTACTTCATCAGGAATGATTGTCCACCAGTCGCCTGAAAGCATGACGTCGGACTTGGAACAAGAGTTGAGGAACAGTGCCGTGAAAATTGTCAAAATGACGATAAATATCTTTTTCATGTTATTTTGGGTTATTGATTTCTGCAAAGGAAAGGAATATTGTCCTCATTTCCTATAGGTAATTTTACTTAGATTCATGCTGGCTGTGCTTGCTGTGGTACTGGCAATCGGAAAGCCTGGACACCATTGACGCAGGCATGTCTCTCCGGTGCAGTTCGACTTCTGACGTGCGTAAAAACGGCTGATTTACTCACGATAGCATGGTTTTCGGGCGTGACGTGCGTAGAAAACGTTTTATTGCGCACGTCGGAATAGTAAATGGAATTCAAAAGAGTAGAACGAAAAAAGCACCTCGGAAAACCGAAGTGCTTCTTTTGTGGAGATAGACGGAGTCGAACCGACGACCCTCTGCTTGCAAAGCAGATGCTCTAGCCAACTGAGCTATATCCCCGTTTGCGTTTGCAAATATAGATACTTTTATTTATATTCACAAAAATTAATTTAACTTTTTTACGTTATGGGAATAATTTACAAGGATCCGCATACAGGGCTGAAAGGGGAAGTGGCTGTGAGTGAAAATAATACGCTTGTGATGCCGGCGATTGAGGCTAAGACGCCCCGTGTGGAGCTCCGCAAGGGCAGGGCGTCTGATGCGCCGTTTATAGCCGATGCCGTCCTTGCAGCCATGGGTTACGATATCTTCAATCCGGAATTGCCGGCTGATGCCGAGACATCGTTCGGCCCGATTTCCGCCGTGCGTGACGCATTGATAAAAGTATGTTCCAAGGAAGACACATTGTACTCCTGGAAGAATACGACCATTGCCACCTTCTGCGGAAAAACAGCCGGAGCCATCGTTTCTTACGACGGAGGAAGCTACAAGGAAACGGCCGAAAGGACATTCGCATTGATGGCCAAGCTGTTGAATACAGAGAAGCCGGAACCGGGCAGCGAAACCGGAGAGGGAGAATACTATCTCGATTCATTGGTCGTCCACCCGGAATTCCGCGGACACAATATCGGCAGCATCCTGATGCGGAATGCATTGGATGAAGCAGAGGCGCTCGGCTATGAGAAGGTGACATTGCTTGTAGACGAGAAAAAACCACATCTCCACAAATTGTACAAGAAGCTGGGCTTCGAATTCGGAGATGTAGTTCTTTTCTTCGGCGAACCGTATATACGTATGTTCCAGTATCTCAGGTAGAGACTAGACCCCGAACTCCTTGGGAGTCTTTGCGGTGAAAGTCATGACTTTGCCGGAAACGGGGTGTATGAAAGCCAATGTTCCTGCATGTAGTGCCAAGCGTCCGCAAGGATTCGTCTTGGCACCATATTTTTTATCCCCGGCGATAGGGCAATGCAGCTCTGATGCGGCATGCACGCGGATCTGGTTCTTCCTGCCGGTTTCCAATGAGAACTCCACGGCACTGTATTTCAGAGCCGTGTTCCTTGGCCCCTCATCTTTGCCGGACTTGCGGCTGCCTGTCGGATGGACATCGGAAGCCAATACATGATAATGGGTTATGGCTTTCTGCCACTCTTCCGAACTCTTGCCTGCGCCTCTTCTGTCCGTGGAAAAATCAGGCTCCTGTGAAGAAATCATCTTCATTGACTTCGGATTCTCCTTCAACCAGCTGATGACGGCTCCTTGCGGCTGCGACGGTACTCCTTCGACGATGCCGACATAACCTCTTTTCTTGACGAAACTGTTCCATCCGTCCTGCATTATCTGCTGGATCTTCTCGGTCTTGGCAAATACCAGCACGCCGGACGTGTCACGGTCAAGACGGTGAACTATAAATACATGCGACGGTTTCCAAGGAAGCCTGACGCTGGAACTCATCCTTTCTGCATGAACCTTGGTCCTCATGTAATCGCTCAATATGGAATACACCGTGTTCTCCTTTCTCTGGCCCATAAGGCTGGCCTTCGCTCCTTTCTTGTCCATATCCACGGCATGTCCGGCAGACTTTCCTGTCCCTACGACGGGAAGGCCGCTGCGCTTGTTCACCACTATTATGCTGTCGTCCTCATACAAAATCTCCACGCCCGAATCCTGAAGATCCACGCGGGCCGCATGCTTGACCTCATTATATATGGAAACCTTCTTGGGCAATATTGTCAATGAATCGCCTTCGAAAAGCGGCTGGTCGAACGCCGTAACCTTCTTTCCGTTCAGAATTACCTGACCGTTCGAGAGGTAAGCCTTGACTCCCGTCTTGCTCTGTCCCGGAAAAATCTCATATAGGTAATTCAACAAAAAATCATTGTGCTTTACTGTAAACTTCTGTCCTGGTGTCTGTTCCATTTCTGATAACTTTTTCTCTCGGAAAAGGTGCTTCCTGCACCGTTTCGGACGCCGAAGTTAGGTAAAAAAATTAATATTTGACGATATTTTATGAAATGGCGGTAATTCGATTAAAATTCACTACCTTTGAGAGACGAAATGAAAACAATTGTAATTTATGAATAAGTATTCTTTTTTTGCAGCTGCGGCATCAGTCCTTCTGATGGTATCATGCGGCGGAGGTGCGTATCAGAGCGCGGCAGGGGTGGAAGTTCCTGCTGAAGTGAAAGCAGGTGAAGTGGCATTCAGCATGGTGGCTGTTCCGGGCGATGCATTCGCAATGGGCAAGACCCCGTCAGGCACGAAAGTTCCGGGGGCGACGATTCATCAGGTGGTGTTGAATGGTTATTCAATTTCTCAATTGCCGGTCACCCAGGAATTGTGGCAGGCTGTTACAGGCTCGGCTGCGGGCTCCATCCAGAATCCGGCTGCACCTGTGGACATGGTTTCCTATGACGATTGCGTGAAATTCCTCGGAAAACTCTCCAAGATGACAGGGATTCCTTTCTCTCTTCCTACGGAAGCACAGTGGGAATATGCGGCAGCCAATGAAATGATTACGGTGAACCCTAACTATTCAGAGTGGTGTGCTGATTCTTTCAATGACGTCCAGAGCGATACATTGATACAGAATCCTTTGTATGTGGCGAAGAATGACTTCAAGGTGGCCCGTACACGCAAATCCCGTGACAGCGAAAGCTCTTATATCAGAAAACCTGGACTCGGTTTCCGAGTTGTAGCCAATACGGAAACTGCCATCCCTGAGGATGTTATAGCTGCCATTGTCAATAAGAATGCAGGACGCGAAGAGGTTTCTTCCAATGAGACCATCACCGTGGGCAAATGCGCCATCAAGATGATCGGCGTCAATGGCGGTACTTTCAATATGGGTGCTACACCTGAGCAGGGCAAGATGGCCGGCGAGGATGAAAGCCCGGTTCACGAGGTAACAGTACGTGGTTTCGAAATCGGACAGACCGAGGTGACCGCAGGACTTTGGCTTGAGGTTATGGGCAGTCTTCCGTACAAGAACAGCGAAAAGGAACTGGACAAACCTGTCGTGAATGTGTCTTGGTACGATTGCCAGAACTTCATCATCAGACTCAACAGATTGACCGGACGCAAGTTCCGTCTCCCGACAGAAGCAGAGTGGGAGTTCGCTGCAAGAGGTGGCGAGAAGTCTTTCAATACCCAGTTTGCGGGCGGAATGTATGTGAGCCAGGTTGCAGCATATCTTAACAATGCATCTTCAGAAGTCCTCAATGTCAAGGAATTCAGACCGAATGAACTTGGAATTTATGATATGTCAGGAAATGCTTGGGAATGGTGTCAGGACAGTTTCTATGACTACACTAAAGAAGCTCAGGCAGATCCATGCTACAATCTCCCTGGAGAATTCCGTATAATGAGAGGAGGCAGCGCAGCATCGAAATGGGATGCTTGCCGTGTAGCCAACCGTTCGAAACTTCCTGCAAGCTCAGTCAAATCTACCTTTGGACTCAGACTCGCGCTGTAACAATATGGTACATATTTCTTTACCGGAAAATAAAGAGCGTCGTCT
>FR882203.1:28657-31683 GCA_000434935.1 Bacteroides sp. CAG:709 | reverse complement strand
AGCGTCGTCTCGTATTCTATCTCGCGATGGAGGAATACGTGGCGGCGCATCTCTCTTCTCTGCTGGCCGGCCGGGACCGGAAAGACGCATTTTTCTTCTGGCAGGTCAAGCCGACTGTCATTTTCGGACGGAATCAGGTGATGGAAGCCGAAGTGAATATGCCGTATTGCAGGGAGCATGATATACGTCTGTTCAGACGAAAGAGCGGAGGAGGCTGCGTCTATTCCGATGAAGGCAATATAATGCTTTCATACATAACTGATTCCACTAACGTGGCTTCCACTTTCTCTGAATATCTGGATACATTGTCCGCCTACCTGAGGGCTTCCGGTGTCAATGCGGAGAAATCCGGCAGGAACGACATCATGGTCGACGGCAAAAAAGTTTCGGGCAATGCCTTTTTCCTGAAGCCGGAATCAAGCATCGTTCACGGGACAATGCTTTTCAATACTGATTTCGATGAACTGGAAAGAGCGATTACTCCTTCCGAGGCCAAGATCAAGAGCAAAGGCGTTTCATCTGTTCGTCAGCATGTTACGAACCTCAAACCTGTATATGAGGCAGCGGGCAGTCCGTTGGCGGACATCGAAAAGTTCAAGAACTACCTTCTGGAATGTTTCTGTGGAAACCGCGATGCGGAAGGGAAGCTGGCCGGCATTGAAACAATCGTGCTGACGGATGAACAAGTCGCTGAAATTGAAGAGATTGAGGCCGAATATCTGAAGCCGGAATTTCTGGAAGGACGCAACCATGCTTATTCGGTGAGTCATTCCGGAAAGATACCGGGAGCGGGTGAGATTGTCATCGGCCTGGATATCGATAAGGGAGTGATTCGGAAATGTCATGTTTCCGGAGATTTTTTCCCGCTCAAGGACGGACTCGATGAATTGCTGACATCTCGTCTTGAAGGGGTTCCGGATGAAGCCGGTCCGCTGAAAAAAGCTATCGGAGATATTGAATTGACAGATTATATATCAGGATTGTCCATGGACGATTTCCTCGGAATCATGGAAGCCTGAACCAAATGAATAACAATAACACAAAGCTATGGAGGAAAATCTCAAAAAAACCTGTCTGTATGACAGTCATGTGGCATTAGGTGCCAAAATGAGCCCTTTTGCTGGATTCATGATGCCTATCCAGTACACATCCATTACTGATGAGCATAATGCTGTCCGCCACAAGGTCGGAATGTTCGATGTTTCTCACATGGGAGAAATATTCGTAAGTGGTCCGGATGCGGAAAAATTCGTAAATCACATCTTCACCAATGAGATCCGCGGCTTCGGGCCAGGCAAGGTTCTTTATGGAATGATGCTCCATCCTGATGGAGGAGTTGTGGACGATCTTCTCGTATACAGGGAGTTCGAGCCT
Organism: Bacteroides sp. CAG:709; assembly: GCA_000434935.1. Lineage (GTDB taxonomy): Bacteria > Bacteroidota > Bacteroidia > Bacteroidales > UBA932 > Cryptobacteroides. Next base: position 30,309 of record FR882203.1, on the reverse strand, counting down.
GATCATTTCCTTCTCGTGGTCAATGCCGCAAACATTGACAAGGACTATGAGTGGATTATGGCGCAGACAGCAGGATTCGACGTGAAGGTAGTCAATGAATCTGACTCATGGGGCCAGATTGCATTGCAGGGACCTGAAGCTGAAAAGATTATCACGGAAGTTCTTGGTTTTGCCAAAGCTGCCGGACTCGAATTCTACACTTATTATGAAGCAGAATGGAAAGGCAGCCGTATGATAGTGAGCCGTACCGGATATACCGGAGAAGACGGATTCGAAATTTATACATCCATTGAAGGCACACAGGAAATCTGGAAGATCCTTCTCGATGCAGGCGTAGTGCCATGCGGACTCGGATGTAGGGATACATTGCGTTTTGAGGCAGGACTTCCTCTTTATGGCGATGAACTTTCTGATACCATCACACCGATTGAGGCAGGTCTCGGCATGTTCTGCAAGCTTGACAAGGAAGAGTTTATCGGAAAGGATGTCCTTGTACGCCAGAAGGCAGAAGGTACGGAGCGCAAGCTTGTCGGTATCGAAATCGAGGACAAGGCCATTCCTAGGGCTACTTATCCGGTAGAAACCGGGGACGGGACACAGATCGGCGTGGTGACTACAGGTTATCATTCCATCTCTCTGGACAAGAGCATCTGCTTCGCTATGGTGCAGACCGCATACAGCAAGCTTGGAACACAGGTGTTCATCCGCATCCGCAAGAAGGTGTTCCCTGGCATCGTAGTCAAGAAGAGATTTTATCAGACAAACTATAAGAAGTAATAAACAATTTAAACTTAAATAATTATGAGCAAGGTAATTGAAGGTCTCCTTTATAGCGAGACACACGAATGGGTAAAAGTTGAAGGTGATGTAGCTGTTATCGGTGTAACAGATTTCGCGCAGAGTGAAATGGGTGATATCACATACGTTGATATGCCTGAGGCTGATGACGAGGTTTCCAAAGACGAGGAATTCGGCGCTCTTGAAAGCGTGAAGGCTTCCAGCGACCTTGTATGCCCTGTAAGCGGAACTGTCATCGAGAACAATGAGGCTCTTGAGGATGCTCCTGAGCTTATCAACCAGGATCCGTATGAGAACTGGATCATCAAGGTTAAAATTAGCGATCCTGCTGAACTTGAAGGCCTTATGGATGCAGCTGCTTATCAGGCAATGACTGAAAAGTAACAGATTGAACACTAAAACTGATTAAGATGTCCACTTTTTCATATTTTCCTCATACCGAGGATGATATAAGGGCTATGCTGGACCGTATAGGGGTCTCCTCCCTGGATGACCTCTATGCGGATGTTCCGGAAAAGTTCATATATAAAGAGGAATATGACTTGCCTGATGCCATGTCCGAGCAGCAGGTGAGAGATTTCTTCTTGTCGCTGGACAAGAAAAATGTACAGCTCAAGGTTTTCGCGGGTGCCGGTGCGTATGACCATTACACTCCATCCGTAGTTCCTTATATCTGTTCACGTTCAGAATTCCTTACAGCCTACACCCCTTACCAGGCTGAGATTTCACAGGGAACACTCCGCTATATATTTGAATATCAGAGCATGATATGCTCCCTGACAGGAATGGACGTTTCCAATGCTTCCATGTATGACGGCCCTACTGCCGCTGCTGAAGCCATGAAAATGGCGGGG
>FR882203.1:26206-28646 GCA_000434935.1 Bacteroides sp. CAG:709 | reverse complement strand
TGAAAATGGCGGTTGCGTGCACGAAACGCAAGAGCAGGGTCCTCCTTTCAGAGACATTGCTTCCTAATGTCCGCAAGACAGTGGAAACATACGCCAAGTATAATGGTGTGCAGCTCGGTTACATTGCAGTTGAAAACGGCCAGACCTCTCTGGAGTCATTGAAGAAAGAACTCCAGGCAGGCGATGTTGCCGGCATCATTGTACCGGCTGTGAACCGTTTCGGTATTGTCGAAGACTTCACAGGCTTTGCTGACGCCGTTCATGAGACGAAAGGTATTGTCGTGGAATATTGCGACCCTTCGGCTCTTGCAGTGGTCAAGACTCCTGCGGAGTGGAACTTCGACGTGGCTGTCGGTGATGGACAGACGCTCGGTATTCCTATTTCTTTCGGCGGTCCGTACGTAGGCTTCATGGCATGCCGCAATGACTATGTGCGCAAGATGCCTGGACGTATTGTAGGTCAGACCGAAGATGCAGAGGGAAGACGCTGCTTCGTACTTACGCTTCAGGCGAGGGAACAGCATATCAGAAGAGAGAAAGCTACCAGCAACATCTGCTCGAACCAGAGTTTGATGGCATTGTATGTAACCATATATATGTCACTTATGGGAGCCGAGGGCTTGCGCAAGGTGAATGAACTTTCATCTGCAGGTGCTCATTATCTCTATGACAGGCTTCTTCAGACAGGAAAATTCGAGAAGGTTTTCGACAAGCCGTTCCTCAAGGAATTCGTGTTGAAACCGCTCGTACCTGTAGAGAAGCTTCAGTCCGCTCTCCTGGATGCAGGCATTTTCTCCGCTCTTGAAACGGAAGAGGGTTATGTCAGCTTCTGCGTGACTGAAAAACGCACGAAAGCCGAGGTTGATTCATTAATAGAAGTTATCGGGAGGATCTAGTCATGAAATATTACGATAAACTTATATTCGAATTGTCCAAACCTGGACGTTCTGGCTATTCTCTTCCTGAAAACGAATTCGGGAAAGCCGCGGAAATGCCTGAGTCATTGGCCCGTAAGTCCGCTCTCGGACTTCCTGAGGTTAGTGAGGTGGATGTCGTAAGACACTATACCAATCTTTCGCAGATGAACTTCGGCGTTGATACCGGATTCTATCCTCTCGGAAGCTGTACGATGAAGTACAACCCTAAGATCAATGAGGAAATCGCAGCAATGCCGGGCTTCCTCGGGCTTCATCCTCTTCAGCCGGAATCTACCGTACAAGGCGCTCTCGAGGTTTATTACAACATGGAGAAATCCCTGTCTGCAATAACCGGAATGGCCGGATTCACATTCAACCCTTGTGCCGGTGCACATGGCGAATTGACAGGTCTCATGATTATGAGGCAGTATCATCTTCTCCATGGTGACACCAAGAGGACGAAAGTCATTGTCCCTGACAGTGCTCATGGAACCAATCCTGCCAGCGCTGCGGTCTGCGGCCTGGAAGTCGTTGTGGTGAAGTCCAATGCTTCAGGTCTGATCGACGTGGCTGACTTGAAACCGCTTCTGGGAGATGACATCGCCGGTATCATGATGACCAACCCTAACACATTGGGATTGTTCGAGAAAGAGATTGGCGAGATTGCTGCTCTCGTACACGGCTGCGGCGGATTGCTATATTATGACGGAGCGAACATGAACCCGCTTCTCGGTGTGGTACGTCCTGGCGACATGGGATTCGATATCATGCACTTGAACCTTCACAAGACATTCTCTACCCCTCATGGCGGCGGCGGTCCTGGCTCAGGTCCTGTCGGCGTGGCAGCTCATCTCGTGCCTTATCTCCCTGTACCTCACGTTGTCAAGACAGCTGACGGCAAATTTGAGATTTCTGCCGACAATGCAGAATCAGCAGGTCAGGTATCAGCATTCATGGGCAACTTCGGAGTAATTCTCCGTGCCTATGCATACATCCTTTCACTCGGAAAACAGCACATCCGTTTCGCGGGCAAATTCGCTACAATGGCTGCCAACTATGTGAAAGAGTGTCTGAAAGACTGCTACAAGCTGCCGATTCCTTCAATCTGCAAGCACGAATTTGTCTTCGACGGTCTTGTCAATGATGGTGCACGTCCGGGTGAGGAACATTCAGGCGCCACAACATTGGATGTTGCAAAACGTCTGCTGGACTATGGCTTCCATGCTCCGACAATCTACTTCCCTCTGCTCTTCCACCAGGCTATCATGATCGAGCCTACGGAGACTGAGTCGAAGGAGACCATCGATGCATTTGTCGAAGTGATGAGGAAGATCGCGGCTGAAGCTGCCGAGAACCCTGATTATCTGAAGGGTGCACCTCACAATACTCCGATCAGCCGTCCGGATGAGACACGTGCTGCACGTCAGCCGATTCTCAAATATGGTGATGCGTAAACAAGTTGCTGTATGACATTGACAATTATAGGCGCGGGACCCGGTGGTTATGAGACTGCCGTGGCTGCC
>FR882203.1:4444-26196 GCA_000434935.1 Bacteroides sp. CAG:709 | reverse complement strand
ATGAGACTGCCGTGGCTGCCGCAGCCAAAGGTATAGAGGTTTATATTGTTTCTGCCGGTCCTGTCGGCGGAACTTGCCTGAACGAAGGCTGTATCCCTACCAAGGCACTATGCCGCAATGCTGAAGTGCTTGAAGATCTGCGCAATGCCGGCAGGTTCGGTGTTGAAACGGGTGACTTCAGGTTCGATATCGGCGGCGCCATGGCACGCAAGGACGAAGTCGTTTCCCAACTTCGCGGCGGTATCGAGTTCTTGCTGAAGAACAAGCTGATACACCTGGTATATGGTAAGGCTTCTTTCAAGGACAACCACACAGTAGCGGTTCAGGCAGAGGATGGCAGCACTTCGGAAATCAGCTCTGATTATATTATCATTGCGACCGGTTCCCATTCTGCCATGCTTCCTATTCCTGGAACGGATCTCGAGGGCGTGATTACATCCCGCGAGATTCTCAGCATTGACCATGTGCCTCAGCGTCTGTGCGTCATCGGTGCCGGCGTTATCGGACTGGAGTTCGCTTCAGTATTCAGCAGTTTCGGTTCCGAAGTGACCGTGCTTGAGTATTGCAAGGATGTCCTTCCTCGTTTCGATACGGATATGGCCAAGAGACTGAAACAGGCACTCGGCAAACGTGGAATCAATATTGAAACTGCTGCTCAGGTTCAGGCCATTGAGAAGACTGAAGACGGTCTCCAGGTTACATTCCTTAAAAAGGACAAGGAATGCAAAGTCCTGGCGGACAATGTCTTGATGGCTGTGGGACGTCGTCCGGCCGTAGATACATTGAACCTTGCTGACGCGGGCGTCGAGTTCACGCCTAAGGGCATTGTAACGGACGCGAATATGAGGACTTCCGTGCCGCATATTTTCGCTGTCGGCGATGTTCGTGGCGGTATGATGCTGGCACATGTTGCTTCGGCAGAGGGTGAGAGGGCATTGAACACCATGATGGCGGAGGCTTCCGGCATCGTTCCTGTATGTCCGCTGAAAGACGGCATTGATCTGGACATCATTCCGTCAGCTGTCTTCACGACTCCTGAAGTGGCTACAGTCGGCATGACCGAGGATACCTGCAAAGAGACAGGTATTAAGGTAAAGTGCTTGAAATCAATGTATCGCGCTAATGGAAAGGCTTTGGCAATGGATGCTCCGGAAGGCTACTGCAAGATTATTGCAGCAGAAGAGGGGAGTGATTTCATTCCGGGCCAGATTCTTGGTTGCCACATCATGGGAGCGCACGCCTCTGACATCATCCAGGAAATTACCGTTTTGATGAACAAAAAGGGAACCGTGGATGATATCAGAAAAATTGTGCACCCGCATCCTACTCTTTCAGAGGTGATTCTTAACGCAGCCCGTCAAGGTCTTTAAGAAACATCGTCCTCCATGCATCTGAAGGCATTCTCCAGTCGCCCCTAGGGGACAATGACACAGAGCCGACTTTCGGACAATCCGGCAAGCAAGACCGCTTGAACTGCTGGGCGAAAAATCTTCTTACGAAAGTGTCGAGCCATTTCAGTATGGTGCTGTCGTCATAAACACCGGAGAATGCTTTCCGGGCAAGGAAATAGACTTTCGACGGAGCAAAACCGAAACGGAAGATATTGTAAAGGAAGAAATCGTGCAGCTCGTAAGGGCCGACGAGATCTTCCGTTTTTTGTGCAATGTCGCCGTTCTCGTCAGCAGGTTTCAATTCAGGACTGATAGGTGTGTCAATGATGTCCATAAGTATTTCATGCACAGTTCTTTCGCCCAGTCCCTCCTTCACGCCGAAATGATTCTCCGCCGCCCATCCGACAAGATATTTCACCAATGTCTTGGGGATGCCGGCATTTACGGAATACATCGACATGTGGTCGCCGTTGTAAGTGGCCCAGCCCAGAGCCGATTCGGACAGGTCGCCTGTACCCACGACGATGCCGTTTTCCTTGTTTGCGACATCCATGAGTATCTGCGTCCTTTCCCGTGCCTGGGAGTTTTCGTAGGTGACATCCTGAACGGCAGGGTCATGTCCGATATCCTCAAAGTGCTGCGCCACAGCTTTTCCGATAGGAATCTCCATAGCCGTGACCCCAAGCTCCTCCATCAGGTCGGTCGCATTCGAATGTGTTCTGACCGTGGTTCCGAGGCCTGGCATGGTTATGCCGATTATGCGTTTCCTGTCCCAGCCGAGCTTGTCGAATGCAAGAACGGTAACCAGCAGGGCCAATGTGCTGTCCAATCCTCCTGAAATACCGATAATGGCAGTCCTGGAATTGATATGTGCCAGACGAGTGGCTAGTCCCATTACCTGAATATCAGTAATTTCCCTGCATCGCCCGTCACGTTCTTCCGTCACGTCAGGTACGAAAGGATGAGCTTCGATTTCTCTTCTGAGTTCTTTTTCGAAGTCGGTGGACGCACCATTGCCGGCAGGCATCCTTACATATCTTCTGGCATCGGTGCCGTCAGTGGTGCCATCCGGAGATACCGTATGGAAGGTAGTCGTCTTCTGTCTCAGTGTCTTCAGCTTTTCTACATCAATGTCAGCCGTTATCATGCTGGAGCCCAATGTGAAACGTTCGTTCTCAGCCATCAGGAATCCGTTTTCGTAAATCAATGAGGAGCCTGCATAGACCAGATCCTGTGTGGATTCTCCATAACCGCATGAACTGTAAATGTATGCGGAAATGGTACGGGAAGTCAGCTGGCTGATGATGGATTTGCGATACTGATGCTTCATCAGGATTTCATTGCTGGCGGAAAGATTGACGATGATATCGGCTCCCGCAAGCGCATGATGGGATGAAGGTGGTATCGGTGTCCACAAGTCTTCGCATATTTCCACGGCGAAAGTGCTTTTTCCGACTTGGAAAAGCATGTTCGGGTAGACATTGACCTTGAAACCCGCGTATTCTATTTCTGCGCCGGCCATTGGCGTGCTGCAATTCTTAGCGTCGTCATAAACCGGTGCCATTGCGGTGTCGGCTTTGTATAAAAAGTCGGAACCGCTTGAAAACCAGCGTGTTTCGTAGAACTCGTTATATGACGGGAGATGAATCTTCGGCACGATGCCGCGCAGCAAACCGTTGCTGATCACTGCGGCGCAATTATAGAGGGAAGCATTGACCCTCACCGGTACGCCGGCTACGATGGTGACTTTCTTCCCTCTGGAGAATGCCTTCAGTTTTTTTATGCCTTCCTCTGCCTTCCGTATCAGAAGCTCCTGACCGAAAAGGTCGCCGCATGTGTATCCTGTCACGGACAACTCCGGAAAGGCGATAATGGAAACATCCTCATTATCAGCCTGTTCCACGAGCTTGCACATCTCTTCGACATTAGCATCCACGTCTGCCACCTTGACTCTCGGCACGGCGGCAGCTACTCTTATGAAACCGAAATCCATTTAAAGAGATTCAATAATTTTCGCGAATATCAATGTCATCTTGTCGGCAGCGGCATCAGCAGCTCTTACCACGTCGTCTCCGTCATTCTTGTAATCGGCTGCAAATTCCTTCTGTGCGGCATTGGTAATTACCGACATTCCGAATACAGGAATTTCCGAATGTCTTGCCACGATTACTTCCGGAACCGTGCTCATTCCTGCGGCGTCGGCGCCGATTGTCCTGAAGAAATGCCATTCAGCAGGGGTCTCGTAAGATGGGCCCGTGCCTGAAATGTAAACACCTTCACGCAGCTCAATGCCCTCGGCAGCAGCGATTTCCTTGGCTTTGGCAATCAGTTTCGCATCGTAAGGGTGGGTCATGTCCGGGAATCTCGGTCCGAAGTCGTCCAGATTAGGTCCGATCAGCGGATTAGGCAGCATGTTGATGTGGTCCTTGATGATCATAAGGTCGCCTACGCGGAAATTGAAATTGATTCCCCCGGCTGCATTGGAAACGAACAAGTAGCTGATACCCAATACTTTCATTACGCGGATAGGCAATGTAACCAATTCCATCGGGTAGCCCTCGTAATAGTGGAGCCTTCCCTGCATTGCAATTACGAACTTGCCTCCGAGTTCACCGGCGATGAAGTTTCCCTTGTGACCGATGGCGGTCGACACAGGGAAGCCCGGAATGTCCTTATAATGAATAACAATAGGGTTTTCTATCTTGTCCGCAAGTTTACCGAGTCCGCTTCCCAATACAATACCCGCAACAGGGACTTTCCCGTCAAGGCGCTCTTTCACGAAGTCAGCAGCCTTGAAAATTCTTTCTGCTCTTGGATCCATATTTATATAATTTTAGTGAGTGATTTTTATAAGTTGTTCCTGCGCATTTGCGATAATCTGCGCCTCGTCTTTCACTTTCCTGTTTCTCATCACGAATTTTCCGTTCGCAATCATATATTCAATGCAGTCGCTATGAGCCGAATAGATGAAATTCGACAGGAAATTTCCAGGTGACAGGAAGAACGAGTTTTCCGTATTGACAATGAGTATATCCGCAATTTTGCCCTCTTCCAGCTCGCCGGTGTCCAGTCCCAATGCTTTCGCGCCGTTGACTGTCGCCAGTTCAATGAGCTCCTGCAGAGGCAATGCCTTCGGGTCGTTTCTCCAGGCTTTCTGGAACAATGCTGATGTCTTCATGGTTTCCAGCATGTCCAGATTGTTGGATGACGCACATCCGTCCGTTCCGAGGCATACGTTCGCTCCGGCATCACGTAACTCATTGTATTTGAATTTATAACCGGATGCCAGCTTGGTGTTGGAGTTGATGTTGTGAACGCAGTTCACCTTGCGCTTTCCGAGGATTTCAATGTCATTATCCGTCAGCCACAACGTATGGGCGGCGATCACGTCGGAATTCAGGATACCGAGCCTGTCGAGATATTCCACAGGGGTCAGCCCTCCGTGAAGTTCCTTGCAGTCATTGACTTCCTTCTCGGTTTCGCTAAGGTGAATGTGAAGCTTGAGGTTATGCTTTTTGGCGAAATCCGATACCCAGAGCATCAATTCTTCGCTGGTGGAATAGATTGCGTGGAATGCCGTCTCGAACATCCCGCCGTCCTTCATTGACAATGAATTTTCGTATGCCTGTGCGATTTTTTCTTTCTGCAGCTCGCAGGCTTCGTGGTCATTGTGGTCGAGCGCGACGTATGAAACTACGGGACTGATGCCCATTTCGGCGGCAGCGCGTCTGGCGGCAGGGGAGTACCAGTATTGGTCATTGAACGTGGTCGTGCCGGTCTTGATCATTTCCAGGCAGGCGACTTTCGTCCCCCAGTATACGAATTCTTCGTCAATGCTCTTTTCCATTTCCCAGATTTTCTGAATCCAGTCAGAAAATACGACGTCCTCTTCCGTTCCGCGCATGAGGGACATTGCGGCATGTGTATGCATGTTGATGAATCCCGGCATGGCAGTCTTTCCCTCGCAGTCCATGACTTCTACGCCTGATGCGATCCGGCTTTCTCCTTCATGTCCGGCGCTGCCTACCGGCATTATCCGTTTGATCCTGGAGCCTTCAATGTAGATATCGGACAGGATTCCGTTGCAATTGATATTTTTTAGTAATATTGAGGTCATATTCTCCTATATTATATAATATTTTCCAAATGTAACGATTTTGACCGATAAAACAATACAAAAACGGCCGGCCGGTCATCTCCGGTCAGCCGTTCGGTCGGTTTTCAAGCAGAATGGGATTAGAAAATATCTTTGTCCTCTGCAGATATCTCGACATCCTCAGGTGCGGGCTCTCCCTTGACGGCAGCCTCAGGTGATCCATTAAGTCTTGCCTTAATGTACTTGACTGCATCTTCGAGTCCTTCTGCAAACTTCTCGAAATCCTCCTTATAAAGGAAAATCTTATGTTTGTCGTAGACGTAACGTCCGTCCTGCTCGATTTTTCTCTTGCTTTCTGTGATTGTAAGGTAAAAGTCATTGTTTCCCTTAGTCGATTTGACATCGAAGAAATAGGTTCTCTTACCTGCTCTTACGGGTTTTGAATAAATCTCGTCCCCGGAGCGATCATAATCGTCGTTGTACATAACTCCCTACAAATTTAATTTATTTACCAAATTTAAGAATAATTCTGAAAAATGGTAGTATCTTTGAGAAATTTTTGAGAAAATCAGAGTATGTTAGGGAGAAGAATTTTGAGAATGAAGGCTTTCAAGGTGCTGTATGGATATGCTGTGACCGGAAAGATGACACTTGATGATGCCATGTATGAACTGGACCGTTCATGCGAGGCGACACGTGATTTATATCTGTTCATGCTTGCAATCATATCACCGCTTACCAAGGAAGCGCACGACCGCATCGAGATGGCGAAGACCAAGTTCAATCCGACGGAAGAGGATCTCGACCCGAATATGAAATTCGTGGAGAACCAGGTGGCTCCTATTCTGGACAATGATCCTGATTTTCAGAAGCTTCTTGCCCGCAAGGGGCTTTCATGGCAGCCATACGACATGTTGATCAAGTCTGTGCTTGATTCTATGAAAGAGAAGCCGTATTTCCAGCGTTACATGGCGTCCGAGACACGTTCTCTGAAAGAAGACTGCAAGCTTTTCATAAAGATATTTGAAAACGAATTTGTTGATAACGGGCAGCTTGCTGCAATACTTGAGGACAAGTCGATTTACTGGATCGACGATCTTGCATATTCATTGACATTCTGCTGCCGTACGATGGAAGATTTCGCTGCTGGCCAGGGCTGGCGCCTTCCGGAACTGTATCAGAGCGATATGCTCAAGAAGAAAAATCCTGCTGCCGACGTGCAAAGCGACAAGGTGTTCGTTACCAGGCTTCTGAAAAACGCCTTCGCCGGTTATGAGGGATATTTCAAGATGATTTCCGAGTCGGTAAAAGGCTGGGAGTCAGATAGATTGAATTCTTCAGACATCGCCTTGGTGGCGCTTGGACTTGCCGAGGCTGAGAGTTTTCCGGAGATTCCTCTGAAAGTGACCATGAACGAGTATGTGGAAATTTCCAAATGCTATAGTCTTCCGAAGAGCAGTTCTTTTGTCAACGGCTTGCTGGACAAGTTGATATCCAAGATGGTAGAGGACGGCAAGATTGTCAAGAAGGGAGCCGGACTCGTATAATTGACGGCAGTGCTATTTGACGGCAGCCGCTTTATTGTTATATTTGTATATAAAATTGAATTGAAATGAATATTCTTACATTTATTCTTCAGGCTCAGCCTGCACCTCAGGGCGGCGGCTGGTCAATGTGGGTGATGCTCATCCTTATCTTCGTAGTCATGTGGTTCTTCATGATCCGTCCGCAGCGCAAGCAGCAGAAGGAACTTGAGAAATTCCGTAACGCACTGAAGAGGGGAGACAAGGTTGTCACGATCGGCGGCATCTATGGTACTGTAGATGAAATCAAGGACAGGACCGTGCTTATCAAGGTTGATGGCGACACCAAGCTTAAAGTTGACAGAAATTCTCTTGTAAAGGATTTCTCTGAAACTCAGCAGCAGTAAGAGACTGCCGTCTGGCAGTTTCAGTCAAACTGATTCCGGGCTATGCGTGACTTGTTCGGAAAAATATCCAAGAGATTGAATATCAGCGGGAGAGATGCGAAGTTATTTGTCGTCTCTCTCTTGCTGGCTTATGGTATATGGCTGATTCACAATCTTTCATTGAATTATTCTGAAGTTGTCCGTGTACCTGTTCAAGCTCGTTGTGATATCAACGGTCATGCAGATATGTCATCCAATTCCACGGTGGTGCTGGCGCGTTGCCGGGCCAGGGGATTCGGACTTATTTACCTGGCAGGTTCTGAAAAGAGAGGCCCCGTGACCGTATCGTTCAATTCTACGGACATGCACCCGAAAGGTGAAGAACTGTATTATGTTACGGGTGATGACTTGAACCGGTATGCCACGCAGATTCTTGGAAACGGTGTCAAGATTGAGGCAATCCTCACTGACACGTTGATGTTCAGGTTCCCTTTCGAGAATCACAAGAGAGTGCCTGTACATCCGGTCTATTCGCTGAGTTTCGCACCTCAGCATATCAATGCCGGCGATATCCGCATCTCACCTGATTCTGTCACGATATATGGAGAGCCGTTCCACCTCGCAAGCATTGACAAGGTATTTACGGAATCTCTCAGGTTGAATGATTTGACCGCGTCCGTTCACGGGCAGGCCAGACTGGACAAGATCAAGGGTGTACGTATTTCCGATGAGACCGTGACGTACAGCATGCCTGTAGCCCGTTATGTCGAAATCTGCAAGACGCTGCCGGTCTATACTGACAATGTCCCTAAGGGGCATAACCTTATAGTCTATCCGTCCACAGCCACGGTGCGGTTCCGCTGCGCTTTCCCTGTCAGTCATGATCCATCGGAAAAGGTGAGGCTGTCCGTTGATTACCAAGACTTTATTTCATCTCTGGAAGGCCAGTGCCTTCCTCGTCTGGATTCGATACCTTCCGGTGTCATCGGATATACCGTTGAACCGCAGATTTTCGATTGCGTGGAGAGTGTGAAATGAAAAAGGCATTGACGATACTCATTACCGGTGGAATCGGGAGCGGAAAATCCGTATTGTCCCGGTATCTGGAGAGCAGGGGAGTGCCTGTATATGATAGCGACAGCCGGGCCAAAGCATTGTACGACAGTGAAATGGGTGCGGCAGTCGAGAGCCTGTTCGGGGTTTGCCTGAGGGATGAGAACGGCAGGTTCGACCGTAAGTCATTGGCAGCATTGGTGTTCACTGACAGGAGCAAACTTGAGAAGCTGGAGGGTATTGTGCATCCGGCAGTGCTGAAGGATTTCATTGATTGGCGTGAGCATGTGTCGGGCGGGAACTTGTGGTGCGGTTATGCCGGAGACAGGCCTTTTGTGTGCATGGAATCCGCGATTGCATTGGACAAGCCCCTTTTTGCAGGGTCTTTTGATGTGGCGGTGATGGTGGATGCCGATGAGGATATCAGGATTGCAAGAGCTTGTGACAGAGATGCTTGTGATGCTGCGGCGATTATGAAGAGAATTAAGAATCAGCATCTGGATTTGTCCAAGGCTGATTATGTGATATACAATAACGGTACGCCGGACGAGCTTGCCGCAGAGGCGGACAAGGTGTTCGGAGAAATATTGAAACATAGTAATTAATTAAAGTTTATAAGATTATGAAAACTGATCTCGCAAGAATTCTTTCAGTTTCAGGCCAGCATGGTCTGTTCAATTACATTGCTCAGGCTCGTAACGGAGCGATAGTTGAAGCATTGGGCGACAAGCGTAGAACTTGTTTCGACATGAAGAGCAGAATCACTACTCTTGCAGATATCTCCATCTATACAAGCGAAGGTGAAATGAAGCTTCAGGAGGTATTCCAGAAACTTCACGAGGCTCTCGGTGAGGCTGATGCGCCTACATCAAAGGCTTCTGCTGACGAGCTTAAAGCATTGTTCCTCAAGGCTATCCCTAACTATGACGGTGACCGCTTCTATGTGTCTCACATGAAGAAAGTCGTGGACTGGTACAATGAATTGAAGAATTTCGCTTCTCTGGATTTTGAAGAGGGCAATGATGGTGAGGCAGCATCTGAAGAGGCTGAAGAAGATAAGGTAAACGAGTAATATGCCTGAACAGAAAACATTACAGGTCATTACTCTCGGCTGCTCCAAGAATGATGTCGATACCGAGCATCTTCTGGCCCAGGTAAAGGATGATTTCTGCATTCTGCCTTCCGGTAACGAGCAAGATGTTGATTATCTGCTGCTTAATACATGCGGATTCATAGGCGATGCCAAGGAGGAATCCATACAAGCAATTCTTGAAGCGGTTGAACGTAAAAAGCAGGGAAAGATAGGGAAGATATTTGTCTTCGGCTGTCTTTCCCAGCGTTATAGTGCGGAAATGCCGGACCTGATACCGGAAGTCGACGGGTGGTTCGGTGCCAGGGACATTGCCCCCGTGGTCAATGCTCTTGGTTCCAAGATGAATCCTGAGCGCCGGTATGAGCGCGTCCTTTCGGGAAAGAAACTCCCTTATGCCTATCTCAAGATTTCGGAGGGATGTGACAGGAGATGTTCATATTGTGCCATACCGTTCATCCGCGGGGCTCATCGCTCGGTTCCTATCGAGGATTTGATGGAAGAGGCGAGGCGTCTTGCCGCAGGTGGAGTCAAGGAACTTGTCCTGATTGCGCAGGATACGACATATTATGGTCTGGACCTCTATCATAAGCGCGCATTGGGAGAACTGCTCCAGAGACTTTCGGAAGTGGATGGTATAGAGTGGATTCGGATCCATTACTCGTATCCGGCTGATTTTCCGGAGGATGTGCTGGACCAGATGGCTAACAATCCCAAAGTTTGCCGATATATGGATATTCCTCTGCAACATGTCGCTGACAAGGTGCTGGACATGATGCACCGTCATGTGGATGGAGCATGGACACGGGCATTGATCCGTAAGATGAGGGAGAAGGTTCCGGGAATCGTATTGAGAACCACTATGATTGTCGGACATCCTGGCGAGGGACAGGCAGAATTTAAGGAACTGCTTGATTTCGTGAAAGATGCGAAGTTCGAGAGGTTGGGTGCGTTCACTTATTCTGAGGAGGAGGGGACATTCGATGCCCTCAATTTCAAGAACGATGTGCATGAACGTACGAAGAAATCTCGTCTGAAAAAGCTGATGGAACTCCAGAGTGGTATATCATTTGCTTTCAACAACAGCCGTATCGGGACGGAAACCAAGGTTCTCATTGATGATTACAATGACGGTGTATTCGTATGCCGCAGCGAGTTCGAAAGTCCTGAGGTGGACGGAGAAATTCTCGTCCGCTATGATCGTGAAAAGATGAAATCCGAGCCGGAGGAAATGGTTGGACAGTTTATGAATGTCCGGATAATCCAGGCCGGTGATTACGATCTTTTGGGTGAATGTATTTAAAATGAATAGATTATGAAACCGTTTATTTCTACGACATTGTCATTGGCTGCTGCCGTGGTAGTAAGCTTTTTGACTTCATGCGCTCCGCAGGCGTTCAGCCTGAATGTGGAGATGAGGCACCCTTCAAAGGCGGGAATTGACCTGACCGGCAAGTCCATTGCCGTGGTCTGCCTTGAGAACAATGCCGGGAAAGATTCGGTTTTCAATTCTTATCTTGTAAGCGGCTTTGCGTCGGCATTGGAGCGTGAGTATTTCTCCGGTGAGAAGGCTGTCAATGTCTATTCGATGAAGAAAAATCCGTCAGGCAATTACGGGACGGCTGATTCGCTGGTGAACATCGTGATGTCGACGGGCGATGATGTCGTTTTCTTGTTCGATGCGCCGGATTTCGGCAATGTCTCTGTTTCCGAAAAAGAGTATTCACCTGCTGATACTGCCGTTTACTATAATGCATCAGTGCCTTTGACATTGACTTTATATGCCTATGATTCAATGGGAAAGGTCGATACGGTCTATACTTGGCGGGGAAGCCGGAACCTGAGCGGCTCACTTGCTGCTGACGTTTACACTTCCAGGGCGGATGTGGCAGACATGCTTTGGCCTAAACTTGCATTGCAGGCAGAGCAGGCAGGTACATTGTCCTCCAAGATTTTCATGCCGACATGGAAGTCCGAGCAATATACGGTGATTTATTTCGATTCTCCTGAAGCTTGGGATACAGCATCGGAAGCCGCATATAATTTCAGATGGCATGATGCTGTCAAAGCATGGATGACATTGGTCGATACCAATAATCTTATGCGGCGTTCGTGTGCTGAGTATAATATTGCCCTCGGATGTTATATGATGGGGGACAATGAGCTGGCCTTGAAATGGCTGGATCGTTCCGATGCGGATTATCCGGTTTCCCTTTCATCCGGATTGCGGAAAAGAATTAAGGCAAGAATGAAATAGGCTATATCGTGAAGTCCAGACAGGACCTTATTGCCGTGAACGGACGTACTCTGCTGTTTGCAATGGCGACATGTGCCGGGTGGACAGCATAGCCTTTGAGCGCTTCTTCTGATTCCAATGTGCAGTCCAACATGAGGTCGGCATTTGAAGATGCCAGGCGGCCGTCAATCTGGACTTTTATGTCTATCAGTCCCGGAACGACACCTTGCAATGATTCCAGTCCTTCCTTGATGGATTTCTTGATTTGGATTTTCTCTTCCTCGGACAGACTGTCCTTCAGAGTCCATAAAATGATATGCTTGACCATGATGTTATTGATTGTATATTTCTCTTTTACAGCAAGTTGGTGACATTTGCATAATATCTTTTCGTCACCGGTACGCTTGTCGTTTCCGGAGTGTCGATGTCTGCAAATACCAGTCCGTTTTCGTCTTTCCTCAGCATTTTTATGTGTGAAGGGTTCACGAAATATGACCTGTGGCAGCGAACCAGTGAATTCTTGGCACATAGGGATTCGATGCTCTTCATGGATGCCCTCAGCACGTATTTCTTCGTCTTTCCGTCTTCGTTGTAATGTATGTTTACGTAGTTTTCATCTGCGCTTATATAATAGATGGATGATACGTTTACCACTAGTTTCAGCATTTTTCTGGAATCGTAGAACCTGATTCTGTCGTCCGGACCTTCTTCTGCTTGTTCCAGCTGTTTTTTTCTGTGATGGGCCAGTAGAGCAAGATAAATTACCACGTATGGGTAGACTGCTGTCAATGTCATTGTTCCGAATGCCCAGGCAACGGCATTGAAATAGGGGATTGAGGCTCTTTTCATCAGGCAGATGTACAGGCCCATGAAAAGTGATGCGAATGCCATGTCCATCAGGCACCAGAACAAGTATCCCGTACGGTTGATCTTCTTTCGGAAAATGTAGAGGATACTCCTTGTCAGTCCTTCACTTGCCGCTATTATGCAGGATAGCATGGCGAGCTGGAACGGATATCCCAGCTTCATTGCCCCCAAATATTCTGACGCCCCGAACGGCATGTATATCATCATGAAACTGAAGAAAAATGCCGGAACAGCGATGATGTGCACCGTCTGCGGCCAGAATTTTCTGAATATTTCATTAATATCGTTCATCTCTAAATGTTGTGACGAATGCAAAAATAGTCTTTTTTAGTCACTGTATACAAATTTTTGTCACTAAAACGCGCCTTTAGTCACAAATCATGTGTCGTTATCACCTTTATTTCCCTGAGTTCATGTGCTTGCCTACTTTTGCAACGCAGCTTCGGAAATTGAAGCCTTATTATTAGGTTGTGTTTAAGTAACAATTGTGTTATGAGAAGAAATGGTATAATTTCATTCGGTGATTCCGTCATGAAGGGAATCATTACCGGTAAAAATATAGAAGATCTTGGCAGGAACCGTTATGTGATTTCAGATGCGGGCTTCGCGTCTCTTTGCGCCAAACGTATGGGGGTTTCCATCGAAAATTATGGACGTTTCGGAAATACCGTTACTGGCGGAGTGAGGGATGTTTCCAGACATGTGAAGCAGATTGAAGATTCCCGTTATGCCTTCCTTGAGTTCGGAGGCAATGATTGCAATCATGATTGGAATGCCGTTGCGGAGAGGCCGGATGAGGACCATGCCCCGCAGACCACGCTTGAGATGTTCCGTTCTACCTATGAAACATTGATTGACAAGGTCAGGGAATATGGTTGCATTCCGGTCATGCTTTCCCTTCCGCCTATCGATTCCATTAAGTTTTATTCCTATATCTGTTCAGGTTTCTGCGCAGAAAAGAAAAACAATGTGCTTCAATGGCTTGGTGGCAGTGTGAATACGATTGGAAATTGGCATGAGATGTATAACTTGGAGCTGTATCGCATTGCAGCACAGGAGGGCGTGAGATTGATCGACATTACGACTTGTTTCCTCTCACGCCGTGATTTCTCCAGTCTTTTCTGCGATGACGGCATGCATCCGAATGAGCAGGGGCATCAGCTTATATGTGATGCTATCTGCGCTGCCATGCCAGCGGTCGTTTAGTGATTGAGCGCAGCAGTAGCTTCCAGGTCGAGGGCTTCTGCAAGGATGCTGATTGGGTTCTTTACGGTGAATCCGGTGGACATCTCTATCTGCCATTTGCACGTCTCGCAGTCGCATGCTACGAAATCCGGTGCTACATTGCCAATCTGGTCGAAAAGCGGCTTTCCGATTGCCTGTGAAGCGTCATAGTTCTCTTTCTTGAATCCGTAGGTTCCTGAAATTCCGCAGCAGTTGCTGTCGAGAAGCGTGAATTCCACTCCAGGTATCATTTTTATCAATGCGGTCGAGAAAACGCCCCATCCCAGTCTTTCAAGATGGCAAGGTGTGTGGTAAGCGATTCTGGCTTTGTAGTCTTTCTTGAACGCAAGTTTTACCTTGCCTGAATCGATCAGACTATAGATGAATTTGGTGGCCAGAGCGAGACTGTCCCGTACTCCGCTATTGTCAACTTTCAGCAAATCAGGATATTCGTCCCTCATTGTCAATACGCAGGTCGACGAAGTCGTGAGAATTTTCATGTTCTTGTCGACCGCTTTCTGCAGGACTGCAACATTGTGCTTTGCGTGTTTCCTGGCGCCGTCGGCAAGACCGTTGGCAATCATTGCGACACCGCAGCATTTTTCCTTGTCAAGCAGGTTTACGCCATATCCGAGGGCATTCATGACATTGACGAAATCCTTTCCCAGTTGCGGATAGTTGTAATTCACATAGCAGCCATGGAAATAAGCGATCTGATTCTTGAATGCTGCCTGTTTTGCAGCCGCATTCTTCTTGAACCAGCTTTCGAATTTCGTTCCTGAATATTTCGGGAATGTTCTCCGGTGGTCTATTCCGAGAACCCCGTCCAAAACTGCCTTCACAGGCTTCAGAGGCAATGTCGCATTGACAATCGGTGCGAACGGACTTGCCATGGTTCCCATGAAATCGGTGCTTGCGAGCATCCTGTCGCGAAGTTTCGGCTTCTTGGTGCTGAATTGGATTCTGGCCTCCTGGATGATGTCCGAAATCTTCACGCCGGACGGGCATGCCACGTCACAACGCTTGCAGTTCAGGCAATATTTCAATGATTCGTCGAAGAAATATCTGTTCTTCAATCTGAGCCTTTCGCCGTCAGGACCTGCCTGTTTAGGTCCCGGATATTCCGGATTGACGGGAACTACCGGGCAATATACCGTACATATCGTGCATTTGATGCACTGCTCGAAATTATTTTCACTTGTGCTTGTCATGATGTTCTATTTGCCTAGTATTGAATCAGATATATAGAATGCTGTCATTATTGCAACGCCTGCGCCGCATCCTTCGTGGAGTGGATTGAATCCTCCGAGAACGGAGCCTGCCGCATAGAGATTCCTTATGGATTCGCCGTTTTTGATGACATTGAACTCGTCATCCGTGGCTACGCCGAAACCGATAAAGTTCTGCTTGCCGAAGAAATTCTTGTCGTACCAGTTGCCCCTGTCATTGTCGAAGATTACGTCGGCTCCGAATACCGGTTCCGTAACTTTGTCTATTTCAGCGATTATGCCATGTCCGAAATAGCTTCCGGACGCGAGAACATAATTGTCGGCAGTCAGTTCTATGTCTCCGAGATTGGATGTCTTGATGGCTGTGACTTTTCCGTCTTTGATTTCTGAAGCCACGGCTTCGTCTCCCATCAGGAATGTGCCGCCTTTCGCTTCGAAAGCCCGTTTCATCTGCATTTGTGAGCGGATGCCCGGGACAGATGGTGGCAATGTGCCTATGAACAATGTCTTGATTCCGAGCTCTTCGCGTACTGCCTGGACTGTTTCATGATTCTTGAGACCGAAGACAGCCGGAAGTACGACCGCGTCGAATTTCCCTTTCGCCAGCTCCGCTTTAACAGCATTGACAAGAGTGGTACGCGCAGCGGCATTGTCCATGATTCTTGCGATATTGGATGCTCTCATCTCGCTCGGGTTGCGCCTGAGGTTGCGGATTTCGTCGGTCGTCAAAGCGGTGATTTTGCATGCGGTGCCGCGTTTTTCGAAGGATTCGGCGATGAATGAGGTGTTGAAGTCGAGGAAGCCGTCAATATTGACTATCAATGCGTTGTCAGCGATTTTCTCGTCTTTCGCGCTGACGGATGCGATGTCGTCGATTGTCAGCCATGCCGGTTTCAATGCGCCTGAAGCCGAGATGACGTATCTGTTCTGTTCGGCTGTTCCTTCTACATTGATTCCGAGCGTGCAGAACAATCTTTTCGTCTCTTCCGCGTATTTTTCAATGTTTTCTGCGCCGATTTTCGCATAAGGATGTGTTGCGTCAAGTGACGGTATTGCTGCCAGCGGAGCGTCCACATCGGTGCCGTCGGGGAGTTTGGCCAGAAGTCCGAAGCCTCCGGAGAAGAAGTGCATGGCATTCTGTCCTGCGGAAACGATGGCGCATTTCTGTCCTGCTTCCTGTAATCTCAGACCGCATACGAGTCCGGCAAGACCGCCACCTATTATTATAGTATCAAATCTCATAATGTCTTAATTTTTATTCGAATACAGGTTTGTCAGGATTGATGTTCGTATCTGTTTCGCTACCTATTCCCAGGCATTCGGAATATACCCATGCTGTGAATTCTGCCTCGCGCAATGTTTCGCCCCAGGCTACCGGATACATTCCTTTCCATCTTTCGTTCATGAATTTCGCCAAATCTGTCTTTGCTCGTTCCGTGCAGCCGTGTGCTTTGCTGAGAAGTCCCGCCGCGCGGCATGCGCAGAGTTCGCCCTGGCATGTTCCCATGCCTACGCGTGTGCGTCTGCGGAGGTCTACCAGATTGTGGACATCGAGATTGTCAATGGCATTCTGTACTTCGCTTTCCGGCACTTCCTCACATTCGCATACGAGGCTCTGCTCTTTTCTGGTCTCGAATTGGATTTTCGCTGCCATGCTTCCTGCACGTCCCGCCGTAGCTTTCTGGACGGTAGACGGTTTGGTCCATATCTTCTGTGAAACTTCCTGAACATTGCCTTCACCGGAACCCGGCAGCGGAGTAGTGCGGGTCTCGCATTTCTTGTCAACGTTTAATTTTTCGCAGACAAGGTCGGTAGCCATTTCAGCCATCAGTCTGTAAGTCATCAGTTTACCACCGGTAATCGTGATGAATCCCTTGATGCCGTCCCGTTTTTCATGGTCGAAAAGTACGATGCCTCGGCTGATGTTTCTTCCGCTGGTGTCTCCTTCTGCCGCTACCAACGGACGGACGCCTGCATAAGCGCGGAGAATTCGTGTGGTATTCAGGCATGGCGCCAGTTTTTCACCTTCCTGTATCAGGAGCTTGACTTCGTCCGGTGTTACGTGCATGTTGTCACACTCTTCGTAAGGTACTCTGGTAGAGGTGGTTCCGATTACGCAGACCGTGTCGCCCGGAACGAGGATATCGGCATTGGCCGGTTTTCTGCATCGGTTGAGCACGATGCTGTTTACCCTGTGAGCGAATATGAGGAGCGCTCCCTTGGCCGGGAACATGCTGATTTTCGCACCTGCCAGTTCTGCAATATGGTGTCCCCAGATACCGCCGGCGTTGACGGTTATCGGCGCGTGGTATTCCGCCGTTTCCCCGGTCTTGTGGTCAATGACTTTTACGCCCGTGATTTTTTCCTGGTTTCTGATGAAGCCTGTCACTTCGGTGTATACCAATACTTTGGCTCCGTGTAACTTGGCGTCCACTATATTTGAGGAACAGAGTCTGAAAGGGTCTACCGAGCCGTCAGGTACACGTACGGCACCGATGATGTCAGGATTTACCGAAGGCTCCATGCGGATAGCTTCCTTAGGGTCTATCACTTCTGCCTTGATGCCGGCTTTCGTACATGATTCCACGAATTTTGCCTGATATGCGAGGTCGTCTTCCGGGAGCGTGATGAAGAACCCGGATGTGTCGTCAACGCAGTGGTTGGCGATTTTCTTCAGGATCATGTTCTCCTGGATGCACTCGGATGCTGATTCCTGGTCAGTTACGGCGTAACGTGCGCCGCTGTGCAGCAGTCCATGATTTCGTCCGGTAGCTCCGTCCGCAATGTCGTTCCGTTCAATGAGCAGAACTTTCAGTCCTCTCAATGAGCAGTCTCTTGCGGTTCCGGCTCCGGTGATGCCTCCTCCGATTATGATGACATCAAATTCGTTGTTGTTGATTCCGGCCATATAAATGTCAATGTGTTTACTCGTTTTGCTTTCGTTTCAAGTTTCGCAAGTCATCATGCTTGCTGGACGCCCTCCCGGGCTCTAGGGCAGTGTTTCGCGCCTGTGATACTTGGGTTTCGTTTCAAAACACAAAGGTAGTAAATTGTTTTCACTTCGAAAACGAAAGAGGGTGTTTTTTGGTCGCAATTTCAATATTTTCTAATATGTTTGTAAATCGCTTTTGTTTTCCGAAGGGTTTGTTTTAATTTTGTAAGATTTTTAAGGCGGGATTTTCTGCCGCGCCGGCTCTTTTGCCGGTGAGGAAAGTCCGGACAGGAAAGGGCACTCTGCTGCGGAAAGCGCAGATGGGAGTAATCTTATGTAGCCGTAACAGAAAACAACTGCCTGCCCCAGAATCTACTGGAGCAGGCGAGGGTGAAAACGCGAGGTAAGAGCTCACGACGGATGTCAGCGATGCCATTCGGGTACGGTACCAGAGCCTGCAAGACCAAATATACTGACAGATGAGGGCTGCCCGCCCGATGTCAGGGGGTAGGTTGCGCAGATAAATGGCAGATCAACACAGAAACCGGCTTACTTTCCCGCCTTTTTTTATTTTATATTATTTCGTCTTTTATATTTCGTAGACAGCCTTATTCTTTTTCGTAGACGGCCTTGTTGTTCTCGGATTCCCAAATCTCGACCTTGTAGCAGTTTTCGGTCTCGTCGCATATCCATTTGGCGATATTCTCCGCCGTCGGGCTGAATGGCAGCACCTCATTGAGGTTCTTATGGTCAATGCGTGACATGATGTTCTGCTTTATCACCGTGAAGTCAGTGACCATTCCATCTTCGTTCAAAGTCATTGACTTGCAATGCACTATCACTATCCAATTATGTCCGTGGAGTTCCTCGCACTTGGTCCGTCGGTCCGTCGTCACATAATGCGCTCCCGACACTTCAAATCTTTTGCTGACGTAATACATCGTAAATTATCATCTTTTCCTCAAAGTTAAGTAACATTCAAAAAATAACCTTCATTATCTTAAGGATTCTTTTCAGGCTATCTCTCTTTTCCGGTCAGTCTTGTTACACTGTCTCTCAATCCCCGGTAATCTTTCACCGCCCCAATTCCTCCTCCCGTACGAGATAAAACGTTTTCTACGCACAAGACGACTTAACTTGCTGCTGACGTGCGTATTAAAACGTTTTCCGCTCACGTCATTGCCCAAAATGATGCTGACGTGCGTAAATCGCCCGGTTTTATGCACGGGAGATTCACGGATATCTAAAATGGGAATTATTCTTTCCGGATGGCTGCGATGGCCATGCGGAGGGCACCATAAGAAATCTTCGCGTCGAAATGCTCGAAAATAGGTTTCAATGCCTTCTCGTCCGGATGTTCAGCGCAATATGCTTCCACTTTCTCCAAGGTATCCGCATCTACAAACTCGTGGACATCAAGGTCTCCGGAAGCCACGTAGCGTGCCAGGTGACCTTCAATCGTAGTGGGATTAAGGCCACGCTTTTCAGCGATCTGCTCCACCGAATTGCCCTGGTTATAAAGCCAATACGAATATTCAAAAGTTTTCAGTTTCTTGCCGGACTCGTCGCGGAGTTCCTCTTTTTTCTCCTTTTTGGGCGCATGGGAATCATCTGCCGGACTGATTTCCTGACCGTCATCGCCACGCCCGAGGTCATCATCTTCCATATGGCTCTGGACAATGCTGACAATCTCCTCGCCATAAGCATTGAGCTTGGACGGGCCTATCCCCGGCACCTCCATGAGTTCGGTCAATGTTGTGGGACGCAGATGCGCAATCCCGGCCAAGACGGCATTGGAAAAGACAACAAAGGCGGGCTTGCCGATTTCCTTTGCGCGCTCGAACCGCCACGACTTCAGCTCCCGCGCGAGAGCCGTGTCAGGGATTTCCACAGGCACTTCCCGTTTATCGGCATTGACCTCAGCCGTTGGCGTAACCTCTTCTGGCTCAGGCTTTTTCTCGTACTCGAAATACTCATAGCAGGAAGAAAACGCGAGCTCTTCCACAGGGCAGTAAATGTAGCTGAGAAACGCATCCACGGCATTGTCCTTTCTGAAAACCGAAGCGCAAATCGGGGCACTCAGGACCAGTCCCTCCAAGGTGCGGCAACGGCTCAGCGCCACGTAAGCCTGGCCGGGTGAAAATGCAGCGTGCACATCGACTATGGCCTTGTCGAATGTAAGTCCCTGACTCTTGTGTATTGTTATCGCCCATGCTGCCTTCAGCGGATACTGCTTGAAACGGCCTATCTGTTTGGATGATATCTCCTTGCTCTCCTCGTCGAACTGGTAGCGGATATTCTGCCATTCCATCGGCTCCACATCAATCGTCTTCCCCGACTCTGCCAGCCTTACGGCAATGCTGTTCTTGTCAATGCTTCTGACTTCTCCCAGCGTACCGTTGATAAAACGCCGTTCAGGGTCATTCTTGATGAACATTACCTGAGCACCTTTTTTCAATGTCAGGCTGTTTGCCGTCGGAAAGGACTCTTCCGGAAATGTTCCCGTTACAGCTGCCTCGAACGTATATGCGTGGCTGTCAAGCTTTGCCAATTCCGTTTCATTGATATTGTCTACCTGGCGGTTATGCGTCATCAGCCTGATGTAACCCTCTTCCGGTTTCGGTGAAAATCCCGGAATGAACCGGTCGTTCAGATCGGCAATATCCTGATATGTCAATGTGCATTCTCTGGC
Source organism: Bacteroides sp. CAG:709 (assembly GCA_000434935.1). Lineage (GTDB taxonomy): Bacteria > Bacteroidota > Bacteroidia > Bacteroidales > UBA932 > Cryptobacteroides. Next base: position 5,477 of record FR882203.1, on the reverse strand, counting down.
ACGGTTCAGGATGTCTATGAAATGCCTGTCTGTCTGGCGATATACGTTTTTCAGTTCTATGCAGCTGTATTTCATGCTTTTAAGTGCAGCGCTGCTGAAGAAATACAATGTCTTGTAATATTGTCTCAGCAGGTCGTCTTCACTGCCGTGAGCGATAGGCGGGAGCTGCTGCAGGTCGCCGATCAGGAGAAGTTGTACCCCGCCGAAAGGCTTGCTGTTCCTGCGGATCCGCCGGAGTTCCACGTCAATGTGGTCCATCAAATCCGCGCGGACCATCGACACTTCATCGATTATCAGCAGCTGAAGGTTACGGATCAGTTCCAATTTCGACTTGTTGATCCGAAAATCAGATTTCGGTTCAATGACTCCCTGCACGAATGGCCCGAGTCCGAACTGAAAGAAGGAGTGGATGGTCATTGCCCCCGCATTGACAGCAGCAATTCCCGTAGGAGCCAGCACGATGCATTTCTTTTTCGTGTTCCGCACGACCTCTCGCAGGAACGTGGTCTTGCCCGTCCCCGCTTTGCCGGTAAGAAACAGACTCATGTCCGTCTTCTCTACAATGAATCTGGCAACATTCAACTCGAAATTTCCACTTTCCATTACAACTGCCTTTGATCTAAACACTTCGCGGATCTAAACACTTCGCGCCTAACAAAGTTAATGCATTTGTGTCAATCGGCAAACAAAGATGGCAGTCATCTCCGCGACGTGCGTAAAACCGGGCGATTCACGCACGTCAGCAGCTTTTTCGGGCATGACGTGCGTGGAAAACGTTTTATCACGCACGGCGGGAGAAATCCCCGATACAAATATCTGGGGCGTGGGATTTTACAGTTTGCGGACAGTGTATTATCTTTGCCGGTGAAATGACACGTCACCTCAAAATCAAGAGCGCGTTGGCGCTTGTGTTGTTTGCATTCTTTTTTGCATCAACAAACCTCTTTACCCACGTTCATGAGGGTCCTGAGGGACGTATCGTGCATTCTCATCCCTGGAGTGGCAAACCGCACAGTCACAGCGACTCTGAACT
>FR882203.1:0-4422 GCA_000434935.1 Bacteroides sp. CAG:709 | reverse complement strand
CTCCAGCTTCTGCAAGTCATATCTGCCAATGTTTATCTGGACAGCGGACAGGCTGAAATCGTTCCTGCAGAAAGTCGGGATTTCTCGGTACTGCTGATACCGGAACTTCCTGAAGTCATCCGGTCTTTATTCCATCATGTCCTCGGACTGAGGGCTCCGCCGGTGTCGTTATAAATCCATACCTTTCCTTATTCATGCAGACCAGTTTCCAGGTCATGCAGTAAATATTGATGTCTTTCGAACGAGAGACAACCCTCAAATTCGCACAAAGATTACCAAGTTATTATTAAAATTCAGCAAGCTTGACGACTTGCGAAACTTGTGTTATTTGAGCTAAAATAACGACACTCATAAATGAAAACAATACAATTTTCGGCCACGCTGGCAGTGGCTGCAATAGCCATGTGTTTCAGCGTACTGGCACATGCTCAGAACAAACTGTCGGATGCCAGCATATCCGGTCACATTATCGACTCCAAGACAGGGGAGCATCTCCCTTATGTGATGGTGATGGTAGGCGGCACCCAAATCGGCATCCAGACTTCATCATCCGGACATTATGCCCTCAGAAACCTGCCTCTTGGCAAGCACGATATAGTAGCCTCTTTCGTAGGATACAAAGACTCTGCAGTTTCAATGGATATTGAAGCAGGAAAAACCTATGAAGTGAATTTCAGCCTTGAGCAGGAATCACTCTCTTTGGACGGAGTGGTGGTGAGCGCCACCAGAAACCGCACGTCGAGGAAGATGGCCCCGGCATTGGTCAATGTCATTGACAGCCGTATTTTTGCCAGCACTTCCTCACCGACATTGGCGGAAGGCCTCACGTTCCAGCCGGGAGTACGAATTGAAAACGACTGTCAGAACTGCGGGTTCACTCAGGCGAGAATCAACGGGCTTGACGGGCATTACTCGCAAATTCTCATTGACTCCCGACCGATATTCTCGGCATTGGCGGGCGTATACGGACTGGAGCAGATACCTGCGTCAATGATTGACCGTGTGGAAGTGGTGCGCGGAGGCGGATCAGCCTTGTTCGGCGCGTCCGCAATCGGAGGAACAATCAACATAATCACCAAAGAGGCAATGAGATCCGGCGCTGGAATCAGCCATGAACTCACGTCTATAGGTATGAGCGGGGCTCTTGACAACAACACCAGCGTCAATGCGTCAATGGTCACAGACGATGGCAGAGGCGGACTGTCCGTATTCGGGCAGAGACGCTCAAGGGATGGTTATGATGCTGACGGCGACGGGTTTACGGAGATTCCTGCACTTAATACGATAACTATCGGTACACGGGGACACCTGAGGCTGAATCCTTTCTCGAAATTGAAGTTCGAATATCATGGTGTCAAAGAGTTCCGACGCGGTGGAGACCAGCTGGACCGACCTGCACACGAAGCATTGATAGCTGAACAGACCGAACACATAAACAACAGCGGTTCACTCAGTTATGAAGGCCAGAGCCAAGACGGCAAACATATTTGGAATGCATATGTTTCTGCCCAGCATATCAGCAGGAACAGCTACTATGGCTCCGGGATGGACCCGAAGGCATACGGAAGGACCACGGACTTGACTGCAGTCGGGGGAGTACAGTATTCGTACAAGTTCGATCGACTGCTGTTCATGCCGTCCCAACTTACAGCCGGTCTGGAATACAACTTCGATGACCTGAAAGATAAATCGCTCGGATATGGTTATAAAACGGCTCAGAAGATAAATATCATCGGCTCTTACTTCCAGAACGAGTGGAAAAACGAACATTGGGGGCTTCTTGGGGGTGTCCGCATTGACAAACACGACCTCATCCGAAGACCGATTTTCTCCCCTAGGGTCAATATCCGCTACAGTCCGTTCCGTGACCTGAGTTTCCGCGCCATTTATGCCAAAGGATTCCGTGCACCGCAGGCATTTGACGAAGACCTGCATGTCGCTGTTGCCGGCGGAAAACGCATACGTATCAAGCTCGCCGACAATCTCAGGGAAGAGAAGTCCCACTCGTTCAGTGCATCAGCGGACTGGTATCATACCGTCAATAACATTTCCATCAACCTTATGGCGGAAGGATTCTACACTATCTTGAAAGATACATACTCCCTCAGGCCGACGGGTGACAAGGCCGACGATGGAAACAGCAACATCATGGAGCGTTACAATGGATCCGGGGCCAAGGTTTATGGCTGCACGTTGGAAGGAAATCTGGCAATATCGACGGCGTTCAGCCTGCAGGCCGGTCTGACAATACAGCGAAGCCGTTATGACGAAGCACAGGCGTGGAGTGATGACGAGGCGGTCGCTCCGGTCCGTGACCTTTTCCGTTCCCCGAACGTCTACGGCTACATGGTGGCGTGCTATTCTCCATTCAAGAATTTTGACATTGATTTGTCCGGGACCTATACGGGACCAATGCTTGCCCAACACCTTAAAGGAAGCGGAACTGATGTCGATGTCGCCGTCAACACCCCGTCATTCTGGGACATGAGCTGCAAAATCAGTTACGAATTCAACATAATGAAAATTTGTCGCCTGAATCTCCATGCCGGAGTCAAGAATATTTTCAATGCCTATCAGAAAGATTTTGACCAAGGGGAGTTGCGTGACTCCGGATATATCTATGGTCCATCGCTTCCAAGATCATTGGTTGTCGGAATGGGGCTGAACTTCTAAGACAATAGAAAGGTTATCGCAAATTGATTCAAAATTTGCATATTTTGTGTCAAAAATTTTCATGCAAAAAATATCGTTTGCATATCTTTGCGTATGGTTTTTAACGAAAAGCTAAGATGAGTAACCGATTATTTGGATTTTTGGTCCTTTTGTTTTCATTGGCCGGACTTTTGGGCGTTTCTGCTGTCGAGCCTGGTTGTACACCTGCTCCCAGAAAGACATCTCATGGAGAAATCATGGTAGAATGGGAAGATGCCAAGCTGCTTGCACCGGGCGGGTATGCGCGCGTGCACCGACTTAATGACGGAAGCTACATGGCTGTCTATTCCCGCGGAGGAAGCGGCTGCTTCAAGATCAGCAAGGACGGTTGCAGCACATGGTCGGAGGCACAGACTGCCATGGCTTACAACAGCTATATCGCCCCGGTCCAGGTCAATGTTTCCAATACGGAATTTGCGCAGCTCAGTGACAAGAATCCTTACCATCCGGGAAGAATCATCTATGCTGCGAACATCAGGCCTTCTGACAATAAAAGTTCACAAACGCCTTATACGATAGCGATTTCCACATCTGATGACATGTGCAAGACGTGGAGCGGCATCCGTGATGTCTACAAATCCAAGATTTGGGACAGGGATGTCCTCCGCGGTTGTTACGAACCATGCGTTCTCGAACTTCCGGACGGCACCGTGCAGATTTATTTCGCTGATGAGACGCCTTATTATGAAAGGAGATTGACATATCAGAACATTTCCGTCATCGAATCCAAAGACGGCGGTGATACCTGGGGACCTGCCAGGATTGTCTGCTACAATGAAAAATACCGTGACGGCATGCCTGTGGCAATGATTCATGGCGATTGGATTTACGTGGCAATCGAAGCCAACGGACAGAATGTCAAATTCCATCCGCAGATTGTATGTACCAGGATATCAGACAATTGGAAAACACCTGTATATGGATCGTCATTGAACCGGTTCGACCCTTTCAAGACCTCTATGGAAAGCGCATTCATTTATGCGGGCGCCCCTTATATCATTCACACTGACAATTATTTCGTGCTCTGCTACCAGTCATCTGAAGGGGCATTGGAACCGACCACGAAGAACGCCGTGATGGAAATGGCTGTTTGTCGCATTGATGAAATGACAGGCCATGAATTCCTGACGATGCGGGAGCGCATCCGTCCATTTGAAATCGACCAGACACGGGACAATGGCCTTTGGAACTCACTCTGTGACCTTGGTGATGACAATATATTGGCAATCACTCAATTAAGTGGTAACATATACATAAGGAAAGGTAAGATTATAATGAAGTGAATTAATCTCCGAGCCCTCTGACGAACCTAATTTCGGACCCCTAGACGAACTATAAAATGACACGCAGAATAACCACATACCTGATGATTTCCGCAGCAATGCTGGCACTGGCGGCATGCACGGAATCCGCGCCCGAGCTGGAAACCGAAACCGTCTTCACTGCAGTTTCTGATGGAACTGCGACCAGGACTGCTCTTGGAGAAAAGACAGGCGGGAAATATCCTGTCATCTGGTCGGAAGGCGACTGCATAATCGTCAATGGCGTCGTGTCAAAACCGCTCACTGCTGAGGCCGCCGGCTCGAACACTGCCACCTTCACGATGGGGAAAACATTGACCCCGCCATATGCCGCCGTATATCCCGCGGATGCGCTGCAATCTGACCTGATTACAATAAAATCGGAGCAAACGCCCGCTGCCGGCGCTTT
>FR882202.1:72236-72914 GCA_000434935.1 Bacteroides sp. CAG:709 | reverse complement strand
TGTCAAGCCATCCAAAGCCCGCCATCCACGCCAGCCAGTGCCAACCAGCCCCCACCAGCTACTCCATCAACTTCTTGTATTTGAATCTCTTAGGCTCCTCATCGCCCAGACGCTTCTTCTTGTTCTCCTCGTACTCTGAATAAGTACCCTCGAAGAAATAAACCTGGGAATCACCCTCGAACGCAAGGATATGTGTGGCGATACGGTCCAGGAACCAGCGGTCGTGGGAAATCACCACGGCACAGCCGGCAAAATTCTCGAGACCCTCTTCCAGGGCACGTATAGTGTTGACATCCACGTCATTGGTAGGCTCGTCGAGCAGAAGGACATTGCCCTCATCCTTGAGCGTGAGCGCCAGATGCAGCCTGTTTCTTTCACCACCTGAAAGAACTCCGCAACGCTTCTCCTGGTCGGAACCGGTGAAATTGAAACGCGACACGTATGCACGCGCATTTACATCCCTCTTGCCCAGCCTGATCCAGTCCGAACCGTCCGCAATCGTCTGGAATACAGTCTTATCCGGGTCAATGCTCTTGTGCTGCTGATCCACGTAAGCCAGCTTCACGGTCTCGCCGATGGTAATCTCGCCGCTGTCCGGCTGCTCCAGACCCATTATGAGACGGAACAATGTCGTCTTACCGGCGCCGTTAGGACCGATTACACCGACGATACCGGCAG
>FR882202.1:69414-72225 GCA_000434935.1 Bacteroides sp. CAG:709 | reverse complement strand
ACGATACCGGCAGGCGGAAGAACGAACGAAAGATGCTCGAACAGCAACTTGTCGCCGTACGCCTTCGAAACATCATTGAAAAGAATGACCTTGTTGCCGAGCTTCGGACCGTCCGGAATGTAGATTTCGAGATTCGCCTCCTTCTCCTTGCCGTCCTGGCTGGCGAGCTTCTCATACGCGCCGAGTCTGGCCTTCGACTTCGCGTGACGGGCCTTCGGAGCCATTCTGACCCACTCCAGCTCTCGTTCCAATGTCTTTCTGCGCTTGCTTTCCTGTTTCTCTTCCATCTCCAGACGCTTGGTCTTCTGCTCCAGCCATGAAGAATAATTGCCCTTCCAAGGAATGCCCTCACCTCTGTCAAGCTCCAGAATCCATCCTGCTACATCATCAAGGAAGTAACGGTCATGGGTCACGGCGATTACGGTACCCTTATATTGCTGAAGATGAGCCTCCAGCCACTGGATACTCTCCGTGTCGAGGTGGTTGGTCGGCTCGTCGAGGAGAAGCACGTCAGGCTGCTGGAGAAGCAGACGGCAAAGCGCCACCCTACGCCTTTCACCACCGCTCAATGTGGCAATCTTCGCATCGGAAGGCGGACACTGGAGCGCGTCCATCGCCCTTTCCAGCTTCGAATCGATTTCCCAGCCGCCGCAATGCTCTATTTTCTCGGTCAGTTCGCCCTGTCTTTCAATGAGTTTGTTCATCTCGTCATCACTCATCGGCTCGCAGAACTTCATGTTCACTTCCTCATACTCCTTGAGTACGTCCATAATCTCCTGAACGCCCTCCTGAACCACCTCCAGGACCGTTTTCTCCGGATCCATCTGAGGCTCCTGCTCCAGGTAGCCGACGCTGTACCCCGGGGCCCAGACTACCTCTCCCTGATAGCTCTGCTCGACTCCGGCAATGATTTTCATCAATGTCGATTTACCGGAACCGTTCAGACCGATGATGCCGATCTTCGCTCCGTAAAAGAATGATAGACAGATGTCTTTAAGTATAATTCGATTGCTCGATGGGAGGACCTTTCCTACCCTGTTCATGGAAAAGATGATCTTCTCGTCTGCCATTTCGGATATATCTTATATGAAGCACGCGAGTACGGCTCCCTGCCGTGCCGGGTTAATAAAAATTGTCAATGCCGTAGTCCGCAAAGATACGAAGGAAATCGCGATTTATTCCTATATTTGTCGGTTCAATGAAGTTGATTATGGAGCAGAAAAAGAAGAAATTATATCCGATGAAGTTCCGTCCTGTGGCAGAACGCGCCGAATGGGGCGGAAACTGGTTCATCGGCAAGATGGGAAAAACATATACTGAACAGGTCGAGGCCGGATTGTCCGGAGCAGGGAAGAAGAAATATGTCGAGATGCCGTTGACCAAGACGGACAAGATAGGGGAGAGCTGGGAACTTGCCGACCTGGGATTCCGTGACTCCGAAGTCGTGGGCGGCTGGCTGGAAGGCAGCACCATCAGCGAAATCCTGGAAACATACCTCGAAGACATTGTCGGAGAAAACTCCTACGCCCGTTTCGGACGCCAATTCCCGCTGATGGTCAAGCTTCTGGACGTCGAAGGCAGGACGCCGCTCATGGTATGTCCAGACGATGAGATAGCAGCGCAGCGTTACGACACCCTCGGCAAGGTGAAACTCTGGCATGTGCTTGATGCTGAGCCAGGTTCGAAGCTTTACATGGGCCTCCGTGAAGAAATCTCCGCGACGGAACTATATGAAAGGTGCCACAACGGGACGCTGGAAGAAGTTCTCAACGTGGTGACTCCGCACAAAGGAGATTCATACCTCATTCCATCCGGTCTCATGCACGCGGCAGCCGGCGGTGTGGTGATTGNNNNCAGCCGGCGGTGTGGTGATTGCCGAAATCGCCGAATCCTCCGACCTGGACTTCAAGATTTACAATTGGGGAGATGCTGTCATGACAACTGCCGCATCTTTCACTTATGACCCTTCCGGCGCCGGACGCGATGCCTCCAAAAAGAGCACACACCGCAACCTGATGGATGACGTAATGTCTGATACTGAGGAACTTTCACTCGAAGCGGCCTTCGATTTCGTAAATCTGGGCGGGTACGACACGGCATTGACAATCCCTGCCGGCGGACACTCCGACAAGGTGCATGACCTCCACGTGAAATCCGCTGCCGCCCCGGACGCCTCCGCTGGCAAGGTGACGGACAAACTCGTGTCAATCAGGGAGTTCACCGTGACGAAAATCGCGCTGAAAGACGCCCTGCACATCGACACCGGCACCTCCGACGCCTTCCTCATATACGTTTGTGCCTCCGGTTCGGCCGCCGTCCAGATACAGAAACAGGACTCCGGAATCGACAAATATGATGTCAATGCCGGTGAACTTCTCCTGATACCGGCCGAGTTGACCGACTTCTTCATCGTCCCCCAGGACAGGGATACCGTCCTTCTCGAAGCCACTATCGAGCCATACGAGGAAGAAGACGGGTATATCGACCCGTCCGTCGAGGCCAAACTCCCGGAAGACGACGCCGATGACCGTTTTGTCAATGATGGCGGCACGAAAGCCTCTGTCGAGGACTTGCTCCGAGCAAACATGAAAAAAGCCAAAGACTGGCCGTTGAATTAATTCGTCTATTATGGAAGAAGTAAGAATAGACAAATATTTATGGGCAATCCGGGCCTTCAAGACCAGAAGCGAGGCGACCGAAGCATGCAAGGGTAACCGCGTGAAGGTCAATGGCTCCGATGCGAAGCCCTCCAAGATGATCCGTATCGGCGACAGCATCGAAGTGCGCAAGGCCGCCATACATTTCACCTAT
>FR882202.1:47396-69361 GCA_000434935.1 Bacteroides sp. CAG:709 | reverse complement strand
TGTAGGGGCGCAGCTGGTGCCCCAATACGCGGAAAACCTTACGCCGCAGTCCGAATTGGATAAGATGAAAGCTCCGGTGGAGACATTCTTCGTCAAGCGCGACCGTGGTGCCGGAAGACCTACCAAGAAAGACCGACGCACCATCGACGCCATGTGGGGCGAGATTGATTTCAATGCCGAACTGCCGGACGATCCGCCTGGATATGATGACATTGACCTGTAACACGCAAAATTAACCCCGGCTCTTCGGTTGAATCGAGTCGGGGTTCATTTTGCGTAAATGCGAAATGGCAAAGATTTTATTTCAAATATTTCTTAGCCTGCTCTGCGATAAGTTCTGCGTCATCGAAATAGTTGATACGCATTGCATTGCGGACCTCATCCAATGTCTTGGCGGCAGTTTCGCGAGCCTTCTCGGTGCCCTTCTTCAAGATATTGAACACCTCTGGGATATCCTGCTCGAACTCATGACGCCTTGCACGGATCGGATCGAGTCTCTTGTTCAGGACGCTGTTCAGGAACTTCTTGCAGGTTCCGTCACCGATGCCGCCCTTCACATACTGCTCCTTCAGTTCCTCCAAGCTGTGGAACTCTGGCCAGAACTCTGCGAAATCCTCAGGTGAACTGAATGCGTCAATGTATGTAAATACGGCATTGCCCTCAAGATGGCCCGGCTCGTCCTGGCTCATACGAGGCTCGCCGTTGGACATTTTCTTCACCTTCTTCCATACGGTCGCCTCATCATCGCTCAGGTAAATGCAGTTGCCGAGAGATTTGCTCATCTTGGCCTTGCCGTCAGTTCCCGGGAGTCTCATACATACGCAGTTCTGTGGAAGCAGGATTTCCGGCTCCACGAGCACCTCACCGTAGATGCTGTTGAACTTGCGTACGATTTCGCGGGTCTGTTCAAGCATCGGCTCCTGGTCCTCGCCGGCAGGCACGATTGTGCCCTTGAATGCGGTAATGTCCGCAGCCTGGCTGACAGGGTAGCAAAGGAATCCTGCAGGAAGCGAATTCTCGAACTCCCTCATCTGGATTTCGGACTTCACGGTAGGGTTTCTCTGAAGCCTGGCCACCGTCACGAGATTCAGGTAATAGAATGTCAGCTCGGTAAGTTCAGGAATCATGGACTGTATGAACAATGTGCATTTGTTCGGGTCGATGCCGCATGAGAGGTAGTCCAATGCCACCTCGATGATGTTCTGACGTACCTTCTCCGGGTTGTCGTAATTGTCCGTAAGTGCCTGTGCGTCAGCGATAAATACGAACATCTTGTCGTAATCGCCAGCGTTCTGAAGTTCGACTCTGCGTCTCAATGAACCGACGTAGTGTCCCAGATGCAACTTGCCTGTCGGCCTGTCGCCTGTCAAAATGACTTTTTCCATATCGTAATATCTTTATATTCCAATGTTTTTGTGCGTCTCCTGACTTCGGAGCCTAGCAATCCTCAAAGGTACTAATTTATCACGAATAAACCGCCGCTTTCCTCATGATTCGCCTCTCACGAGCATCCAGTCCTTTCCAAGTTCGACTCTCATCTTCCCTTACCTCGCCCGTCCTGACACTGCGTCTAGTCCTGAAAAAAAGTTTACCGATATTGAACAATAAGTAGTAGGGTGTGGAGCGTAACCACCTGGCTATTAAACGATTAACCATTTTCAGAGTTGTCGATATGCAAACTCTGAAAATGGTTAACTATCTATAGCATAATGCTTTACGCACCACGCCCAATGTCACGGTCGCTCTATTTCTTGAAGAACCTGTTGTAGAGTCCGAGGAAGCCGGCTCCGTGACGGGCCTCGTCCTTCGCCATCTCGTGGACGGTGTCATGGATAGCATCGTAGTTGAGCTGCTTTGCCTTGGTAGCGATGGCGAGCTTGCCCTCGCATGCACCAGCCTCAGCCTCAATGCGTTTCTCAAGATTGGTCTTGGTATCCCATACTACATCACCGAGAAGCTCTGCGAATTTTGCAGCATGCTCGGCCTCTTCGAAAGCATATCTCTTGAAAGCCTCTGCGATTTCAGGATAGCCCTCACGCTCTGCCTGACGGCTCATCGCCAGATACATGCCGACCTCGGTGCACTCTCCCATGAAGTTAGCCTCCAGACCCTCATGAATCTCAGGGTCGCAACCTTTGGCAACGCCTACTACATGTTCGCAGGCCCAGCTTCTCTGGCCTTCTTCCTTTACCTCGACGAATTTGTCAGCCTTTGCATGGCATACAGGGCACTCTGCCGGTGGATTCTCACCCTCATAAACGTAACCGCATACGAGACATCTGAATTTCTTTTTCATAATATTTCTCCTTTTAATTTGTTGTATATTAATATTTCCGTAGTCCTAATTTAGAAAAATTCTAAATCCAAGAGCAAAGTTAGCAATCTTTCTCCAATATGCAAGCCTTAACGCAAATTTTTTAACAATAATCGTCCCAAACTCTTGATAACGCCTCTCAAGAACCGTATATTTGTAATACATAACCATGTTGTTCTTATGACCCCATTTCTAAGGCAAGTTGCCCGGCATTACTACGATGCCGCCGATAATATCAGCAAACTCTGTTTCATCTTCCCCAACAGGCGTTCCATGGTGTTTTTCAACAAATGGATTGCCGGGTGCGTGAAAGATTCACCTCATCCGAAGCCCGTCATTGCCCCGGCAGCATTGACGATGAACGAATTTTTCTATCGCGTCAGCGGTGCGGCTGCGACCGACAGGGTGAACCTCCTTCTGGAACTGTACGACTGTTATAAAGCATTGAACAGCAAGGCGGAGCCTTTGGACGATTTCATATTCTGGGGCGACGTGATATTGAGCGATTTTGACGATACGGACAAATATCTCGCCGACCCGAAACGGCTTTATACGAATGTCGCGGACTTCAAGGAGATTCAGGATACTTATTCTTATCTGTCGCCGGAACAGCTCGAAGCGATACAGCATTTTATAAGCCATTTCCGGAAAGGCGGCAAACTTACCGTCAATCTGGATGCAGAAAACCCCGATGTGAAGGAGCGCTTCCTGATGATTTGGAATCTGCTTTATCCGCTCTACCGGAACTTCAACAAGGCATTGGAAGAGAAGGGAATGGCGTATGAAGGCATGGCGTACAGGGAATTTGCGGAAAGGCTGAAAACGGAAAGCGCCGTCGATATCCTTGCCGCCAGCTTCCGTGATACGGAAAAGTTCGTGTTCGTGGGACTCAACGCATTGAACGAATGCGAGAAAACGGCGATGCGCAAGATGCGTGATGCCGGGATCGCGGAGTTCTGCTGGGACTTTTCTTCGGCAATGCTGCGCGACCCTATGAACCGCTCCTCGATGTTCATGTCGCAGAATGTCATGGAATTTCCGCAGGCCTTCACATTGGATGACGGACCATCCGACAAGGCGGCATTGGCCGAAGGCCCGGCAATTCATGTCCTGAGTGTGCCGTCGGCGGTGGGACAGGCGAAGTATCTGCCTGAAATATTGCAGGAAATCGCTGCGGAAAAGACCGGCGGAGACCTCTCCGGGGTCGGAAACCTGGATGTGCCCGGTGCCGATACGGCCATCGTGCTCCCCGACGAGGGCCTCCTGATACCGCTCCTGAACACGATACCGTCGGAAATCGGCAATGTGAATGTCACGATGGGCTACCCGATGTCGGGCAGCGAGGTCTATGCGCTCATGAACAATGTAGCCGCCCTCCAGCTCCATATCCGCAGGACCAAATCCGGCTGGTCATTCTACCACAAGCAGGTCTGGTCGATTTTCTCATCCGGTCTGCTCAATGCTGTCCTGGATGGCGATGCCAAGGAACGGATAGCGAAAATCAAAGCCGAGGCGCGGTACTATATTCCGCAGTCCGACCTCTCCGGAATCTGGCCTTTCGACTTGATATTCAGGCCGGTAATCGCAGATCCCAAGGCAGCTGACGCCGGACAGATACGCAATTTCTGCTCATATCAGCTGGAACTCCTCGGTGAAATCGGAGCGAAGATTTCCGACATGGAAGGCATGGCCCTGGAGACACATTTCGCCAAGCAGTACTACCTCTCCGTCAACCGTCTTAAATCGCAGGCCCTGGCCATTCTTCCGATGACGTATGTCCGTCTGTTGCAGCAGCTTATAGGTGGTATTTCGGTTCCTTTCAAGGGCGAGCCGCTGAAGGGCCTCCAGATCATGGGCCCTCTCGAAACCAGGTCTATGGACTTCACGAACCTCATTGTCCTGTCCTGCAACGAAGGCGTCTTCCCGCGCAGGAGCGTGAGCTCGTCTTTCATCCCGCCTGAACTCCGGAAAGGCTTCGGGCTCCCGACATACGAAAACCAGGATGCGGTCTGGGCATACTATTTCTTCCGCATGATCCAACGTGCTGAAAATGTGTGGCTTCTGTACGATTCCCGCACCGACGGCCTGAAATCCGGTGAGGAAAGCCGCTATATAAAACAGCTGACTTTCCAATACAAATACCCGAAGATGACCCGCGAAGCCGTGAAATACCGCATCGGGATGCCGTCCGACGAGACCGCCATCGAAAAGACCGCCGAGGACCTCGACCGTATCAGGACAATGACCTATTCCGTGTCGTCGCTCCAGCGTTATCTCGCCTGTCCGGCGCAATTCTACTACGGCTCGGTGAAGAAACTCCAGCCTGAGTCAGAAGTCTCAGAATCAATGGATTCCAGCATGGTCGGCTCCGTGTACCACGACACGATGTACGCCCTGTATCTCGGCGGCGTCGCCCTCGACCCCGAGTTCGATATGGACAGGAAAAATGTTCAGGCCAATGTCCGTGAACCGTTGAAGGAAATCACGCGTGAATACATTGACAGGCTGATCGCGGAAAAAGACAGCATCATCAGGCCGAAAGTCCGCGCGCTTATCCGCAGGCAGCTCAATGCCGAAGAGGTGGCGGGACGTAACCTGGTGCTGGAGAACGTCATAAACCAATACGTCCTGAAGACATTGGAAAAGGACATTGAACTGATGCGGATAAAGAAGGTCGACAGATTTCAGATCCGTGGGCTGGAGCTGGAGAAATGGTGGACGTTCGATGGCTTCAAGTTCGTGGGCTACATCGACAGGATGGACAGCTTCGAACCGGGGGTGGTGCGTATCGTGGATTACAAGACCGGAAAGGTCGAGGACGAAGACATCAATATAAATAAGGAAAATGCCCCTGCGATAGCGGAAACCCTTTTCGGCGTGGATGTGAAAAACCGCCCTTCCAAGGCGCTCCAGCTGTTCCTCTACGACCGTTACGTGGAAAAGGATGTCCGTGACGAGGCTGTGGAAAATGTGATTTATCCGGTGCCCAAGTTGTTCAATTCCGGTATTTTGTCTTCTTCGGAATGCAAGGAATTCGATGACTTGGTAACGGGGAAACTTAAAGAACTTTTCAGGGAATTGTCTGCCCCGGAGGTCGGATTCCGCAGGACGACCGACACGGCAATCTGCGGATGGTGTGATTTCAGGAAAATTTGCGGAAGATAGGAGATAGGACATGATCAAGATACTTAAAGCATCGGCAGGCTCCGGAAAGACTTTCAGCCTGGCAAAAGAATATATCAGCCTTCTGCTCGGAAGCGGCGACCCTTACGCGTACCGCCACATCCTGGCAGTGACGTTTACCAACAAGGCGACGGACGAGATGAAGCAGCGTATCCTGAAAGAACTGGATGTGCTGGCCTCCGACCCGGCCGCGTCCAATTATATTGATGACATTGTTGCCGGTTCCGGAAAAAGCACCGGGGAAATATCAGCATTGTCCCGCAAGCTCCTCTTCAATGTGCTGAACGATTACAGTGCGTTCTCTGTCAGTACGATAGACCACTTCTTCCAGCGGACATTGAAAGCGTTCTCGCGCGAAATCGGGCAGTTCGCGTCCTATCAGGTCGAACTGGACAAGAATTCATTGGTCACGGAAAGCGTGGACAGGATTCTCGATGCCCTCACGGAAGACAACGGCGCCCTCCTGTCCTGGCTGACCGAAAGCGTGAGCGAGCAGCTCCTCAAGAACGGAAAATTCTCATTGGACAAGGAACTGTACGAGACGGCGATAGCGATGAAGAGCGAAGAACATCGCGAACTCGTTGAAAGATACGGCATTGACGAAGACAAAGCGTGCTCGAAAAGCGTGTTGGCGGGATTGAAGAAAGGCTGTGCCGCCATTGTCAATGATTTCCAGACGGAGGTCCGCGACGCCGCCAAAGCGGTCAAGGCCGCCATGGGGAATGTCAATGCTGATGACTTCAACGGCAAATTCATGAAAGCCGTGGATAGTTATGCGGAAAAGCCTGATGGTGAACCTGTTGCGCGTCCTACCGATGCCTTCATGAAGAAAGCCGCCGACAAGGAACTCTGGTTCGCGAAGACCAAGGCCGCGTCACTTTTGCCGCTGGTGGACGGGAAACTGGACGCGCCGCTGGATAAGTTCATATCGCTTTTCGGATGGCGATATAAGGAATACCGCACGGCGCAAATCCTTCAGGCCCAGATATATTCGCTCGGTCTCAGCCGGGAAATCAATGATTCGTTCAATGACTTGAAACGGGAAAAGAACGTGCTCAGCCTGGACGACTCGAACACCATATTGAAGGGCATCATTGACGGTAGCGATACTCCTTTCATCTATGAAAAAATCGGGGTGCGTTACGACCACTTCCTTCTGGACGAGTTTCAGGATACCTCCAATATCCAGTGGGAAAATTTCCGTCCGTTGATTGCGGACAGTGATGCTGCCGGCAACGGAAATCTTATCGTGGGCGACGTGAAACAGAGCATATACAGGTGGCGCAATTCCGATTGGAACCTGTTGAATACCAAGCTGAAGGCGCAGTTCCCTCAGGCGGTGGAAAAGCCGCTGGATTCGAATTGGCGAAGCGTGCGCAATGTCGTGGAATTCAACAACGGATTCTACCGTTATGCCGCCGGATGTCTGGATGCCATGACCGGCGATGACACCGTCTCCAGAATATATGCTGACGTGGCGCAGAAAGTGAAGGCGAAAGATCCGGCCTCCGGCAATGTCGATGTGCTTTTCTGTGATAAGGATGCCGATTCCGATACCCAGCTGCATGCCGTAATCCGGGAAGTGCGCAGGCTGAAAGGAACCGGAGCGCGAAATTCCGATATCGGTATTCTCGTGAGAACCAACGGTATAGGCGGTCTCATCGCTGCCGAACTCATGCGTAATGACATCCCCGTCATTTCCGACGATTCGCTGGACGTGAAATCATCCCCGGCAGTCAGACGCCTGGCAGCATTGCTCTCGTACGCGAACAATCCCGCCGACAGCCTTAACTCGTATCTTGCAATGTCCCTGGGCATTGAACCGCCTTCGGAATATCATTCGCTGGTGGACCTTTGCGAGTATTTCATCCGTGAAATGAAGGAGGGACTTGAAACGGGCTTTGAAGGCGAGAAGCCTTATCTTCAGGCGTTTATGGATGTCGTCCAGGACTGGTCGCAGGTGTATGGCAATTCCTTGCAGGATTTCATCACATATTGGGACGCCGCGAATCCCAAGATCAGTTCGCCGGACGATGCCGATGCCGTGCGCATCATAACGATACATAAGTCCAAGGGGCTTGCATTCCCTTATGTGATATTCCCTTATGCCGACAAGATTCCGTTGTACAGGAATGACGTGCACTGGTGCCGTCCGCAAGTGGAGGGAAGTGCGCTTGAGCCTGTCGCATCCGGCATTTATCGCGTGAATCTTTCTGCAGACATCGACGATTCGTTGTTCTCGGATAGTTACAGGGCGGAATGGATGATGCAGATGGTGGATGCCCTGAATTTGTTCTACGTGACCACGACACGTGCCGAGAAGGGCATGACGGTTATTTCGGAATTGCCGGCCAAGACGTGCTGCAGTTCCGTGGCGGAGGGGGCGTCGTACAAATTTTCGAAGATGTCGCAGATATTATATTGGTATACGCATCTGCCTTCTTCCGGCGGATTCATGAAGGAAATTGCGCCTGGAGAGGAAGGCGAGGAACTGCATTATTTCGAGCAGCGTTTCCGTATGGGCGTGCCTTATGAGTTCAAGCATGATAAGCAGGAAGATTCGGCACCGGAAATCGAAAATACCCCGTATCAGTCATTCCCGATGAACCCTGAAGAGGGAAAAGCTCGCTTGAAATTCAGTACCGAGGCGGCCGACTTCTTCTCTCTGGAAGGCCGGACCGGAATCGAGGCGTCAGGCAGACTGAAAGGCATTGTCCTTCATGACATCCTGTCCAATGTCGCCGTTCCGGATGATTTGGACAAGGCATTGGAAGACAGCTTCGGAGACGGCAGCATTGACGAAGAAGAAAAGGCTGAGATAGGATCGATGCTGGCGGAGCGGATTGCTTCGGCGAAGTCGCGCGGGTGGTTCCCTGACAGCAGGGAGGCTGTTTTCAATGAGACTTCGATAATCGATGCCGACGGCGAGGTCTACAGGCCGGACCGCGTGATTGTCGACGGGGGCAAGGTGACGGTGGTGGATTACAAATTCGGCCATCATCTGAAGAAATATGAGAAACAGATATCGAAATATGCCGAATTGTACCGTGCAATGGGGTATGAGGACGTTTCTGCGTCGCTTTGGTATGTCGCTGAAGACGAAGTGGTGACCGTTATCTCCGACTGAGGATTGAAGTCGGATGAGCGCATATGGTTCAGTACGCTCTGATAGAAAGCCTTGCCCTATGGATATGAAAAAAGCAGGGCGTTCTGCCCTGCTTTCTGCGATATGTTTCGAACTATGTCGAGAATCAATTATTGGCGCTGATCGTTTGTTGTGACCTCGCCAGTTACAACGTCGATGTTTTTAGTTTCATTCTCCCAGTCACCTACGGCAGGAGCCCACTTGATCTCATCGAGAGAGAAAATGAGGTTGAAAGTATATCTCTTGCCGATTTCCCAGCTGTCGAAAATATCTTTAACCTTGAGAGTTTTGGTGTAGGTCTCGGCGATATCTTTGTCGGTCTCAGAGATACCTTTTTTGAATGTTACAGTGTATGTGACTTCGATGGTGGCAATCTTGTCGGTTTCTTTTACATTCTTGAAGTCCTGAGGAATATAGATATATCTGATCTCGTTACCGTCAGGCACTGGGTCAAATGCTGTAGATGAGGAGACCTCAAATGCAGTTTTCGTATATTTCTGATTAGTTCTTTTTGTTCCTGGGAAAAGATAATCAGGAGTATAGATACCTTTGGCTGCATCTTTCTGGTACTGAGTATAGGTCATTCCATTGACAAGGTTTTTGAAAATGATGGAATCCAATGTGATAGTCGCACCCGGATAGTCAGACTTCTTCTTTACAGCGAATTTGACCCTTGAAAGTTTGTGCTTGAAAAGAGTCGGCACACCATTGAAATTGTAAACTTTTTCATTGGCTGTCTTGTCAGATGCGATATCTGCTACGAGAAAATCTGTATTTGGATGAGTGTCCAGATTCAAAGAACCAAAAATACCATACTGCGATTCATGGTTTAGGCAAGTAAAGTGTGTATCAGTGCCAGATTTGTCAGTCAGAGACTTGCTGTTCAAAGAATACGCGAAGAATGTGAGTTTACCTTCCTTTGGCCAATAGTAAGAAGTTTCTTGGTCTTTCCATACCTTATTGCCATAAGAAATGGTGACACCCTCTTCTCCTTCTTTTCCAATGTATATCTTCGCCTCAGTATCTGTATGGTTCGCATTCCAGCTCTTTCCGCTAGGCAGATAATAAGCCCAAGACGCGAACACATTGGTAGTATCGAAAGCCTGAGTAGCATCAGCCTTTGTCCTAGGGGCAACTTTGTAAGAGATCTCCACGTTCTCGCCTGAAACGGCAGGAATTACCTCATTCTTGGAGCAGGCAGCGAGGGCTGCAACTGCGGAGAAAAGTACAATTAATTTTTTCATGATGTTTATTATATTAATATGTTTATTTGATTTCAATTTCCTTATGCTCATCATCCCAGTCACCTATGACCGGATCATAACCGCCAGATGTCTTGGGCGGGTCAATCTTGATAGTCTCTTCCAGAAGAAGCCAATGATGAAGTACGGCATTGTCACTCCGGAACAGGTCTGAAATATCGAAGGTGTGCCGGAAAACCTTGCCGTCAGTCCTGGTAAGGTCGAAAGTGACCTCCAAGTCATTGACTGAACCTCCGATGCGCCCGAAGGTGTTGAAGACCGCGCAGATGACTGGCGTGCCGTCGTCATCACTCTTCACCATCTTGAACCAGAGCGACGTCTCAGGGACATTGACACGGGTGTCAGTGGCGATGAAATTCGAGCCGGCCATGCCGCGGAGCAGAGCCTGTGCTCCAGAGACATACTGAAGACTGTCAACCTTTATCTGCAGATACCAGGACTCCACCACAGAACGCGCCTCGGTATGTATGGTATAGAGGCCGGAATGATAGGGAATGTGTTCATCAGAATTCCTGGCGACAACCAGATGCTCCGGCTCCACACGGACCTCCGGAACCTCACCATTGGAAGAATACTGGTTCGCTATATAGGACGCAACCATATCCGTATAGGCACAAGCATTGTCCCATGAATGATAATCCTTTATGATAGTGTCATCCGTGCCGTAGTCATAAATCAGCATCTTGTACCTTCCCGGAATTATGGAAAACTCGCCGGAAATCACCCGCCTCCCGTTTTCGGCAGTGGAAACATCCGTGATGAAAGTCTCGGCAGCGACATTGTCCTTCTTGTCGAAGAAAATGACATGCATCATCTCCGGCTCGATAACAGGGGCCTGGACCTTGGGATTGTAAATGTCGCACGTCACATTATGGATATTGTCAATGTTGACCTCGACATTGACCTTCGTCAGATATTCCGGGTCCTCCAGCGGCCTCCTGTGGCAGCCGTAGGATACTGACACGCACAGCATCAGCCAGGCGGCGCAGAAAGCGTTGCCTCCGGACGCATGTATGTGACGGAACATTGACATTGAACTATATTGGCCTATAAAATCCCTCAAAAAAGTGTAATATACTAACCTTAATTATTCATAAAGGCAGTAAAGGTGTCCTCGTAATTATTTGGTAATCAGAGGGTTAAATGTTGTTTTTATAAAAATAAATCAAAAATCGGACAAAGTTACTTCATATTCCACAGATTACCAAATGTTACTGATTCTCAACTTTTTGTTGTATCTTTACGGATTAAACACAAAGTATTTATGGTAGACAAATATTATGAGGAGAATCCTATTGTCCTTGACTACAATACGGAAAGGGAAAAACTTTCGATGCCTGAGTATGGCCGCAATGTGCTGAAGATGGTGGAGGAAGTGAAGGCTGTAAAGGACAGGGACAAGCGTACCGAGCAGGCCAAGGCCGTTATCCGTGTGATGGAAATATTGAATCCGCAGGTGCATTCCGAAGACAATTGGGAGCATAAGCTGTGGGACCATCTTTTCATCATGGCTGATTACGACCTGGATGTGGATGCCCCATACCCGGTGCCGTCTCCTGAGCAGCGCAAGACCCGTCCGGACATCATCCCGCTGAAAAAGAAGCCTATCCGTGCGAACCATTACGGACGTAACATCGAGAGTATCATTGACTTGATCGCAGGAGAGCCTGACGGCGAGCAGAAAACCGCCATGATCAGGTCGCTGGCAATGTACATGAGACAGCAGTATCTGATCTGGAACAAGGACAGCGTTGCTGACGAGACTATTTTCAATGATATCGAGAAGTTGTCCGACTACCGGATCCGTGTCCCGGACGGGCTCGTATTGTCCAGAATATCATCTGATTCCAATTTCTCCAGACCGGGAATGAACTTGGATTTCGCCACGGTCAGAAAGTCCGGAGGAAACGGACAGAGGCGCATGTATCGCAACAACGGCAAGCAGAAACGATAGGAGATTTTCCGATATGCCGGGTTTTTTCGCCAGAATCAAGGACTATTTCGATAACCGGAGAGTGATGCTCCGCCGGTTCATCGGTTTGGCTGTCAGTGCTTTCACATTGTTGGCACTGGTCAGCTGCATTTCGTATGTGTTCACCTGGAAGCAGGATCAGAGCCTTCTCTTGGACCCCGGAATGATGGATTCCACCGCTTCCGTCGCTGCCAATTTCGGCGGCAAGCTGGGGCTGCGCCTTTCGGCGTTCCTGGTCAATGACTTGTTCGGTCTGGGTGCTTTCGCTGTGGTGGTGGCACTCGTGATTCTGTCAATCCGTCTTGTCTTCGGCGAAAGAAAATTCTCCGTCATAAAATCATTGGTCCTCGCCATCGTGGCAGCGGTGCTGATGTCGTTCGTGCTGGCCTATTTCTCGTTGAGGACAGGGCTGGAGAACACGCTGGGAGGCAGTCTCGGCGGCGAATGCGGACTTCAGGGCATCAAATGGATGGAGACCATGGTCGGCAGCATCGTCACCTTCTTCATATTGGTGATTTTCTGCATCGTATGGACATTCTTCGTCAGCAGGAGGTTCTCTGCATGGTTTGTCAATGTCGGTGAGGGTATCACCGCTACGGATGAAGAATCCGGAGAGGAGCAGGACAAGAAGACATTCAATTTCTTCAGGAAAGATGAGACCCGTACGGAAGACGGGCAGGAGGCGGAACCTGTTACGGAACCGGAAAATCCGATAGAGGAAGAACCGGAACCGGAGGAGTCTGTAATTCCTG
This sequence comes from Bacteroides sp. CAG:709, assembly GCA_000434935.1. Taxonomy (GTDB): domain Bacteria; phylum Bacteroidota; class Bacteroidia; order Bacteroidales; family UBA932; genus Cryptobacteroides. The sequence continues at coordinate 56,733 of FR882202.1, read as the reverse complement.
AACCTCAGCCTGTTGCGCCGGTAGTTGAGCCTAAGCCGTCGCCTGCACCACAGCCCAAGCCGGATAATTTCACCATCCAGCATGGCGATGACATCTCCACGGATGTGACCAGGGATTTGCCGCGCATTGATGTACGCGAGGAACTGGAGAACTACAAATTTCCGTCGTTGGACCTGCTGAATGACTACTCCGACATGGTCCACAGCGTCTCTTCCGAGGAACTCAAGCGTAATAATTTCAAGATCAGGGCTACACTTGAAACCTATAAGATCGGCGTGGAGAAAGTTACTGCCGTCGTGGGACCTACCATTACATTATATAAGGTATTCCCTGCAAGCGGCGTGAAGATTTCGGCAATCGAAGGTCTCAACAAGGAAATTGCCATGGCATTGAATGCCACTAAGATACGTATGGTGCAGCTACGCGACTCCATCGGCATTGAGGTGCCGAATGATTCCGCTTCGGTAGTGCCGTTGAAGGCCATGCTTAACGATGACGAGTTCCGCAACAGCAAGGCGGAACTGCCGGTAGCCATAGGTTATGCGACATTGACCCAGAAAGTGAAGGTGTTCGACCTGGCGGAGGCTCCGCATCTTCTTGTGGCTGGTGCGACGAAACAGGGCAAGTCGGTGGGACTGAACGTGTTGATAACGTCGCTGCTTTACTCGAAGCACCCTTCGGAACTGAAACTTGTATTCGTTGACCCTAAGATGGTGGAGTTCTCCGCTTATGCGAAACTTCTTCACCATTATCTGGCGGTTCTTCCTACGGCGGCCAGCGAATCCGAGGAAATGTCGAATGCCATCGTGAAGAAAGCTGCCGATGCGGACGCGATTCTCAGGTCTCTCTGCATCGAGATGGACGCCCGCTACGAACTGATGAGCAAGGCGGAGGTCAGCAAGATTACATTATATAATGACAAGTATCGCGACCGCCATCTTCTTCCTACCGAAGGCCATCATTTCCTGCCATACATCGTGACTGTGATAGATGAGTATGCCGATCTGGTGATGTCCAGCGGTGCAGGAGGCGAGGACAGGAAGCTGGCCAACAGCATTTCCAAGTCCATCATACGTCTGGCCCAGAAAGGCCGTGCCGCGGGAATCCACATCGTACTGGCCACCCAGCGACCTTCCGTCGACATCATCACCGGTATCATCAAGGCCAATTTCCCTACGCGAATTGCGTTCCGTGTGTTCTCCCGCACTGATTCTCAGACGATTCTGGACAAGACCGGAGCCGAGACCCTTATCGGACGCGGCGATATGATCTATTATGCCGGAGCTGAATTGGTACGTGTCCAATGCGCGCTTATCGAGAGCGGTGAAATTTCTGCCATCACCAAGGAAATCGCATCCCAGACGGGTTATAAGAAGAGTTACAATGTACCATACTATCTGCCTGATCCTGATGAGGGCAAGACTGAAGATGGAACCGGCGCATTGGATATGAATGACCTGGATGAGCGTTTCGAGGAGGCTGCGAGAATGGTCGTCGCCAACCAGCGCGGCTCCACATCCGATCTTCAGCGCCGCCTTGGCATGGGTTATGCTAAAGCCGGTAGAGTCATGGACCAGCTCGAAGCTGCCGGCGTAGTCGGACCTCAGGAAGGTTCCAAGCCGCGTCAGGTGCTGATATCCAGTCTGGAAGAGCTGGATCTGCGACTTAAAGAACTGAAGGCCAATTCATAACGGTTATATTATGAGGTTTCTCATGGCAATGGCGGCCCTTGCTGTCGCTTTCAATGTTTCTGCGCAGACGGCGGTGCAGCGATTCTCCGCGGCCGTTTCCGGCAAATGCGTGAAGTTCCCGTATTCGTTCGTGACCAAGTCGCAAGTCCCCGTGAAAGGCATCGGTGAAGTGACCGTCCAGGGCAATGCTTTCGTGACCTCGTTCGGCAACATTGAAATTTACTGCGACGGTGTGACCCGATGGACCGCCGATGAGGATTCCCGGGAACTTGTCATTGAATCTGTAGATGACGGTTCCGGCATGGCTGTTTCCATGGATCCTGCATTGATAATCAGCGAGTTGGACAAGCATTTCAAAGTCGGCACATCTGTCCGTGTCACCGAATCAGGCAAGTCTTTGGACAAGGTGGAACTGGTGCCGCTTACAGACAAACTCGGCATTTCGTCGCTGACAGTGTGGTTCACCACGGCTGATATTCCTCTCATTTTCAAGGCCTCCATAAAAGCCAACGACGGCCTGGTAACGGAATTTGCCATACCGTCCATGACCTTTTCCTCTTTGAAGCCCATCTCGGATTTCCGTTTCGCCGAGAAGAAATCTGATTCTTCCTGGGTAGTGACAGATCTCAGATGAACTCCATTTTTCCTTTTATAATTTTTTTAATCGGGAAAGTGTTTCTAAATTTGGCGAAATATTGAATCAATTACAAAAAGTTATAGTTTTTTTGTTATATTTACAAAAATATTATAAATTGTAGCCTCGTTAGGTGAATTGTGTTTGAGATTGACACATAATTATTAATAAAATCCTGAGAAATCAGGGAACTAATGACTTGTATTACACATTTTGCTATGGAAGTTAAAAATGCTGTAGCCGGAACACTGGAGTCAGGAGACATAATGATCCAGATAGCCCCGGCGGAAACGAAAGGTTTGCACATTGACCTTGACAGCACTGTGGCCGCACAGTTCGGCCGTCAGATACGTAAGGTCATTGAGGAGACCCTTACCGGTTTCGGTCTTGAGGATGCTGATGTCAAGGCGGTGGACAAGGGTGCCCGCGATTGCACGATCCGTGCGAGGGTGACAGCGGCAGCCGTGCGCGCTACAGGTAAAGATGTTTGGGCTTAGTAATCCTTTACGATTATGGAAAGATTGAGAAGAACAATGATGTTCGTTCCGGGAAACAACCCCGGAATGATGCAGGATGCCTTTATTTACGGGCCGGACTCGATTATGCTCGACCTGGAGGATTCTGTTACCATGGCAGAAAAAGACGCAGCCCGTCTGCTTGTCTACAATGCATTGAAGTCAATTGATTTCGGCGACACGGAAATGGTTGTCCGTATCAATCCACTCAGCACTCCTTACGGACGCAAGGATGTCGAGGCTGTCGTGAAGGCCGGAGTCCATGTAATCCGTATGCCCAAGACCGAGACGGCCGATGAGGTCCGCGAACTTGAGGCTGAGATAGAGAAAGTGGAAAAAGAATTGGGATGTCTCGGCAGGACCCGTATGATGGCGGCTATCGAAAGCGCCGAGGGTATCTGCAACGCATTTGCGATTGCCAAAGCTTCCAAGAGAATGATGGGTATCGCACTTGGTGCCGAGGACTATTGCGCCAATCTCAAGACACAGCGTACTCCGGGCGGAGCCGAACTCCTTTACGCCCGTGAGACCATCGTGGTGGCGGCAAGAGCTGCCGGCATTGATGCGCTGGATACCGTATATTCAAACCTTGATGACATGGAAACCTTCCGCAAGGAGGTCGAACTCATCAAGACACTCGGATTCGACGGCAAATCCATCATCAATCCTCGTCAGATTCATATCGTAAACGAGGTATTTGCACCGACCGAAAAAGAAATTGAAAAGGCGAAGAAGATCATTGCCGCCATCAAGGAAGCCGAGAAACGCGGTTCCGGCGTGATTGCGGTAAACGGTAAGATGGTTGACCGTCCGGTCTTGATCAGGGCGCAGCGCACCATCGACCTTGCCATTGCTTCAGGCATTTTAACAAAGGAGGAAGTTTATGAGTAACATAAAAGAAAGAGCAGCGCTTATCAACAAGGAAGCTGCATTGATGGGTAAGAAAGTGTATTCAGGGGAGACTCCGAAGAACACTACATTCCGCAAAGACCTCCAGAAGGTCAAATCCAAGGTGGTTACATTGGACGACGCCATCAGGCTCAGCGGCCTTAAGGACGGAATGACGATTTCTTTCCACCACCATTTCAGAAGCGGAGACAAGGTCGTGAATATGGTTGTCGGCAGACTTGCGGAGATGGGATTCAAGAATCTTCACCTTGCCGCATCCAGCCTTTCGGATGTCCACGCCCCGCTCATTGAACACATCAAGAACGGTGTGATTACGAAGATTTCTACATCGGGACTTCGCGGAGAGCTTGCGAAAGAAATTTCCCACGGTCTCATGAAGGAGCCTGTAATCTTCCGCAGCCATGGCGGCCGAGGCAGCGATATTGCCAATGATGACCTGCATATCGACGTGGCGTTTCTTGCAGCGTCTGCCTGCGACCCGGCCGGCAATGCCAGCGGTTACTCCCGTTCCCCTAATGCCAAATCTATCTGTGGCTCACTGGGTTATGCCAAGCCTGACGCCCAGCATGCTGATAAAGTAGTGATAATTACCGACGACCTCGTAGATTATCCGAATACCCCTAACTCCATCTCCGAGCATGATGTGAATTACGTTGTCCTCGTGGATTCAGTAGGTGATTCATCGAAGATTTCTTCAGGCGCCATCCGTGATACCAAGAACCCTCGTGACATCCTGCTCGCCATGAATGCGGCGAAAGTGATTATCAACAGCGGTTATTTCAAGGAAGGATTCTCCCTCCAGACCGGTTCTGGCGGTGCGTCTCTCGCAGTCGTCAAGTATATCCGCGAGGAAATGCTCAAACGTGGAATCCATGCAAGCTTCGCCCTCGGCGGAATTACCGCCCACATGGTGAAGATGCACGAGGAAGGTCTCATCGGCCGCCTGATCGACGTGCAGTCGTTCGACAAGGTCGCAGCCGAATCCATCAAGAATGACCCGTTCCACAAGGGTGTCTCTGCCAATGAATATGCCAGCGCCGACGAACCGGGTTCAGCAGTGCACTATCTTGATATCGTGATTCTCTCCGCTCTTGAGGTGGACGTCAATTTCAATGTCAATGTACTTGTCGGCAGTGACGGCGTCATCAGAGGCGCCATCGGCGGACATCCTGACACGGCAGCCGATTCAGCCCTCTCCATCATCGTATGTCCGTTGATGCGCGGACGCATCCCTTGCGTCGTGGACGAGGTCACCACTCTCATCACTCCTGGCTCTACCATAGATGTGGTCGTAACAGAGTATGGAATCGCAGTCAACCCTCGTCGTCCGGAAATTGCAGAACGCCTGAAGGCAGCGGGATTGAAGATTGTGGATATTCACGACCTCAAGGACCTGGCTCTCAAGAGCATCGGAGTCCCTGATCCGCTTCCGTTCGGAGACAAGGTGGTAGGTGTCGTAATGAACCGTGACGGATCTGTCATGGATGTCATAATGAATATCGAAGACTAAGACTCTTATATTTATGGAGATTACGCTTGATCAATTGTTGGCAAGTCGTGAGGAACGGGCGTCTTTCCAGAAGGAACTTTTGAAGAGTTACCCTGGAAAGACCTTGGTTTGCCTTACTGTCATAATGCCGGGCAAGGTCAAGCGTAATCTGCAATCCCTTATAGTCGCCCAGGCTGCGCTTACCGCATTGGTTTCCGCTTTCGGAGATTCGATGCTGAAACTTGAGGTCCGGGACCGGCAGACCGGCTATGAGGCTTACCTTGAAACCACGCTCTCCCGCGGGGAAGCCAAACGGAAGGCATGCAGTATTGAAGACACCCACCCTCTCGGACGACTATTCGACTTGGATGTGATCGATGCCGATGGTGTCCCGATATCCAGGGAAACGATAGGACTGAATCCGAGGAAGTGTCTGATATGTGACAATGAAGCCCGCTATTGCATGCGTAACCGTACTCATACTTTGAGTGAATTGTCGGCAAGAATTGATGAAATGATTGAGGCCTATGTGCGATAACCGTCACTACATAAGTGAGGCACCGCTGTCATTGAATTCGGTCCGTAAACGGATTGAGAACTTCCTCTCGTCCAACGGATTGCGATTCGCCGCACTGGACCGCTATGTGATCATCTCACGGGATGAGGACGGTGACGAAATCATTGCAGGCGGCGGTCTGGACGGCAATGTCATCAAATGTGTCGCGGTATCGGAAGCCGCACGTGGAGAGAATCTCATGAATATTCTGGTGTCCAGACTCATTTCCATTGCACATGAGGAAGGACACGAATCCGTAAAGGCGTTTACCAAACCTTCCAATGAAGATATTTTCAGAAGCCTCGGCTTCAATCTCCTGGCTTCTTCAGGGAAGGCAGTGCTGATGGAAAACGGAAGGGGAGGCCTGCCGGAGTACAGGAAATATCTGAAATCATTGTCCAGACCGGGCAGAAACGGCGCAGTCGTAATGAATGCCAATCCGTTTACCGAGGGACATCGCTATCTTATCGGACAGGCGGCATCGCAGGTCGACAATCTTTACGTAATCGTCGTAAAAGAGGACAGGTCACGTTTCCCATATTCCGAAAGGAAGGCAATGATAGAGGCCGGATGCGCCGGACTGGAGAATGTTATCGTCTGCGAAGGCAGCGATTATGCCGTTTCGGCAGCCACTTTCCCGACATATTTCCTGAAGCAGCTCGACGAATCCACGCCGGCCCACATTGAACTGGATCTGGACTTGTTCGTCAAACATATAGCTCAGCCATTGGGAGTTACGGTGCGTTTTGCGGGCAGTGAGCCTGAGGATGACCTGACACGTTGCTATAACAAGATGATGTCGGAAATTCTCCCGGCTTCACGCAATCCTATATCGTTTGTCGAGATTCCGCGTCTTGAGCAGTCCGGCAAACCTGTAAGCGCCACCTCTCTCAGAAATGCCTTGGACAGAGGTGACTTGAAGTCTGCAATCAGACTCGTGCCGGTTTCCACCGTACCATATATGATAGCGGATTTGGCGGAAAGGGCATTGAGGATGGAGTTGGAGACGACACCCAAGCCTGGTCTTGTGGACAAGCTTGACAATGGGGCGCACAAGGACATGGATTATGCGCTGATGTCTGCAAGTATTTCAGCGCTAAGGCCTTATCTGACGAGAATTGCGGTGAGGTCCGCGAAAGACATTGATGCTGCAGAAATCAAGGCGGCGGGCATTGAGGCGGAAGAAGCGATGCTGGAAGCTACGGGCGGTGTCAATACGCATCGGGGCGCGCTTTTCTGCATGGGCTTGGCAGTTGCGGCAGCCTCCTTTCTGGCGTGCAATGAAGGTCAGGTAGCTGCCGCGCCGTTCAGGGAACTGATTTCGCGCATTGCATCAGGAATACCTTCAGCCGGAAGTACGCACGGGGCTGAAGCCAAAAGAAATTTCAAGGTCGGGGGAGCATTGGAAAATGCCCGTATGGCATATCCTGAACTCTTCTCCGCCTGGTTGCCATACTTCAGGTCTTTGGCAGGCGACCAATACCGCTGCCACAAGACTTTGCTGTATATAATGACGTCTCTTGACGATACCAATGTCCTTCACAGAAGGGGAGCGGAGGGGCTCGCTTACGCGAAATCCGAGGCCGCCGGACTTCTCGGGAATTTCAGTATCGGAGGATTGTCGTCAATGAATGCAGATTTCATCAGGGAAAACATCTCGCCGGGCGGAAGTGCCGACATGTTGTCCCTGACGATATTTATTGATCATGCAATTATAAACAACTAATACTAATACTAAATTTTCTTTTTATGGTTGAATTGATTCCACATGGCGTTTACCTGAAAAACGGCAAGACAATCGTCAATGATGCCGCAGGAATGCCATCTGCCGACGAGGCCCGCGAAAACACTATCGCCTACAGAATCCTCCGCGCTCATGACAAAGATGGAAGCAAAGGCAAGAAGTTGCGTGTCAAATTCGATGCTATGGCTTCGCATGATATCACTTATGTCGGAATTATCCAGACAGCACGTGCGAGCGGACTTGAAAAGTTCCCGATTCCTTACGCGATGACCAACTGCCACAACTCACTTTGTGCAGTAGGCGGTACCATCAATGAGGATGACCATATCTTCGGTCTTTCCGCTGCCAAGAAATATGGCGGAATCTATGTTCCTGCGAACCAGGCAGTCATTCACCAGTATGTCCGCGAGGCTCTTGCAGGCTGCGGCCGTATGATTCTCGGATCGGACAGCCATACACGTTATGGTTCACTCGGCTGCATGGGTGTCGGTGAAGGTGGTGGAGAGCTTGTGAAACAGCTTCTCAACAATACTTGGGACATCAATGCGCCTGAAGTGGTCCTCGTTTGGCTCGAAGGTGCGCCCAAGAAGGGTATCGGCCCTCATGACGTGGCCATTTCACTAGTTAAGGCAGTGTTCGAGAACGGTTTCGTGAAAAACAAGGTCCTCGAATTCGCTGGTCCTGGAGTCGCATCGCTCCCTACCGATTTCCGTAACGGCATCGACGTGATGACCACAGAGACGACCTGTCTCAGCTCCATCTGGATTACTGACGAAAAAGTCGAGGAATACTATAAGATGCACGAGCGCCCTGAGGCTTACAAGGAGCTTCAGCCGGGTGAGGTCGCATACTATGATTCGATGATCCGCATTGACCTCTCCAAGCAGGAGTCAATGATTGCCCTTCCTTTCCATCCTTCAAATGCTTACACTATCCATGAACTCCAGGCTGACCCTGAAGGAATCCTGAAAAAGGTTGAGGAAGATGCCAGGAAGCGTTTCGGCGACAAGATTTCCATCGACCTTGAGAGCAAGGTGAAGAACGGCAAGGCATACGCTGACCAGGCTATCATCGCAGGCTGCTCCGGCGGTACTTATGATAACCTCAGCGAGGCGGCTTCCATCATGAAGGGCAAGACGATCGGAAACGATTATTTCACAATGTCAGCTTACCCTCAGTCTACTCCGGTATACCTTGCAACTACACGCAACCACATTGCAGAAGAGCTGCTTGAGGCCGGTGTCGTAATCAAACCTGCATTCTGCGGACCATGCTTCGGAGCCGGTGACGTTCCTGCAAACAATGGCCTTTCCATCCGTCATACCACACGTAACTTCCCTAACCGCGAGGGCTCGAAGCCTGGTCAGGGACAGATTTCACTTGTATGCTTGATGGATGCCCGTTCTATTGCGGCTACCGCAGCCAACGGTGGTGTAATTACCGCTGCTACTGACGTTGAGTACGAAGATACGCACAAGCCATATTCATTCGACGACCGCATCTACAAGAGCCGTATCTACAACGGATTCGGCAAGGCAGATCCGACAGTGGAACTCCGCTATGGACCAAATATCAAGGATTGGCCTAAGATGTATCAGATGGAGGAGAACATGCTTGTCGAACTCGCAGCTGTCATCCATGACCCTGTCACCACGACTGACGAGCTCATCCCTTCAGGTGAGACTTCAAGCTACCGTTCAAATCCTCTCAAACTCTCCGAGTTCGCGCTTTCACGTCGTGCCCCTGAGTATGTAGGATTGAGCAAACGCATTCAGTCAGAGGATCTTGAGCGTCGTGCG
>FR882202.1:39310-47377 GCA_000434935.1 Bacteroides sp. CAG:709 | reverse complement strand
TCGTGCGGGAAAGACTCCCCAGCACGTTCTTGATGCTCTCGCGAAGGTCGGTGCCAATGCTGGGAACACATCGTTCGGTTCTTGCGTGTTCGCCAACAAACCGGGTGACGGTTCTGCACGTGAGCAGGCTGCTTCTTGCCAGAAGGTGCTCGGCGGCGACGCGAACATCTGCTATGAGTATGCTACCAAGCGTTATCGCAGCAACTGTATCAACTGGGGTATCGTTCCGTTCACTATCGCCAAGGAAACTCCTTTCGATTACAAGGCAGGTGACTTCGTTTATGTCCCTGGCATCCGTGAGGCCATCCTTTCCGGTAAGGAGGAGATTGACGCCAAGGTCATCAGCGCTGACGGTGTCAAGGATATCCATCTTTATTTCCAGAATCTTACGGCGGACGAGCGTGAAATCCTCGCAGACGGCTGTTTGATGAATTTCTACGCAGCACAGAAAAAATAATTGTTAAACAACACATAAATCAATAATACTTTTTATGAAAAAGATCCAGATGGTCACTCCTCTCGTTGAGATGGATGGCGACGAAATGACAAGAATCCTGTGGAAGATGATTAAAGATGAACTCATCCTCCCGTTCGTAGATTTGAAGTCGGAATATTATGACCTCGGCCTCGTTCATCGTGATGAAACAGGCGACCAGGTGACAATCGACTCTGCCAATGCTACCAAGAAGTACGGTGTTGCCGTAAAATGCGCCACCATTACTCCTAACGCACAGCGTATGACCGAGTACAATCTCCATCAGATGTGGAAGAGCCCTAACGGAACTATCCGTTCAATGCTGGACGGTACCGTATTCCGTGCACCTATCACCATCACTTCAATCTCTCCGGCCGTGAAGTTCTGGAAGAAGCCTATCACCATCGCCCGTCATGCTTACGGTGACGTTTACAAGGGCGTGGAGATTCGCGCAGAGGAGCCGGGAGTGGCAAAACTCGTTTTTGAAGGCGAAAGCGGAAAGGTGGAAGAGCAGATCATCCATAACTTTGCAGGTCCTGGCGTCATTCAGGGAATGCATAACACCGACAAGTCTATCCGTTCATTTGCACATGCTTGCTTCAAGTATGCTCTTGACATCAAACAGAGCATCTGGTTCGCTACCAAAGATACCATTTCCAAGAAGTATGACGGACAGTTCAAGGCTATCTTCGAAGACGTGTTCAAAGAGTACGAAGAGGCTTTCAAGGCTGCAGGTATCGAGTACTTCTACACATTGATCGACGACGCTGTCGCACGTGTGATGCGTAGCGAAGGCGGATTCATCTGGGCTTGCAAGAACTACGACGGTGACGTCATGAGCGACATGGTTTCCACAGCATTCGGTTCACTCGCAATGATGACTTCCGTACTCGTCAGCCCTGACGGAAAATACGAGTATGAGGCTGCCCATGGTACAGTTACCCGTCACTATTACAAGTACCTCAAGGGAGAAGAGACCTCTACCAACCCTATGGCAACGATCTTCGCTTGGAGCGGTGCGTTCCGTAAGAGAGGTGAACTGGACAACCTTCCTGAGCTCGTGAACTACGCAGACCAGCTTGAGGCTGCTTGCCTGGATACCCTCAATGAAGGTATTGTGACCAAGGACCTCGCAAATCTCATGGAAGGCGTCACGCCTCAGGTGAAGAATTCAGCTGACTTTATGGCTGCTATCCGTGAGCGTCTTGAGAAACGTCTCGCATAATCCGGACAGGATATCCTGAAACAATAAGCCCCTCGCTCCGCAAGAAGTGAGGGGTTCATTGTTTTTAACGTTTACTGAGGTTGAAATTCGCGGATGCCCATTCGTGCATTTCCCCGTTTTCATCTGCATATATCAGATACCCGGCCAAGTCATCCGGACTCCTTTCGATGAACTCTTTCGCTTTCTCCAACCCTATGACCATACAATATGTGGCGTATGCGTCAGCGTCGGTGGCGTCTTTGGCTACTATGGTGGCACTCAATAAGTTATGCTGCACTGGATAGCCAGTCCGGGGGTCGATGGTATGGGCATATTTCTTTCCGTCATGCACGTAGAATTTACGATAGTTCCCGGATGTGACTATGCCGCATGGCGCATTCTGTGATTCCCAGATGCCGTCCAGATCCGTTCCCGGGTCATTGTTGCCGTCGAACGGCCTGTCCACGCCTACTCTCCATGGCTTTCCGCCCGGATTGACGCCGTCGCAGAAGATTTCCCCTATATCCACGAGCATGTCCTTGACGCCCAGTCCGTAAAGATATGCGGCCACGACATCGCAGCTGTAGCCCTGTGCTATTGCATTGAAATTCAGCCTGGGAAGCTCTGCCGAAGGCTTTTTCAGCATGTCGGCGGACGATATGGTCCCGTCCTGTGCCGCCGTGAGGATATCCGCTTTCATCCTCCCCATGCCGCATGATGCCAATACGGCATTGATCCTGTCCGCCGAAGGCATGGTGTCCTTGGTGAAGCCGAAGCCCCAGAGGTCGAAAATAGGGCCGGATGCGACATCCAGTGCGCCGGCGGTCTCCTCGTAATACTCGTAGGCTCTGGAATATACGTCCGCGAACATGTCGTTCAGCGGTATGCGCTTGCCGGCATTGAACCTGCTCAGCAGTGAACCTTTGTTGTAGCCGGAAAGGGTCGTGTCAATGTCGTTGAGGATGGAATCGATGGCGGTTTTAAGCTCCGTAGGGCTTTTCCGGATCATCCCTTCCGTGCCGCGCAAGTTCATTTTCACGGTGTAGGTGCCGCCCTGCGCATATCCTTGGATGGCAATGTATCTGTCTGATTGTCCGCATGATGAGGCCAGAATTGCAATGCCCAGCATCGTGCTCGTGATTCTTGAAAGTTTCATCTTGTCCTGTTGTTTGAATTTTCGGCAAAGTATTTGTACAAATGTACGCGTTTTTCGAGATAAAATACGATATTTGCACTAATATACTAATTTGAAGATGAATCTGAAGAGATTGATGATTATGGCAGCCGCGCTGTGTTTGGCTGTGGGAGCAGTTTCCTGCAAGAAGGACAAGGATGATGATTCTGCGACGAGCAAGTCGTTCAGCGGAACATTGTCGGTGCAGGGCGTGCTTCCGTTTGTATTGAAGGGAACTACGGTGACGGCCACGCCTGCGGGACTTGGAAAAGAGAAAGTGGATATAGGATATTACTGGACCGCGTCGCCGCTTTATACGAAGAGAGATACTACACGTCGTCTGGGTGATCCAAGCTCGGTTACCGGAGCATACGAATGCAAGATAAAAGATACGTTGTGCACTGTTACTGTTTCTTGTACGGCTTATGCCACAGGATATTACACGAAGTCCGCATCGGCATATTGCACTATCGTGGACCCTGCATTCGGAGGAAGTCTCAAGAATGACGGCGTAAGCAAGGACATGCCTTCCATCACGGATGCCCGCGACGGCAACGTGTACTATTACCGGAAGATAGGCGACAAAGACTGGTTCGTAAGGAATCTTGCCTACAAGGAGTCCGGCTATCCTTTCCGTAAGAGCGAGGTCATGGACGCCATTTTCGGACGCTATTATACTTGGACTGCGGCACAGGACGCATGCCCTGCCGGATGGAGAGTGCCTTCAGAGGAGGACTGGAAGTCATTGGCCGTGGCTGCCGGCTATAAGGGAGATGCTGTAGTCCCTGTCTATAAGGGAGTTGCAGGCAACCTGATGGTGAACGCCTCATTCAACAGCGAGAGAATGTGGGAATTCTGGCCGGATGTGAAGATTACCAATGCGACGGGATTCTGCTCTATCCCTACAGGATATGGAATCCTCGGTACTGGTACGACATTCTATGCAGGTTCTGAAGACGCGGTTTATTGGACATCGTCTTCATACAAGGAGGAAGGTTCTGCGGATGAATTGGCCATCAACAGGATGATCAATGTCAACAAGCCGGATTTCATCAGCAATACCGTTTCGAAAGACAGCTTCCTGGCATCTGTAAGATGTGTGCGTGACTCGGAATAATTCACTCTAATTTAACATATTTATGAAAAAAGGACTAGTAACTACAATCGTTATCGCCGTTGTTGCCCTCGGAATTTTCAGTTGGGTGAAATCTACCTACAATGGTATGGTGGAAGGCGAAGAAAAAGTAAAGTCTGCATGGTCGCAGGTTGAAAACGTATACCAGCGTCGCGCCGACCTTATTCCTAACCTCGTAGCTACCGTTAAAGGCTATGCCGAGCATGAGAGCGGTACTCTCGAGTCCGTTATCTCCGCAAGGGCAAGGGCTACACAGATTACCGTAGACCCGGACAAGCTTACCGGAGACGCTATCGCGCAGTTCCAGTCAGCCCAGGGCGAGCTTGGCAATGCTCTCGGACGTCTCCTGATGTCAGTCGAGGCATATCCTGAACTGAAGGCCAATGAGAATTTCAAGGAACTTCAGGCCCAGCTTGAAGGCACCGAGAACCGCATTTCGACCGAGCGTATGAAATACAATGAGACTGCACAGTCTTACAATACCACCATCAGGAGTTTCCCTGCAAATATCCTCGCTTCGATTTTCGGTTTCGAGCAGAAAGGCTATTTCAAGGCATCTGAAGGTGCTGACACGGCTCCTAAGGTTGAGTTTTAGGTAAGTCTATGTCAATCAGACGCATATCGTTGATTACACTGCTGCTGGCGATTGTCTCGTCAGTGGCAGTTGCCATTCCGCCGCGTCCGCAGCCGCAGAGGTTGGTCAATGACCTTGCAGGTATGTTTTCGCCGGCTCAGGTCGAGGAACTGGAGCATCGTCTTGTAGCATTCGATGATACCACTTCCAATCAGATTACGGTCGTGACTGTCTCTGACCTGGAGGGTTATGAGCCTGCTGAATATGCTGTCAAGATCGGTACTTCATGGGGTGTCGGTTCCAAGGACTTCAACAATGGAGTCGTAATCCTGGTAAAGCCGAAGACCGAGGATTCCGGTGGAAAGGTTTCCATACAGATCGGCTATGGACTTGAAGGCGCCATCCCTGATGCGTATTGCAAGCGTATCATCGAGACCGAGATGATTCCGCGCTTCCGTGAGAATGATTATTACGGCGCTGTGACCGCGGCAGTCGAGACTCTTACAGGTTTGGCGAGCGGTGAGATCAAGGTCGTGAACAAGATGAAGGAGGCGGAGAATGAAGAAGGTATTGGTGCATTGTTCTGGATAATCATCATCTTGTTGATGATTTGGTTTGTCGCCAGGTCCAACAAGAAGAACAAGGGCGGCAATTCCGGCACCCGTACTGGCAGGACTACCACTCCAAGATATTACGGTGGAGGATATTCCTCTTCTTCCGGCAGTTCCGGCTCCTCTTCTTCAGGTGGTAGCTTCGGAGGTTTCGGAGGCGGGTCTTTCGGAGGCGGCGGTGCTTCCGGAAGCTGGTGAATTTGCGCGGCTTTTCGGTCTATATTTCCCTGCTCATCAGTCGTGTACGCCCGGTACACTCCTTCTTCGCAGGAAAATCTATCCTCGAAAATCCATCGCAAATTCTTCTGTAATATTGATTCTTTAATAACGGCTTCGGACTTTGGTCTCGGGGCCGTTGTTCTTTTTTATTAGTAACGTAAAAAAATAACCTGCTTCAGATTAGGAGAATATTTTCGAGGATAGATCTGTTTTCGAAGATGGAGTGTGCCGGTGGCACATGATTGATGAAAAAGAGATATAGACCGAAAAGATTCCCTTAGATGATGCTGGTTATTTTTTTGAATGTTACTTAATATCAATGTGTACATTAGAGCCCGTAAGGGCGATGGCAAGTCCCTCCCCCGAGGGGAGGGATTTAGGGTGGGGGTAACGTGATTGAGGCGCGCTGGCCATAACCTTCGAACGTGCGACACCTCTCTCGTCTCTACATCCCTTCTATAACCTCCATCACAAAAATCAGCGCCTCCGCGACTCGTCCCGTCGCGGAAATCAGGAACGTCGGACAGAGCCCCGCCGCTGCCAGCAGGACCGACGGCACGGCCAATGTCATCAGGACGGTCGTCAGCGGCATTGCCAATATGTTCGTGAGGAGGAAATGCATAGGGAACGTGCCGAACCGCAGCCAGGCCAATGGCCCCGTGAATATCTGGCAGGCCAGGGTCAATGCTGCCGCATCCCATACTTTTTTAGGGAAACGTGCTATGAATGAGCGCGTTGCCTCTTTACCCGGCTCGGGATACCACGCCTTCATTTTAGGGAAAAGTGTTATGATGCCTGCCATGGCAAGATATGAGAGCTGGAACCCCGCTGATTCCAGGACAGACGGATTGACTGCCATTTGTATCATCAATGCGGCGCAGAAAGTGTGGACCGGGTTGCTTTTCCGGTGCAGCAGATGTGCGGTTTCATTGATGAGTATGAAAAGGAATGCGCGCACGAGCGAAGGAGCGGCTCCTGTAGCGATGGTGTAAGCTCCGGACAATGAGACGATTATGATGCTCCTTGTCGTTTTCGCGGCAGGGGAGCGTCCCAGAATTGATGTGGCATATCCCAGTATTATGTAGATTATTCCCAGATGCAGTCCGGAAAGTGCGAGGATATGTGACGCGCCGCTTGTCCGGAATGTCCCGACGATTTCATGGGAAAGCCATGACTTGTCACCTGTCACGAGGGCATTGACCAGAGCTGCGGCATCGTCCGAACGGAAGGGGAGGGACATTATCATTGACCCGAAATCTGCGGCAGCAGTGCTCGTCCGCATGGCTTGGACACCGGTCGGCGAGAGTTGGCAGGTGGTGGCGCAGAAGATGCCTGCCGTGAGGTAGGTGAGCAGCAGTTTGCATTGGCTGACAGCGAGTTTCGTCCAGGTCGTCATGGCGATGGCGGCGATGGACGAGATGCCTGCGGACAGGTATCGTAACGATATGGGGATGCCGGTGCCGGATGTGGCGAGTCCGCATGCGGTGCCGATGGTGAACGCCAGGGCCAATGCCATGATGTTCCGTTCCGTGGACAGTTGAATAGTCATCAAGGTCTAAAGTTTATGTTTCTTGCTAAAGTAGTGATTTCTTTTTAACTTTGCCACGATTTCCATAGGAATCGGAAAATTTATAAAGAAATTTTAATAGATTCACAATATGATAATTCTTGTAATTAATTGCGGAAGTTCATCTATCAAGTATCAGCTTCTTGATATGAAGAGCGATGAGGTTTATGATGTCCTGGCTAAAGGTATCGTAGAAAAGATCGGCCTGGAAATGGGATGTCTCCAGCATACCGCTACCGGTAAGGAGAAAGTCGTAAAGGATATTCCGGTTCCTGACCACAAGGTGGGAATGCAGCTTGTCCTTGAGGCACTTACAGATGGCGAGCATGGCGTTTTGAAGTCTCTTGACGACATCGAGGCTGTGGGCCACAGAATTGTGCATGGAGGTGAGTATTTCTCTTCCAGCGCTCTTGTCAATGAGGATGTCATGAAGAAGATCGAGATATGCTGCGATTTCGCACCGCTGCATAATCCTGCCCATATCCTGGGTATCAGGGCTGTGCAGGCTGTTCTCCCTTCTGTTCCGCAGGTTGTTACTTTCGATACGGCATTCCATCAGTCTATTCCGGCTTATGCCTACATGTATGGTCTTCCGTACGAGGATTATCAGAATTACAGGGTCCGCAAATACGGTGCTCACGGTACCAGCCATCAGTTTGTCGCAGAGAAGGGTGCCAAGTTCGCAGGACTGGATATTAACAATTCCAAGATTATCACCTGCCATATAGGAAACGGCAGTTCCATCACTGCTATCGTGAATGGCAAGTCTGTAGATACTTCCATGGGCTTCACTCCGCTTGATGGTGTGATTATGGGTACCAGATGCGGCAGCATTGACCCTAACGTGGTTCCTTATCTCATGAAGAAGGAGAATCTTACTCCTGACGAGATGACTGAGATTATGAACAAGAAGAGCGGATTCCTCGGAATTTCCGGCGCTTCTTCCGATGCGCGCGACCTCGATGCTCTTGCCAATTCAGGTGACCAGAGGGCCAAGCTTGCTCTCAAGATGTTGACTTACGGCATCATCAAGTACATCGGATCTTATGCTGCCGTGATGAATGGCGTGGACCTCATCATCTTCACCGGCGGTATCGGCGAGCATAAC
>FR882202.1:24778-39293 GCA_000434935.1 Bacteroides sp. CAG:709 | reverse complement strand
CATAACAGCCGTCTCCGTCGCAGAGTTTGTGAGAATCTTTCTTATCTCGGTCTCAAGTTCGACTATGAGGCCAATGTCGCTTGGGGCGAGGATGCCATCATCTCCCTCCCTGAGTCCAAGGTGAAGGTTGCTCTCATCACTACTGATGAGGAGATCGTGATTGCACGTGACACGATGCATATTGTTCAGAGCGAAGAGGAAAATTAATTTACAATAAACGATGATTACAAGTTTTTCAGATGTTTTTGCTGATCTCAAGGAGAAGGGTATCCGCAAAAAGATGGTCGCTGCATGGGCAGTGGACGAGCATACTATAGAGGCTGCTTCGAAGGCAGTTGACCTTGGTTTCGTTTCTGCGACTCTTGTCGGCGACGCGAAACTTATCAATGACGTTTGCGAGAAGAACGGCATCGATGCTTCCAAGTTCGAGATTATCGGCAATCCTGATGAGCTCAAGGCTGTAGCTCAGGCTGTTCAGCTGGTTCATGACGGTGAGGGTGATGTCCTTATGAAGGGTCTCTGCTCTACCGACAAGTTCCTCCGTGCTATCCTTAACAAGGAGAATGGTCTCCTTCCTCCTAAGGGTCTTCTCAGCCACGTAGGTATTCTCGAGAGCCCTAATTATCACAAGCTTCTTTTCCTTACCGATATGGCAGTGCTGCCTCTTCCTGATTTCCGTCAGAAGATCAAGCAGACGAATTTCGTAGTGAAGGTTGCCAAGTCTTTCGGTATCGCCAAGCCTAAGGTTGCGTTCCTCGCTGCTTCAGAGCAGGTTCTTGATTCAATGCCTGCTTGCATGGAGGCTGCCGCTCTTGCCAAGATGGTAGACCGTGGCCAGATCAGGGGTTGCATCGCTGATGGTCCTCTGGCTCTGGATGTCGCTATCGACAACGAGTCTGTAGAGATCAAGAAGCTTGTCAGCCCCGTTGCAGGTGATGCTGACTGCCTCGTGTTCCCTAACATCGAGTCTGCCAATGTCTTCTGGAAGACGAATTCGAAGCTTTCTCCTGGCGTCCGTCAGGCAGGTATGCTCGTCGGTACTACAGCTCCATGTATCCTTGCCAGCCGTGCTGACAGCGTAGATACCAAGCTCAATTCTATCGCCGAGGCCGTAATGAGCATTCTCTAGCACATATTTACATCTACATAATGACAGAACAGTCCACTATTCCCGGGCTGTTCTGTTTTTTATTGCGTTTTACTTTTCACCGTCGGGACGTAGAAACGTAATTTTGTACCGCGAAAACGTTTTAAGCGGTACAGAAGGGACTAAAAAACTGTTTTGTGCAGGGAAAACGTTTTAGATGGAACAAAAAACTTCCCTGATATGGATAATTTTGAAATTGCCAAGTAGAGCAAGCCCGGTGGGTGGAGTGGGCGGAGCCGGCATTGGCTCCCGAAAAGGGAGGGGACCCACGCCAGTGGGGAGGACCGGCGCAGTCCAGCTCTACCCGCCGGGCTTGCACCAGATGTTGTTACTTTACCGGCTCGAAATGACCTATATTTGTATACGAGGCCAGGTTTCGTTTGGGCAAGATGTTGTTACTTTACCGGTTCGAAAAAGCTGAAATGGACGCGGCCGTAGACCTTTTCCTTGACGAAAGCCGGGTGGTCCTTGAAAGAATGCTCATTGCCGTGCTCCAGAATCAGATAGCGCTCGGGATAGACCAAGCCGGCATCCAGAACCTTGTCGGGAATCGTTTCCAGACCTTCAAGAGCGTAAGGCGGATCGGCGAACACGATGTCGAACTTCTCCTTGCAGATAGGAATGAAATCGAAGACGTTGTGGTGCACCGCGGTCAGGTTCTTCAGACCCAGCTTCCTGGCCTGGTCCTTCACGAAAGATGAATATTGCGGATTCATCTCCACTGACCACACGTGACCTGCGCCACGGGATGCGAACTCATAAGCGATGGAACCTGTACCGCCGAACAAGTCCAGGACATTTAGCCCCTCGAACTCGAACTCATTGTCAAGAATATTGAACAGAGCCTCCTTGGCGAAGTCTGTTGTCGGCCTCGCCTTGAAATCAGGGGGAGTCGCTACGGTCTTGCCCCTAAGTATGCCACCTATTATCCGCATGTTTATAATTTTACTTTATTCAAATTTCGCAAGTTGTCAAACTTGCTGAACGACAGTGCAAAATTGAGGATTATCGCTCCTTCGAAGGATGTAAGCCCAACGCACTTTTTATATGCACGTTACCCTCACCCTAATCCCTCCCCTCGGGGAAGGGACTTACTCTCGCCCTCGCGGGCTCTATAAGCGGTGTTTCGCATTTGCGAAACTTGATTTACATGACCTCC
Source organism: Bacteroides sp. CAG:709 (assembly GCA_000434935.1). Classification (GTDB taxonomy): domain Bacteria; phylum Bacteroidota; class Bacteroidia; order Bacteroidales; family UBA932; genus Cryptobacteroides. Next base: position 36,987 of record FR882202.1, on the reverse strand, counting down.
ACCGCCTTGAAATACCTGTACAGGGACATTTCCTGCTCGTTGCTTATCGGCGTGCGGAAGGTAATCGTGGAAATCTCCGGATTCAGCTGGAGCTTCTTCAATGCGCTGAAAATGAAGTACTCGGCAGTCGTGAAATCGGGAGCCTTGAAAGTATTTGCTATCTGGAGACTCGTGCCCTGAGCTATCGCCAGATGCAGATGGTTGTCCGCATAGGACGCTATAATCTTGTTGTAATCCGGGCAATCCTTCATGGCGTCCAGCATGTAGTACATTTCCGGAAGAATCCTCGCCTGGTATCCGTCGGTCGTGAACACCGTCTGCGAAATCATACGGGACAATGTCTCCCCGACATTGTTCGAGAACAACAATACGGCGCCGTACTCCGGCATCCGTATGAACTCCACCTGGTCGCTGTCTTCCAGCTTTACCACATCTGCCAATGTCTGACGGATGTCCATCGGGTTGAAGAACTGCTCGGGGATCAGGGCTACTTTCGGAGTCATGAGCGAAATCCGCACTGACTCATAGCGCTTCTGGAATTCCGGCGTGGTGAAAATACGGTCGGCTGTCAGCCATCCGGAACAATGTTCCCCTTCTGCGTCCTTTATCTTAAAAGAATATCCACTCAAGGCAACTTGAATGGATATTCCGTTATCTGTTTTTTCAAACATAATCTATTTCATGAATGAGTCCACGACATGCGGACCCGATTTCAGGAAACTACTCCCAGTTACCGGCGTTGTTGTTAGGAGCTGAGATACTGCCGACCTGAAGACCCTCGTAGCGGTTCATTGTCCTGCGATCAGCGTCGAGGTTGATTCTGAGCTGATTGTCAAGACCCTTGAGGAGAGACTTGTACGGCATCTTGGCCTCGAAGAGAGGTACCTTCACACCTGAAACTTCCTTGATGATGGCATCCATCTGGATGGTGTCACCCTGTGAGAACGGAATGTATTTGAGAGAGTCAATGTTGAAGTCACGTCTGCTGTGGAACAATGTATCTTTCACAGCGACCTTGCTTGACAATGAGAAAACGAGGTGCTGTCCCTGCTTGTAGAGCTCGAACATCTGCTCAGGAGTGATCTTGCGGTTGGCCTTTCTGAGTTTCTCGGTGTTTGCAACTGCGAGAGAGTCGTCGTTGGAACCGATCTGCATGAGAACCTCCATCTTGCCGTTCTTGTAGAAGTCTACAAGAGAGTCAGAAGACGCGGTGAAGTGACCGTTTACAGACTTGAAAGCCTCCTGAAGTGTACGGAGATCCTTCATCTTCTGGATACCGATTGCCTCGCGGTAATCTTTCTGCTTGTTGAAGTTGATAGGCTGCATGATACTCTTGATACATGCGTATACGAGTCCGGCAATAACAAAGAGCAGCAAAATGCTGACAATCTTTTTAACTATTCCTTTCATTTTATGTTTTGAGTTTTTATAAAAATCAATTGAGTTCGGACAAAGTTATGAAATTGATTTATGAAATGCAATATAATTTGTAAATTTGCATCTCGAACGAATACGTATATGAAGAAGATTGATACGCGGAATATAGATACATTGGACGGACTTGCAGGAGGCTGCAGGACGGTTACGCTTGTCGCACATATCCATCCTGACGGCGATGCCATAGGGAGCACTCAGGCCTTGCGTGCCTATCTCGAAGCACGTGGCGCAGATGCGGTGACCATCTATCCCGAAGCCGTGCCGGAAACATTGGCCTTTATGGTGAAGGATCTGGATGCGGACAGGATTATGGATGGCTCGAAGTCTCCGGAGGAGGCGCGGAAACGCATAATGTCCTCGGACTTGATATTTTGCGTGGACTGCAACTCCTTTTCCCGTACCGGCGACATGGAGAAAACCCTCAGGGAAGCGCCCGCGAAGAAAGTGCTCATAGACCATCACCTGGCTCCGGACATGGAGGCATTTGACCTCGTGTTTTCCGACGCGGATGTATCGTCTGCCTGCGAACTGATGTATTATGTGCTGTTGGAAATGCCTGACATCAAGGGTGATGCATCACGCATTCCGGCATTGGCCGCAGCTTCGCTGATGACGGGTATGACGACGGATACGAACAATTTCGCGAACTCTGTATTCCCGTCGACATTGGCCATGGCTTCGGGCTTGCTTGCCGCAGGCGTGAACAGGGACCGGATACTTCAGGATTTGTATAACAGCTATAGGGAAAACCGCCTCAGGATGGAGGGCTATCTTCTTCATGAGAATATGAGAATTACCCCGGAAGGAGTAGCGTATATGATTGTGGACAAGAAACTTGCGTCTGAATTCAATATCAGGGAAGGGGAGACGGAAGGCTTTGTGAACATGCCTCTTGCAATAGGGAAAGTAGGCATGAGCATTTTCCTGAAAGAAGACGGCGAAGGCTTTTTCAGGGTTTCCGTGCGCTCGAAAAAAGGCATTTCCGCGAACAAGTGCGCCATAAGATATTTCCATGGCGGCGGGCATGAACGAGCTTCCGGCGGAAGGCTTTTCTTCTCCAGGAATGATGGCGTGCCGGCTGACATCAATGCCCCGGGCGAGGCGGAAAGCTATATCGTCAAGTCAGTGGCGGAATTCTTCAAATCAGGTGTATATGAAAGCTAAAGTCTTCATTCTCATAGCGATGGCTTTCGGTATCGCGGCATCCTGCACCAAGGAAGAAGTGAAAACCACCTATTCCCGGCAGGAGAAGAACATTGAATCCTTCATAAATTCCGTGAAGGGCTCCATTGATTCGAGTTACGTGGTGTATAATGGCGGTTCCAGCCGCGTGGTCACGGTTTATGGCGACGGTGACAGCCTGTCGCGCAAGGGAACCGTATCATTCTATTATGCAGGTTACGTATTCAATGGCACGTCATTGAACAACTCGAACCTCTTTGCAACCAATAGTGAAGAAGTCGCGAAAGCAGCCAAGTGGTCGCTCACGGATGCTGACTATGAGCTCCTTACATTGAAATTAAGTGACGCTGATCTGGTGCCGGGCCTGAAAGCAGGTCTTGAAGGCGTGAAAAGCGGGCAAGAATGCTATATCCTTTTTTCCGGGAAACATGGGTTCGGAAAACACGACTTAGGCACGATTCCTGCAAACGCAGCCCTGGCCTACCATATCTGGGTCGAAAATGTCACGAATGACTAAAGTTGAAAATTAATTGAAAATGAATAAAATAGTAATCAGAACAATGCTGGCCGGCATTGCAATGTCAATGTTGATGACAGGATGCGCAAGGTCAGAGAAGACGGAGCCGAATGCTGCGAACCAGCGCTATCTGGAAGCATGGATGGAAAAGAACCATCCCGGCGCCAGCGTTACGGATCTTGGCGTCTATATCCTTGAAGATAAGGCAGGTACGGGCGAAGCATTGGCCAACCAGGGCTATGTGATGGTGTCATACACCGTTTCCAGCCTCGACGGAAAGATTTCTTCCACGACGCATAAGAAGGTGGCCCAGCAGATCGGATCTTACAATTCATCATATTACTATGGACCTGTTACATGGATGACGATATCCACAGCTCTTCCTGTAGGAGTGGAAGATATGCTGAAGGGCATGAAAGTCGGCGGGACGCGCAAGGCCGTGGTTCCAGCCTGGCTGATGGGCTATGACAGGTACACTAACCCTGATAAATATCTGCAGAAATCTACCGACGAGAGCAATACGATCTATACGATTACCCTCGAAGGAGTCTCTACCGATATCCTCAAAAGCCAGATCGATTCAATGCAGATTTATTCGGCACTTCACATGAACAAGACCGATTCGACATCGTATGGTTTTTATTATCAGCAACTTAAAGAACCTGCAGACACGCATTCGTTCAAGGCTGACACCTCCATATACATCAACTATATAGGAAGGCTTCTGAACGGCCAGGTGTTCGACACCACCATCGCGGACACTGCCAAGGTCCACAATATCTACAGCAGTTCGAAAACTTATTCTCCGGTGAAGATAACCTGGGGCAAATCCTATACGGACCTGACGATGACCGCAAGCGGCTCAAGCTCATCGTCTTCGATCATTTCCGGATTCAAGAAGACCCTTTGGGAAATGCGACATCCTTATGAAAAGGGCGTGGGCATGTTCTTCTCTTCGTATGGATATGGCAGCAGCGGAAGCGGAAATACGATTCCGAGCTTCTCACCGCTTGTATTTGAAATCGAAATAGTGGACAAACCGTAATAGGAGGATTTCTATGGCAATTGCAGGTACTGTCCCTACAGAACTTGGCGATAAGAGAATACGAGATTTACTTATGCAGTATGCAGTCCCGGCCATCATAGCCATGACTGCATCTTCTCTCTATAATATGGTCGACAGCATATACATCGGCCATATAAAGGATGTCGGCTCATACGCCATCTCCGGCCTCGCGGTCACGTTCCCGCTGATGAACCTCGCTACCGCGCTCGGTACCCTCGTCGGCGTCGGCGCTTCCACGATTTTGTCAATGCTTTTGGGACAGAGGAACTACAAAGCCGCCAATAAAGTGCTTCTGAATGAGGTGCTTCTGAACATCATCATCGGCGTGGCATTCTCGGTAGTGACGTTGTCGTTTATCGACCCGATACTCATGTTCTTCGGCGCGAGCCAGAACACATTGCCCTTTGCAAGAGACTATATGGTCATAATATTGCTGGGCAATGTCATCACGCACCTTTATTTCGGATTGAACAACATGGTCCGCGCTTCCGGAAATCCGAAATTGGCGATGGGACTGACTGTCTTCACGGTCGTTTCGAACACCATAATGGACCCGATTTTCATATTCGTGCTGGATATGGGAATCAAGGGCGCCGCCATTGCGACAGTCCTCTGCCAGTTGATGGCCCTCATATACACGGCGAGGTATTTCTTCAATCAGAACAATTATCTTCACCTCCCGAAATATCTCCGCGACTACAAACTGGACATCCGCATTGCCAAAGATTCATTGACCATAGGCATGGGGCCTTTCCTGATGAATTCCGCGGCATGTATCGTCACGTTGTTCATCAACCAGCAGATGCTCAAGTACGGCGGAGACCTTGCCATCGGCGCGTACGGTATCGTGAACCGTATCTCGTTCTTTTTCATTATGATAAACATGGGCTTCAACCAAGGAATGCAGCCTATCGCGGGATATAATTTCGGAGCCGGGAAATACACCAGGGTAAAGCGGGTTTTCAAACTGACGGTAATCTGTGCCACCATTGTGAGCTGTGTCGGATTCATCGTCTCGGAATTCATGCCTGACCTGGCGGTATCGCTCTTTACCAATGACCCTGAACTTAAAGAATTGGCGGTTAAAGGATTGCGTCTGGCGAACCTGGCATTTCCGCTGGTGGGATTCCAGATGGTGGCGACGAACTTTTTCCAGAGCCTCGGCATGGTTCACAAGTCGATACTCCTGTCATTGTCCCGACAGTTGCTTTTCCTGGTGCCGCTCATATATTTCTTGCCGGTGTTTTTCGGGCACCGTGGCGTGTGGATGAGTTTTCCGATTGCCGATACGGCGGCCATAGTCCTGTCGACGATATTGCTGCTTTCGCTATTCCGGAAATTCCGCAAGCTCAATGACGGTGACGATCCGGCTATTCTCGGAAGTAAAATTAAACAAGCTTGATTATGAAAGACAATGAATTGATAATCAATGTCGGAAGGCAGTTCGGCAGCGGGGGCAGACTCGTGGCCCTCGCACTTGGACGCAAACTTGGCATTCCTGTGTATGACCAGGAATTGATAGCTAAAGCAGCAGAACAGAGCGGCTTCAGCAAGGAACTTTTCGCCAACAGTGACGAAAAGAGAAATCTGCTCGCATTGTCAAGCTTCATCGTGGATGTCGGACGCTTCGGCTCTGCGGACAACTATATGAGTGACAATCAATTGTTCGTCATCCAGAGCAATGTCATCCGCTCACTTGCAGACAAGGGACCCGCCATTTTCATCGGCCGCTGTTCGGATTATATTCTCCGTGACAGGAAGTGTCTGGACGTGTTCGTGACAGCAACTGACGAGGTCCGCATCAAGAGAGTCGCGGAGCGCATGAACATCACTCCGGAGCAGGCCGATTCGCTCATGCGCAAGAAAGACCGTACCAGAGAGACTTATTACAATTACTATACTTTCGGCAATTGGGGCGTGGCTTCCAATTATGACCTCTGTGTGGATTCCTCTGTCTTGGGCATTGAAGGAACTGCCGACATGATCATTGACTTTTGCCGCAGGGCAGGACTCCTTTCGAAGGATGCAGTCTTGCCGCTTTCTGACGTGAATCAGGAGGCCGGCAAATGAAAAGCAGATATGTAAAAGTCATCTTGTCATTATGTCTTGCCGCCTGTGCAGCAGGACTTTGCATATCATTGTCATCGTCCCATAAGGAGGAAGCGGTAGCGGCGCCGGCGCGTATCCAGCTTCGGCTCAATGAATCCCTTACCAATGAAATTTCCGATACGTCCGCACTGGCCGGCATGGACAAGCGTATCGAAAACTACATGCGCCAATGGGCACTGCGCGGAACATCGCTTGCCATAATGCGGAATGATTCCCTGGTTTATGCGAAGGGCTACGGTTGGGCGGACAAGGAACTTGACATCAACATGGAGCCGTCGCATATCCTGCGTGTGGCTTCCGTCTCCAAACTTCTGACAGCCACCGGAATAATGATGTTGCAGGAGAGGGGACTGGTCTCATTGCGCGATACTGTTTTCGGGCCGCGCGGCATTCTGACGGATTCTGTCTATGCCTCTGTGATCAAAGACCCTAATTACATGAAGATTACGGTCGAAGATTTGTTGCGCCATAAAGGTGGTTTCACTTCCGCCGGCGGCGATCCGATGTTCTCGACCAGATATATCATCCAGCAGAACCATCTGGAGACCCCACCGGACCATATAACATTGATGCAGACGCAGTTGAAAAGACGTCTGCGCTTCGTTCCCGGCACGTCACAGCATTATTCGAATTTCGGCTATCTGCTTCTCAGCATGATTATCGAGAAAGTCTCAGGCCTTGATTATGAGACATATATGCGCGACAGCGTGCTCGTGCCTGCCGGTTGTGTGGACATGCACATTGCCAATAACTATTACGAGGAGAAGTTCCCGAACGAGGTGAAATATTATAATGGAGCGGATTCGGGCCTTGTCGAGGAGTACAACAACAGCGGCAAGATGGTTGACCGCTGTTACGGCGGCAATGATGTCCATTCTCTTGCAGGAGCCGGAGCCTGGGTGACCTCAGTGCCTGAGCTGGCACGCTTCGTAGCTTCCATTGACGGACGCGATGAGGTGCCGGACATCATTTCCAAGGAAAGTGTCGCAGCCATGACAGAATGGTTCGATGAGAACACCTATTCCCTGGGCTGGAATGACACCAAGCCTACGGGCGAATGGACTCGTACCGGAACAATGTCCGGAACAAGTGCCCTTGTAAAGTACTATCCTGATGGAGAGTGCTGGATAATGGTCACAAATACAAGCACCTGGAAAGGTCCGGGCTTTACGCGTTACACTGCCGGCCTCTTCCGCGACCTGCGTGCCCGCTACTCAGCCCAACTTCCTCGCCGCGACCTGTTTTACAAGTAAATGTAATTGATACTGCTTGGGAACGGATATCTGTATCTTTCATATTCGTTTTTTAAGTATCTTTGCACTTTGTTAATGAAACCAGTTTTAAATTATGGACAAGAATAGTTATGCATTGGGTATGAGCATCGCCCACAACATGCTCCAGTCAGGTGTCAAGGAAGTTGCTTTCGATGATTTCGTTGCTGGACTGAAAGCGACATTGACCAGACAGGAGCCTGCAATTTCATATAAGGAAGCAGGTGATATCCTGGACAAGTATTTCCAGGAACTTCAGGAGAAACAGGCTGCTGAACAGGCTGAAATCTCGGAGGTCATGAAGAGGGAAGGTGAAGAGTTCCTCGCTGCCAATGCCAAGAAGGAGGGCGTGATCGTATTGCCTAGCGGTCTCCAGTACAAGGTCATTAAGGAAGGTGAGGGCCGTATGCCTGAACTTACCGACAAGGTGAAATGCCATTATGAGGGTACTTTTGTGGACGGCGAGAAATTCGACAGTTCGTATGACCGCAAGCAGCCTGCCGTATTCGGTGTAAATCAGGTGATTCCGGGATGGACAGAGGCTCTCCAGCTCATGAGCGAAGGTTCAGTTTGGGAACTTTATATCCCTTACAAGCTCGGTTATGGCGAGGCAGGTGCACAGGGCGCTATCCCTCCATACTCAGCCCTCGTCTTCAAAGTAGAGCTCATTGAGGTGCTGTAACATGGAAAACGCTATAACGGAAGACGGCAAATGGAAAATTCTGAAGAGCGAATACCTTTTCAGACGACCATGGCTTACCGTAAGAAGAGATTGTGTAGAACTCCCGGATGGCAGACAAAATCCGGAGTTCTACATTCTTGAATATCCCGATTGGGTCAATGTCATTGCGATTACCGAAGACGGCCAATTCGTCATGGAGCGCCAATACAGGCATGGCCTCGGGAAAACTTGTTTTGAGATTCCTGCCGGAGTCATTGAAAAAGGCGAAACACCGCTGGAGGCGGCGAAGCGTGAACTTATGGAAGAAACCGGCTATGGCGAAGGCGAATGGAAAGAAATCATGTCCGTTTCCGGGAACTCAAGCACGACAAACAACATTTCGCATTGTTTCGTGGCGAAAGGCGTGAAAAAAATCGGCACGCAACATCTTGACAGTACCGAAGATCTCGAAGTGATGCTTCTCGACAGAAGCCAGGTTTGGGATTTGATGGTGAATGACCAGGTGAAACAGGCCCTCATGGCCGCTCCTCTCTGGCGATTCTTCGCTGAGAATCAGAAATAAAAAAAGGGAAAGCTTAGCACATCGCACCGCTACGACCTCCTACCCTTGCTGCCTTCCGACTCTGGGGGAGTTTAGAGGGAGCTGGTCGTGTACGACTTTCCCGACTGCAAATATACGACTTTTTGTTTAATCGGCAAAAAAATCGGAAGATGTTTCCTAATCCAGGTTCGTGAAAATGAACGGCATGATGTCGTCTACCTGGCTTAATTTGATGATTTTCTTCTTGCCGTAAAGCAAAATGGTCCATTTCCGGCCGCTTATCTTCTGATATTCAGCCATCACCTGGCGGCATGCCCCACAAGGCGCTGTAATATCTTCATTGAGCTTCCCGTTCTGCGCTGCGGTAATCGCGATAGCCGTCATCGGCGTGTCCGGGTGGTTTGCATGGGCTGAAAACATTGCCGTCCTCTCGGCGCAAAGTCCTGACGGATAGGCTGCATTCTCCTGGTTGGCCCCTGTCACTATACATCCGTCAGCTAGCCTTACGGCAGCACCGACATTGAATTTGGAATATGGCGCGTATGAACCCGCCAATGCCTTTTCTGCGGCTTCACAAAGTTCCCTGTCTTGCGGCTCCAGCTCTTCCAATCCGCTATATTCCAGATAGTTGATTTCTAATTTTTTATTCTGCATGTAACTTGTTTCGTTTGGTCAAACGTTTCAAAGTTAGTTAAAATGCATTAAAAAAGAAAAAATTGCTGATTGGATGCTATCTTTGCATTGAAAAGCATCTGAATATTATGGGAAAGAAAGTATGTATCGGCTTGTCAGGCGGCGTGGACTCCAGCGTGGCGGCGCTTCTTCTGAAGCGTCAGGGCTATGACGTATTCGCCATGTTCATGCAGAATTGGCACGACACCGAAGGTACATTGCACGGCGACTGCGAATGGGAGGAAGACCGTTTCGTCGCGGAAATGGTGGCCAGAAAAATTGGTATCCCGTTCTATTTCATTGACTTGAGCAATGAATACCGGCAGCGCGTGGTGGATTATATGTTCGATGAATATTCGAAAGGCAGGACGCCGAATCCTGATGTCCTCTGCAATCGTGAGATTAAATTCGATGCCTTCTTGAAGGCGGCCAGGAAAATGGGAGCGGATTTGGTGGCGACCGGACATTATTGCCGCAAGGAACCTGCATTGGGCCCTGACGGACAGCAGATCATGCGCGACGGAAAGCCGGTATGGCGCATTCTTGCCGGAACCGACCCGAATAAGGACCAGAGCTATTTCCTCTGCCAACTCACTGAGGAGCAGCTGTCTATGGCAATGTTTCCGATAGGGGACATCTGCAAGCCGGAGGTCCGCAGACTGGCAGCGGAAGCCGATCTTCCGTCCGCCGAGAAGAAAGATTCGCAGGGAATCTGCTTTGTCGGCAAGGTCGACCTCCCCGTCTTCCTCCAGCAGAAGCTGAAATCCGTCGAAGGTGATGTCGTAGAAGTCTTCGACGCTTATTTCAATGATTCCGCGCAATATCAGTACATCAAGTCGACCGTCAATTCCATATTGGCGGATGATTGGCTGGGTGAGGTGAGCCTGGTCACGGACTATATTTCTGACGACAAGGCCGCACATTCAGAGGCGGGGGACTATGAAGGAGGATGCCGTTACGATTCCATATATAATTTCGACAAGGTCCGTGCCCTTACTGATGAGCAGCTTGTACGTCTCTCGAAACCAGTAACTTACGAAGACATCAAATTCGAAACGGAGACCTATCGTTCCGGGAAGCACCATATCAGGAAGACCCGTTACAAGGCCAATCCTTACGGCGCCGTCATCGGACGCCATGAGGGGGCGCAGTTCTATACCATCGGCCAGCGCAAGGGCCTGAACATCGGCGGGCACAAGGATTCCCTGTTCGTCATATCCACTGACATTGAAAACAATATCATATATGTGGGCGAGGGGCATCAGCACAAGGGCCTTTCACGTAGTTGCCTCATGGTGACTCCTGATGAAATTCATTGGATTAGAGAGGATTTGCGAATGCAGGTTGGTGAAATCAGGCGTTATCGTGTTAGAATCAGGTATCGTCAGCCTCTTCAGGACGCTCTGCTGATCATGCGCGAGCCCGGACTATTCATCTTGTTCGAGGCCCCTCAGCGCGGAATCACTCCGGGCCAGTTCGCAGTCTGGTATGACCGCGACGAGATGCTGGGCTCGGGCGTTATTTAGCGCGAGTCCATTTTTTCTCCTTAACTATGAAATATTTTTTGTGATTAAGGAAAAAAAACGTAATTTTGTAGACCGATGCCACTTTAGCTCAGTTGGTAGAGCAGCGCATTCGTAATGCGCAGGTCGAGGGTTCGAACCCCTTGAGTGGCTCCGCAAGCGTAACCCCTTCAGGTTGCGCTTTTTTCGTTCCCCGTTACAGTATCACCCCGTACTCATGCTTCAGCTCATCCATCACGAAAGAGCTCTCCAACGATCCCAGATGCTCGATGGTCCCCAGGACATTCAGCACGAACTCCTGGTAATACTTCATATCCGGCGCATGAATCTTCAGCAGATAATCATACTGCCCCGAAATGTTGTAACACTCCGTCACTTCCGGTATGTCTGCAATCTTCTTCATGAAACTCTCCGCGATATCCTTCCCCAGGCGATTCATCTTCACCGAACAGAAAACCACGAACCCCTTGTTCAGCTTCTCTGAATCCAGAACGGCGATATATCTACGTATAACTCCCTCTTTCTCAAGTCGTTTCACGCGCTCGAAGACAGGCGTCGTAGACAAGCTCACCTTGGCGGCAAGCTCCTTCACCGTCAAGCGTGCATTCTTCTGAAGTTCCCTCAAAATCTGTATGTCAATACTGTCAACCATAACGCTGCAAGAATAATTTTCTATTTCAATGTCTTTTTGTAGAACTATCTACGTATAAATTCTATAACACGGTGCTAAAATAGCAATATTTTCTAAAATTACGAAATAATTTGGAACATAATTCCTAAAAATACTAATTTTGCATCCGAACGAAACAAATAGACTTTTTATAAAGTACCAGGTTAGATTTTCTAATATATTGAAATTTATGGCTATGTCAGAGAATAAACTACACTTTGAGACGCTTCAGGTCCATGTGGGACAAGAACAAGCCGACCCGACAACTGACGCAAGGGCAGTTCCTATCTATCAGACAACATCTTACGTGTTCCATAATTCGCAGCACGCCGCTGACAGGTTCGCATTGAAAGACGCCGGAAACATCTATGGACGTCTGACCAATCCGACGCAAGGCGTGTTCGAAGACAGAGTAGCGGCCCTTGAAGGCGGAGTTGCGGGACTCGCGGTCGCAAGTGGCGCAGCCGCAGTTACTTACGCATTGCAGAACATCCTCGGGCCAGGCGACCATATCGTCGCAGCCGACAATCTCTACGGCG
>FR882202.1:0-24770 GCA_000434935.1 Bacteroides sp. CAG:709 | reverse complement strand
GACAATCTCTACGGCGGCTCGTTCAACCTGATCACCCACACTCTCGCAGCCCAGGGTATCAGCAATAGCATAGTGAATGTCAATGACTTGGAGTCATTGGAAAAAGCAATAAAGCCGAATACCAAGGTGGTTTATGCGGAGACATTCGGCAACCCGAATTCCGATGTGACGGACCTCGACGGCGTGGCGGAAGTCGCCCATAGGCATGGAATTCCGTTCATTGTGGACAATACTTTCGGAACACCTTACCTCATCAAGCCTATTGAGCACGGAGCCGACATCGTAGTGCATTCAGCCACCAAATTCATCGGAGGCCACGGATCCAGCCTCGGCGGCGTAATCGTGGACGGCGGAACTTTCGACTGGAAAGCATTTCCTGACAAATTCCCGACATTGGCGAAACCTGACCCGTCTTATCATGGCGCAATCTTCGCCGACGTAGCAGGGAAAGCAGCATTTGTCACAAGAATCCGTGCTGTCGTCCTTCGCGACACAGGGGCTGCAATCTCTCCGTTCAATTCATTCCTTCTTCTGCAAGGACTTGAAACATTGTCACTTAGAGTGGAACGCCATGTGGAAAATGCATTGAAAGTAGTTGGCTTCCTTGCGCATCATCCTAAGGTCGCAAAAGTAAATCACCCTTCGCTTCCGGAGCATCCTGACCACGCATTGTATCAGAAATATTTCCCGAATGGCGGCGGTTCCATCTTTACATTTGAAATCAAAGGCGGTGTGGAGCAGGCATGGAAATTCATTGACTCGCTCAAGATATTTTCCCTTCTTGCCAATGTAGCCGACGTGAAGAGTCTGGTAATTCATCCCGCTACTACCACTCATTCGCAAATGACACCGGAAGAACTTGAACAGCAGCATATTACCCCGTCAACCATCCGTTTGAGCATCGGCATTGAACACATCGATGACATCATCGACGACCTCAAGCAAGCGTTTGATAAAATCTAGTCTACCTTTTTATAGTAATACAGCTCACGGCCATCGTGCGCAACGATTTCCGGGTGAAAAATCTTCACCAAGTCATGCAGTATGACGTCGGGACGGGCGGCACCGCTCTCCCAGAAATCATTGCCTCCGCGATCATTGGCCCGGGCTGTAGTGTTGTATATATAAGGTATGTCAATGCTTTTGAAGGCCTGGTTCTGCCCGTGGAGAGCCTCCATCGTGTCGCACCAGCCGGTGTTCAGCCAGAATGAAGCGTCCCGCGAAAGGATAATTGCCTGCTCCACAGAGATTATCGATGATTCGCTCTTGCCGGGAACAGCCCCGAGTACCTTCGCACCTGCATCGCTGACCAGCTGCGACATATAGTTAGTTCCGCCCGGAACATACCAGGCGTCGGCGTAAGGAATATTCATCAGCACTCCCGGTACGGCATCTGCGGGAACAGCATCTATAACTTTGTCCTTCAATTCATTATAGCTCTGCGCTATCCCGTTGATTATGGAATCGGCCATCGCCATTCTGCCTGTCAATGCGCCGAAGACCCGGATGTATGAAGCCCTGCCGAGCGGGGCGTTCTCCAGATAATCATTGAGCACCAATACTTTAACTCCCAACTTCCGCAACTGCCCGGCGAAATCCGACCCCGGCATTGAATAGGCGACCACCAGATCCGGCGACAGCGAAACAATCTTCTCGTAATCAGGAACGGCATCGGAACCGACCTCCGCAATATCTCCGTCAATGTACCTTTTCCGGACATCTTCATTGGAAACATACTTCGCCCCCGAAATTCCGCAAATCACGGAATCGCATCCCAATTCCGAAAGATAGGCCACATAACTCGATGACATGCAGATGATCCGGTCCAATGTCCCTGTAACGTCCAGGCTGTCCGTCACCTTTCCGTCCGGACTTGAAACCCTGATTCTGTATCCGTCCGGAATCCCGGAAATGCTGAACAATTCCGAAGCGGCGGACCCGACGGATACTGACCTGCTGCAGCTGCAGAACAATGCCACGGCAGCCGCCAATAAGGAAAATGCTATTTTAATATGCTTCATAACGACTTCTTTTGCCGCAAATTTACGATAGTTCACTATCTTTGCAAAGAGAGGAAAATTATTTGTTATGCAGTTCAATAAAAAGGTCCAGATGCTGGACGCGGGAATGACACTTTTCAAGTCCGGAGAGAACTTCGGCAATACATTGGGACAGGTGAAAGCCGAGATGGAAGTCTATGGCAAGGTCTTGAAACCCAGTGAAATAGCGGATGTCGTGCTTCCTGAATCCACAGGTGATTGCGACCTCTTCCTGAACTGGTCCACGTTCTGGCGCATCAGATATATCTCATGCCATCTGGAAAGTTCCGGTGACGGCTATGCCGCCACGTTCAAGGAAGGCAACCGTAGCACCACATTCCGTGGAATTGTCATGGCCTTATTGCTGGTTTTCTTCGCTGCAGTAGTGATTTTTGCGCCCGGAACGCTCTATACGCTTCTGGGACTGATACTTGCGGGACTTACCGCTTATCTCTGGATATTGCCTAGCCGCAAGGCGCAGAAAATAGTCGCCGAACTGATGCATAAACTTGGAGCTTAGATCGACAGCGCTGCCGACCTGCCTGCCAACATGCCGGTAGAGAATGCCACATGAAGATTGTAGCCGCCGGTATCTGCATCAATATCAAGCACTTCGCCGCAAAGATACAGCCCCGGACATTTCCTTGAAGCCAATGTCTTGGGCACGATTTCATCGCAGGAAACACCGCCGGCAGTAATCACGCACCGCTCATACCCCACGAAACCCTCGATCTTGAATTCCCAATGCCTCATCGCATTGACCAATGCCTTCATTTTCAATGTCTCACGGCCTTTCTGGCCCACGATGATTTCCGGATGGCATTTCAGGAATCCCGGTATCAATTCCCAAGGCAGCAGTTTCCCGAGCAGAATCTTGACTGTCTGGCGCACAGGCTTTCCGGCGCTTCTCTTGTCCGCCAGAATCTCACGCCACAAGTTCGCCACCCTCGTTCCGAATTCCTCCTCTCCCACGCCGGGCTTCAGGTCCACGACCAGCCTGACCTTGCCGCCGTTCACCAGCGTCTTCACCGCGTTCCTGCTCACCGCAAATCCCGCCGGTCCCTCGATTCCGCCGTCGGTAAAGTCAATGTCGCCCTCCATTTCCTGAATCTCGGTGCCATTCGCTTCCAGATGCAAGCCAATGTTTTTCAATGAATTGCCGCACAATGCCTTTCCTGTTTCCGACAGCTCGATGCTTCTGTCGATATGACATTTCAGTTCTCCGTTGTAGCCTTCCGGAATCAATTTGTAGCCTTCCGGGACCAGTGCGGTCAATGACGGAAAACATTGTCTTATACTGTGGCCGAGTTCCCTGGCGATTCTGTAGCCGTCGCCTGTAGAACCTGTGGTAGGGTAGGAGAGCCCTCCTGTGGCGATTACCAGTCTGGAGCCGCCAAATGCCTTTCCGTCAGCCGTTTCCACTATAAATGACTTGGCACCATCTGTTTCTTCGATCCTCACCTCGCTCACCTCGGCGCCGGTTTCTATCCTTGCGCCTGAATGCAATGCTGCATCCACCAATGCATCTACGATGTCCATTGAACGGTGTGAGACAGGAAATGCCCTGTCGCCGCGTTCCACTACGGATTCCACACCGAAATCATTGAAAAAATCTATCAGGTTCTCGGGAGTCAGATTGTAGAACGATGGTCGTAATGCGTTGGAATTCGCTCTGATATGCTGTGAAAAATCGCTCCAGTCTTTGAGGTTGGTGAAGTTGCAGCGTCCCTTGCCGGTAATCATGATTTTCCGGCCTGGACGTGGCATCTTTTCCAGCACCAGCACGGAAACGTCTTTTCCTGACGTCTTTGCGCCGTACGCTGCCATTAGTCCGGCCGCACCACCACCTATAATGATAATGTCATAATGCTGCATCGCAAGGGAGTAACTATTTGATATTGAATTCGACAGTATTGTTCTCGCAGAACGTTCCGGAAATCGTGGCGAGTCCTTCGGCGCTTTCCCACAATGCCTTTCTCGGGGCAAGTTCCATGCACACGAGGTCGCCTGTCCTTATATAGATACGGGTAGTCGCTTCGGCTATGGTGTCTTCCAGCCTTTCCAGCCCTTCGGCATTGACCCTGAATATTTCCTCCCCGTTTTTGGAGAGTACGAATTCATTTTCATTGTTCCCGAACACGCATTTCTGGTAGAGCGGTGCCGGCAGGAACGACGTGTGGTCGATGCAGGAAGCGCATGCGAAGTCTTCGGACCCGTTTCCTATCAAGTTCTCCGGATAAAGCAGTACGCCATAATTCGCTGAATCATAATACCTTGACACAAACCTGAGCCCTACGCTCTTGCCCGGTTTGGATATCCTCGCGAACAGCACCGGAGTATAGGTCAATGTCCGGATGAAATCCTGGGGGTAGAAATCCTCATTGTCCTTCTCCCAAGTGGTGTCGGGGCGGACAATGATGTTGCCGGCGTATGTCTTTACTATTATGTTCATCTCTTGCTGATATTGGAACTGCTAGCCCTTCTGAAATTTTCCTTTAAGCAAGTTTACGGCATCTGTAAGGTCTTCTCCTTCAAGCGGTTTCTTCTTCTCGCTCTCGAACTGCTCTTTCAGTCTGGCGAACTGGCGCTTGGTGTCCATGGTGAACTCGCCGTTCATGATCCATGCGAAATAAGCCGGTTCGGTTTCATATACCTCTCTGGCAGTTCTGCCTTTATGCTTTCCGAAACTGATGGTAGGCTCGTTGTTTTTTCCAAGTATCAGTCTTCCTGCATAATCCACGGTGCGCGGACGTCCGCCTACTCCGGAAAGGAACTCCACGCTGTTCTTCAATGCGCAGTCATGGAACTTGTCCGGCTGCTGATACATTTCCAGCTCGCCTTTCAGTACCTCGTATGTCGCCAATGTGTCTGCTTCCGCAGAATGGGCGTTCTCGAAATCCTCGCCGCCGCAATAAAATCTGTACGCGGCCTTCAGGTTTCGAGGCTCCATATAATGATAAATTGTCTGCACGTCAATCATCTGCTTCGCATGAAGGTCAATGTCGATTGCAGCCAATGTCTTCTGCGCTTTCTCTTTCTTGTCTGCTGATGTCTTGGCGCTTTTGATGCGCGATTCGCAATATGTCCTGACCCGCTCGATTTCCTCCGCCAGCATAGGCAGGTCGAACTTGGTGGAATTATATCCTGCCAAGTCGCTGTCTTTCAGCCATTCCACTACTTCCGGAGCGATCTCTATGAATTTAGGCTCATTTGCCACATCTTCGTCCTTGATGCCGTTCACCTGGCTGGCACCCGGGTCGATGCTCTTCTGCTTTCCGGCAGAGTAATCCCACGGGCATACCCTCCATGTCTTCACCTCATGATGATTGTCCGGGAATACTTTCACGAAGCTGAGTTCCACGATGGAATCGGACACAATACTTAATCCCGTGCTTTCAATGTCGAAGAACAGGAGAGGTCTTTCAAGATTAAGTTCCATAATTATTTGACCATTATAGGCATTACGATACCGAATACTCTCTCGCTCTTCACCTCTTCTTCAGACGGCTGGAGCAATGCCGACCTTCTCTTGTCCGCGAATTTCATCACGATTTCCTCGCAAGAAAGGTTGGAAAGCATTTCGATGATATGAGTTGATTTGAATCCGATTGACAACTCGCATCCGTCATATTGGCATGAAATCTTTTCATGTGCGGCAATCTCGAAACCGAGGTCCTGTGCGGAGATTTCCAACGAGCCCGGTGCCAGGTCGAACTTGATGTGGTTCGAGCCCTTAGGGGAACATACAGCGATACGCCTTACGGTGTTGAGAAGCTGCAAGCGGTTGATTCTCAGGATGTTTGAGTTGTTCTGCGGGATGATTGTCCTGTATTTCGGATAATTGCCGACTACGAGGCAGCAGATGATGGTCGTGTTGTCGAACTTGAATATCGCCGTCTTGGCGTCGAAAGTGATGGTGACCACATCCGAATCCTTTCCGATGATGGACTTGATGATGGCTGCATGTCTCTTGTTCAGGATGAATGAGCATGGCTCGGCGGCCTTCACGTCATCAGCAGTATAGCATGTAAGTTTCTGCAAGTCAGAAGCTACGAGCGTGGTGGCATCCGGTGCAATGTCGAAGTAGATACTGTTCATTACCGGTCTGCTGTCCTCATCTGAAGATGCGTAAATCGTCTTTCCGATGCCGTCCATGAGGCTCAATGCAGGGAATTCGATGGTCGCTGCATCTTCACCGGTCGTCTGGCTCTCAGGATAATCGTCCGGGTTGAAATATGGCAATGTGGAAGCACCGCTGGCCCATGCGCATTCGAATTGGTTCTCGCTTATTGTCCTGATGGTCACCGGCTGGTCCGGGAGCTCCTTCAGCAAGTCGTTCAGCTGTCTTGCAGGAACGGCGATTCTTCCTTCCTCTTCAGGTGTTTCGACCTCAATGGTGGTCTTCATGGTGATTTCCTTGTCAGAGGCTGTGACCTCAAGCCGGTTTCCGTTCAACACGAACAGATAATCTTCCAGGATGGCCTCCGTCGTTTTCGCAGGAATGGCCTTGGATATGGTCATGAGACCTTTAAGCAGTTCTGAACTGGATATGACAAGTTTCATATATCTTATAATTTTTTATTTCGCACTTATCACAACTTATCACAAAGGTATATAAAATTCCGGAATTATGGCATATATTTTGATTTTTCACCTCCCGGCTAAATATGAATCTTTAAATTGACGTGATATGAAAAAAACAGTTTTAACAGTGTTGGTATCGGCTGCAGTAGCCGGTCTGACAGCGTTTGGCGTAGTGAAGGCATGTACTCCTAAAGTCATTTCCGATGACGGGGTGGTGCTTTCGGATAATGGTGCTGCATACAGGACTGTCAATCTGTCACAGACCGAATATCCGGATTTCACTTATGCGGCAGAATCTGCTGTAGACGCCGTCGTATATGTGAAAGTTACGATAAAGCAGCAGCAGTCTGCGATTGCAGATCCTTTCTTCAAGTTCTTTTTCGGAGACCAGATGGGACCGCAGTCCAGGGAACAGCAGGGAAGCGGTTCAGGTGTGATCATCCGTTCCGACGGATATATCGTCACCAACAATCATGTTGTCGACGGGGCTACCAAGGTGGAAGTGACATTGAACAACAACAAGACTTATCCTGCGAAAGTCATTGGCACGGACCCGGCAACGGACGTCGCGATCCTCAAGATTGAGGCTACCGGCCTTCCTGTGGTGCCGTTCGGCGACTCCGACAAGTTGAGACTTGGCCAGTGGGTCATTGCCATCGGCAGCCCTTACGACTTGCGCTCGACAATTACGGCGGGCATCATCAGCGCGAAAGGCCGTCAGATGCCTCATGCTCAAGGCGAATTCAAGATTGAATCATTTATCCAGACGGATGCGGCCGTCAACCCTGGAAACAGTGGCGGCGCGCTCGTGAACCAGAAAGGCGAACTGGTGGGTGTCAATACTGCAATTATCTCACAGACAGGTTCTTTCACCGGTTATTCATTTGCCGTTCCTTCCAATATCGTGAAGAGGATTGCCGAGGATCTCATTGACTTCGGAAGTGTGAAAAGGGCATTGCTCGGTATCACAATGAGACAAATTGATGACGAAAAAGCTAAAGAATTGAAACTTTTTTCTCCAAAAGGTGTATATATAGAGGAGGTTATGAAAGGAGGGGCTGCCGACAAGGCCGGAATCCACAAGGGTGACGTGCTCGTTGCCATAGATTCCACAGAGACCGGAACTCCTTCTTCTGTGCAGGAAAAAGTCAACTCGTATCACCCTGGCGACAAAGCTGATATAACAGTTATCCGTAATGGTGAGAAGAAGACTTTGGAAGTTACATTCCAGGGAACATCTATGGAGACAGGTGCCAAGGACATCGACGGCTCAGTGGCTTTCTATGGAGCGAAACTTATGGAAGCATCGAAGGAAACTTGCAGTCAGCTTGGACTGAAAGGTGGTGTCGAGATAGTTTCCGTAGGTCCAGGAAAGGTCCAGGAAGCGGGAGCCGAAGAGGGTTTTGTCATCTTGTTCGTGAACGACCAGCCTGTAAGCAAGCCTGAAGACGTGGTAAATATTGCCAAGAAAGCGAAGAGAGGCATTTACGTGGAGGGTATCACCAAATATGGTAAAGCCGCTTACTTTGCTTTCGGCAAAGACTAGACAATTAATATGAGACAACTGAAAATTACAAAGTCGATCACCAATCGTGAGAGTGCCTCGCTGGACAAGTATCTGCAGGAGATCGGCCGTGAGGAATTGGTTTCACCGGAAGAAGAGGTGGAACTTGCGCAGAGGATCAGAAAAGGTGATCAACGGGCATTGGAAAAACTAACCAGAGCGAATTTGAGATTCGTGGTTTCTGTTGCGAAACAGTATCAGAATCAGGGACTTAGTCTCCCGGACCTTATCAATGAAGGAAACCTTGGCCTTATCAAGGCTGCGGAAAAATTCGATGAGACCAGAGGATTCAAGTTCATCTCTTACGCTGTGTGGTGGATCCGCCAGTCGATTCTGCAGGCTCTTGCAGAGCAGTCGAGAATCGTAAGGCTTCCGCTGAACCAGGTCGGTTCGCTCAACAAGATCAACAAGGCATTGTCCAAGTTCGAGCAGGAGAATGAGCGTCAGCCTTCAAGCGAGGAACTTTCAGAAATGATTGACGTCCCTAAGGACAAGATTTCCGACACGCTGAGGGTTTCCGGAAGACATGTGTCCGTGGATGCTCCTTTCGTCGAGGGCGAGGACAACAGTTTGCTCGACGTGTTGCCTAACGATGACTCTCCAAGTGCAGACAGGGGACTGGTGAACGAGTCATTGAACACCGAAATCGAGAGGGCATTGTCCACATTGTCAAGCCGTGAGCGCGAAATCATCAAGTCTTTCTTCGGCATCGGATGTCAGGAAATGACGCTTGAGGAAATCGGAGAACGCTTCGGCCTTACAAGGGAGCGCGTCCGTCAGATCAAGGAAAAGGCAATCAGAAGGCTCAAGAGCCCGAGCCGCAGCAAACTGCTGAAAGGCTATCTCGGATAATCACCAATGCTGTAATTAGTTACGATGACACCAGAATTATTTATACAGAACAAGGCCGCAGAGGCCATAAAGAATTTATACGGAGCTGACGTAGATGCTGCATCGCTTCAGGTCCAGGTTACCAAGAAAGAGTTCGAGGGCGACTATACATTGGTCGTCTTCCCTCTTTTGCGTATTACCCACGCG
Source organism: Bacteroides sp. CAG:709 (assembly GCA_000434935.1). GTDB lineage: Bacteria > Bacteroidota > Bacteroidia > Bacteroidales > UBA932 > Cryptobacteroides. Next base: position 15,545 of record FR882202.1, on the reverse strand, counting down.
TCTCCGGAAAATACCGGCAATGCAATCGGCGAATGGTTGAAGGCCAATGTTTCCGAAATCGCCGGCTACAACAGCGTGAAAGGATATCTGAACATCCTTTTCTCGCCATTGTACTGGAACGAGCTGTTTACGGAAATCGCTTCCGACAAGGAATTCGGCAACCTTCCGTCTACCGGAAAGAACATCATGGTGGAGTTCTCTTCACCTAATACGAACAAGCCGCTCCATCTCGGACACATCAGGAACAATCTCCTCGGAGATTCCGTGTCCAGACTGCTGAAGGCTTGTGGAAACAATGTTATGAAAGTCACTCTCGTCAATGACCGCGGAGTCCATATCTGCAAGTCAATGCTTGCCTGGCTCAAAGTCGGAAACGGCGAGACTCCCCAGTCTTCCGGCAAGAAGGGAGACCATCTTGTTGGAGATTGCTATGTGGCATTCAACAACATCTACAAGCAGGAGGTTGACGAGCTCGTGGCCGGAGGAATGAGCAAGGAAGAAGCCGAGAAAGAGGCTCCTTGCCTGAAGGAAGCGCATGACATGCTCGTGAAGTGGGAGCAGGGCGACAAGGAAGTCCGCGACCTCTGGAAGAAGATGAACGGCTGGGTAATGGACGGTTTCGAAGAGACCTACAAGGCATTGGGCATCTCCTTCGACAAGACATATTTCGAATCTGACACGTATCTCCTCGGCAAGGAATTGGTACAGAAGGGATTGGATATGGGTGTATTCGTTACTGACCCGGACGGTTCGGTATGGTGCGACCTTACTGCCGACGGTCTGGACAGGAAGCTTCTGCTCAGGAGCGACGGTACTTCCGTCTACATGACACAGGACCTCGGTACCGCTGAAAGGAGATTCTCCGAATATAATCTGGACGAGCACGTATACGTTGTGGGAAATGAGCAGAACTATCATTTTCAGGTATTGAAACTCATTCTCAAGAAGCTCGGCTTCAAGTGGGCTGACGATATCTTCCATCTTTCATACGGCATGGTGGAACTTCCTGAAGGCAAGATGAAATCCAGGGAAGGAACCGTCGTGGATGCGGATGACCTCATCGAAAAAATGTATGAGGAGGCCAAAGAGACTTCCGTCGAGTCAGGAAAGCTCGCCGACATGCCGGAGGATGAGAAAGAGAAACTCTTCCACTCCATCGGTCTCGGTGCATTGAAATACTTCATCATGAAGGTGGATCCCAAGAAGACAATGCTTTTCAATCCTAAGGAATCCATTGACTTCAACGGCAACACCGGTCCGTTCATCCAGTACACTCATGCGAGAATCAAGTCCATTCTCAGGAAAGCAGATGACTTGGGACTTGCGCATGATGTTACTGTGCTGAAAGACAGCATTTTGCCTTCTACCAAGGAAGTCCGTCTCATCAAGTTGCTGAACCTCTATCCTTCGAAGATAGCAGAGGCAGGAGCGGCATATTCGCCGGCAATCATTGCCAATTATGCTTATGACCTGGCCAAGGAATTCAACCAGTATTATCATGAGACGAGAATCCTTCAGGAGGAAGACAAGGATGTCCTGAGATTCAGACTTGTTCTTATCCAGACACTTGCGGATGTCCTCACCAAGGCGATGGGCATCCTCGGCATAAATCTTCCGGAAAGGATGTAATTCTTATGGCAGCAAATGGGGAAGCATATATGTTCCCGACCTCGAAAAAAGAGGTTGAGGCATTAGGCTGGGACTACATTGACGTCATACTTTTTACAGGAGATGCTTTTGTGGACCATCCCTCTTTCGGGACTGCCTGTATAGCGCGTTGGCTTCAGAAATGGGGCTGGCGCGTTGCCGTTGTGCCGCAGCCCAACTGGAGGGATGACCTCAGGGATTTCAAGAAACTTGGTGCTCCGAGGCTTTATTTCGGGGTCAATGCCGGTGCGATGGATTCCATGGTGAACCATTACACGGCATCCAAACGGCTCCGCCACGATGATGCATATACTCCGGAAGCCAAATTCGGGCAACGGCCTGACAGGGCAGTAACCGTGTATGCAAAGATATTGAAGGAATTGTATCCTGACGTTCCGGTCATCATCGGCGGCGTGGAGGCTTCTCTCCGCAGGCTTACACATTACGACTATTGGGATGACTGCCTGATGCCTTCCGTGCTGGTTTCCAGCGGTGCGGACTATCTCTGTTACGGCATGGGCGAAAAGCCGATGCTGGAGTTTACCCGTGGCATCGAGGCGGGCAGGAGCATGCATGACATGCAGAAGATTCCGCAGCTGGCATTCTTCAGGACCGGAAAGCCCAAGATGAAAGAGGGCGTGTTCCAGCTCCATTCTTTCGAGGAATGCAAGAGGGACAAGCGCGCATTCGCTGAGAATTTCCACTATATCGAGATGTATGCGAACATGATGCATCCGGATACGCTGGTGGAATGTTGCGGGAACGGCTATGTCCAGGTGAATCCGCCGTATCCTCCTTCATCACAGGAAGATATGGATTCGTTCTGGGACCTTCCGTTTACGAAGAGGCCGCACCCTCGATATAACGGCAAACGCATTCCGGCGTATGACATGATCAAATATTCGATCAATACGCACCGGGGATGCTTCGGAGGCTGCAATTTCTGTACGATTGCCGCACATCAGGGCAAGTTCATCCAATCCCGTTCCGAGGCTTCCATCATCAAGGAGGTCAAGGGGCTGCTGGATGTGCCGGGGTTTGCCGGCAATATCTCCGATCTGGGTGCGCCTACTGCGAACATGTACGGCATGAGGGGCAAGAACCAGGAATTGTGCAATGTCTGCCGACGCAAGTCGTGTCTGTTCCCCGCTCCGTGTCCGAACATGGACCGCAGCCATGAGCGTGTCTTGAAGATGTATCATAAGGTAATGTCCGTCAAGGGAATACGTCATGCCTATATCGGCAGCGGCATCCGATATGACCTCTTCCTGAATGAAAACGGATTCGTGGACAAGACCTCATATCCATATCTGAAGGAACTGATTCTCGACCATACTTCGGGCCGTCTGAAAGTCGCTCCGGAGCATACCGAGGACAATGTCCTTTATTATATGGGCAAGCCGTCGTTCCGTCTGTTCTGCCGGTTGAGGAAAGAGTTCGACAAGATAACGCGTGATGCCGGGCTTCATACCGGTATTGTGCCTTACTTCATTTCCTCCCATCCGGGCTGCCATATGAGCGATATGGAAAAGCTTGCGGCGAATCCGGCACTGAAGGGCATCTACATGGATCAGGTGCAGGATTTCACCCCTACGCCGATGACTACTTCTTCCGTCATGTTTTATTCCGGATTGGACCCCCGGACCATGAAACCGGTGTTCACGGAGCACGATCCTGAAAAGAAAAAGATGCAAAAATCATTTTTCTTCAAAAAAAAGTGATGAAACATGTATCTAATTAGAAAAAATGTCCTATAATTGCACCGCGAATTAAAACAAGTAAACAATAATGGCGACAAATCAGAAAAAGAGGGCAGTTGTCAGTTACGAAAATATGTCTGAGGAACTGGCGGCGGCATTTGCGGAGAAGTACCCTAAGGGGTTCAGTGATTATCTTCCTGACTTGATAAAATATGACAAGCCTGATGGAACATGCTTCTATGCTGTTTCCATTGAGATTCCTGATGCCATATATCTGGTGAAGATAAAAGTCAAGACCGATGATGCAGATGACATCGAAAGATGGCTCAACGAGGGCGATGAAGGAGCTGATGACGGAGGAAACACCTCGTCAGAAGATGGAGGCGAGACCCTTCCGGATGACAATATTGCCCAATATTCATCTGGAGATGACGATTCAGCGGATGCATAGTCCTTTCCGAAAAAAACCTGACAAACTATGAAAGGCTGGCCAAAATTGATTTGGACCGGCCTTTTTTCATCTATTTTTTTGTAAGTTTGCAAGATAAGTAACTACGGAAATGTTTACGGGATTGCGCCTGATTATGAGAAACAAGTTGAGAAGCCTGTCTGAAAAGAACAAGCTTCTGATTTTGTCATTGGTCGTGGGTATCAGCAGCGGATTGGCCGCCGTCCTTCTGGAAACATTGGTAAAGGCCATCCATCATGGTCTGACATCCTGGTTCGACGGAGCGTGGGACAACTACCTGTATCTGGTTTATCCTGGTATCGGTATGCTCCTGTCCCTCCTCATCCTGAAATTCATCGTCAAGGACAATATCGGTCATGGCGTTACCAAGGTGCTCGTGGCGATTTCGAAGAATGAATCCCGTATCAAGCCGCACAACATGTGGTCATCCATATTGACCAGTTCATTGACCATCGGATTCGGCGGTTCCGTGGGTGCGGAGGCTCCTATCGTCTATACCGGAGCTGCCATCGGCTCGAATTTCGCGCGGTATATGGGCATGTCCTACAGGAACATAACCATTCTGTTGGGATGTGGTGCCGCCGGTGCCGTGGCCGGAATCTTCAAAGCCCCGCTAGCCGGCGTCCTGTTTACCCTGGAGATTCTCCTTTTCAATATATCCATGACATCAATGATGCCGTTGCTGTTGTCCACGGTGTCCGCGACGATGGTGTCATATATATTCCTGGGAGACAGCCTTCCGTTCGAGTGCACCCTGATGCCGTTCGACATAAAGAATGTGCCGTTCTACGTTCTGCTAGGTTTCTTCTGCGGGGCCTGTTCGCTTTATTTCCTCAGGACAACGCTGAAACTTGAGGACAGGCTGGGCAAGATGAAGAATCCATATACGAAATGGGCTTTCTGCGCTGCCGGACTGGGTCTTCTGATATTCCTTTTCCCACCGTTGTACGGCGAAGGTTACGATGCCCTGTCTCCGCTTCTGAACGGCCAGGAAATCTCCTATGACGGCGAATCAATGTTGGCCTTCATGCTGCACAAGCCGTGGATGGTCCCGGTTTTCTTCGCATTGGTCCTGATACTCAAGGTCTTCTCAATGACTTTCACCAATGCCGGTGGAGGCGTGGGAGGTACTTTCGGTCCGACATTGTTCGTGGGCGCCATTGCCGGTTTCCTGTTGGCCCGCGTCACGAACCTGCTTCTGGCGGGGTCGGAATTTACGGCTCCTGAACAGAATTTCGTGCTGGTCGGCATGGCCGGACTGATGGCGGGCGTCATGCAGGCACCGATGACCGCAATCTTCCTTATCGCCGAGATATCAGGCGGTTACGAGCTCTTCATCCCGCTGATCATCACGGCCACGATTTCATTCGGCACTATCCGTTTTTTCGAAAAATACTCGATATATACCAAGCGTATCGCCATGACCGGCGACCTGCTTACCCATGACAGTGACCAGGCTGTGCTGACCTTGCTGAAGGTGTCGGATGTCGTGGAAACCAATTTCAGTCCGGTAAGCATAGATGCCACGCTCGGGGAATTCGTGCAGGTGATTTCATCTTCAGCCAGAAATATTTTCCCTGTCGTGGATTCCAGGAATCATCTTCAGGGCTATGTGTCGCTGGAGGATGTGAGGAAGGATATGTTCCGCCAGGATTTGTATGACAAGATGCATGTCTACAACTACATGAAATCCTCTCCGGCATACGTTTATGACGGCGAGAAGATGGATAGCGTCATGAGCAAGTTCGAGAGTACGGACGCATGGAATCTTCCGGTGGTGCAGAAGGACCGGACCTATATCGGATTCGTTTCCAAGTCGAAGATTTTCTCGGCTTATCGCGATGAACTGAAAGAATTGTCACAAGACTAATAACTTGATAATGAAACAGATATACGTAAATTATATAGCCAATGCCCTTCAAGTGAAGGACTGGCAGGTAGAGAATTGCGCAGTGCTTTTCGAAGAGGGCTGCACCATTCCGTTCATCAGCCGTTACCGCAAGGAGCGCACCGGCGGACTGGACGACGAGCAAGTCGCCGAAATCAAGCATTGGACCGACACCTTCACCGAGATGGAGAAGCGCAAGGAGTCGATTCTCGCGACCATTGACTCGCATGACAAGCTGACGCCGGAGCTGCGGGCCGCGATCGAGGCTTGTGTCAATGCCAATGAACTTGAGGACCTTTACCTGCCTTACCGACCTAAGCGCCGCACCCGAGCGACCATTGCGAAAGAGGCCGGGCTTGAGCCGCTTGCGGACAAGATGTATGAGGTCAATGTCCGTAATCTGGATGCCGAGGCAGCGAAGTACGTCGGAGACAAGGTGGCTGACGTGGAGGCTGCTCTTGCCGGAGCGCGAGATATCATTGCCGAAAGGCTCAGCGAGTCAGCCAAGGTTAGGGAAACATTGAGAAGCATTTTCCGCACCAGGCGAATCATGTCCAAGGTGACGAAGGCGGGTAAGGAAAACATTGAATCTCAGAAGTTCAAGGGATATTTTGATTACGCGGAACCGCTGTCGAGGATAGCTGCGCACCGCCTTCTGGCGATTTTGCGTGGCGCGTCGGAGGGCTGGCTGAACGTGAAGATTGACGCGGATGCCGAGAAATGCGGCAACAAATTGTATTATGATTTCTGTCAGGATAGGCGTTATCCGTCAGGACCTTTGGCGGAGCAGATCCGCATGGCGATAGATGATTCCTACAAGCGTCTTCTGGAGCCGTCCATCACCAACGAAATCATCAATGAATTCAAGCAGAAGGCTGACCAGGAGTCAGTGGCTGTTTTCGGTGAGAACCTGAAACAGCTCTTGTTGGCGGCACCGGTAGGGCAGAAAAGGACAATGGCAATCGACCCGGGATTCAGAAACGGGTGCAAGATTGTCTGCCTCGATGAACATGGAAATCTGGTGCATCATGAAATCGTCTATCCGCACCCTCCGCAGAACGAGAAAATAAAGGCGATTACATCAGTATCGTCAATGCTGGAAAAGTATGGCATTCAGGCGATTGCAATAGGAAACGGTACGGCAAGCCGTGAGACGGAAGACTTTGTCAAGCGTGTCCCGCTTCCTGATGGATGCAAGGTGTTCGTCGTGAGCGAAGACGGGGCGTCCATATATTCCGCTTCGGATGTCGCCAGGGAAGAGTTCCCTGATGAGGATGTGACCGTGAGGGGAGCGGTTTCCATCGGACGCCGTCTCATGGACCCTCTTGCCGAGCTTGTGAAGATCGACCCTAAATCATTGGGAGTAGGGCAGTATCAATATGATGTGGATCAGGCGCTTCTGAAAGAAAAGCTGGACAATACCGTGGAAATCTGCGTCAATACGGTAGGCGTGAATCTGAATACGGCCAGCAGTTATCTTCTCAGTTATGTCTCCGGTATCGGGCCGGCATTGGCTGCCAACATTGTAAAGAAAAGAACAGAGGACGGTGGATTCCGTTCGAGGAAGGACCTTCTGGGGGTGTCTCGTCTCGGAGGCAAGGCTTTCGAGCAGTGCGCCGGTTTCCTGCGTATTCCGGGTGCTGAAAATCCGCTTGACAATTCGGCTGTCCATCCTGAATGTTATCATATCGTGGACAAGATGGCGGCAGACCTCGGCGTTTCCGCAAGCGATCTCGTCGGCAATCAGGAAATGTGCAAGAAAATCAATCCTGAGAAATATGTGGAAGGGGATTTCGGTCTTCCGACCATCAATGACATCTTGAAGGAACTTGCCAAGCCGGGACGTGACCCGAGGGCTGCTGCGCAGGAATTCTCTTTCGCGGATGATATCCATTCGATAGAGGATCTTCAGGAAGGCATGGAGATTCCTGGTATCGTGACGAATATCACGGCTTTCGGAGCCTTCGTCGATGTCGGAGTGCATGAAAACGGATTGATTCACGTGTCCCAGATGGGGAGGCGTGACGGCAAGGTTACCCTCAAGCTCCACCAGCATGTGATGGTGAAGGTCATCGGCGTGGACCTGGACAGAAGCCGCATTTCGTTGAGACTTGTAAGGTAGTTTGCGCAGTTCTTCATAAAAAATAAGAAAAATACCTATTTTCCTTACGAATTATTCTTGATTTAAGTAAAAAATGTTATTTTTGTAAAAAGACTTAAATCGGGATTTGTCAGATGAGTACTGGTAATGTAAAAGGTAAGGCACACCTCGCCGGTGTGTATGCGCTTTCGCTTTTGTCGATATTGCTTTGGGGGTTGTCCTATCTGTGGAGCGATTCTTTGCTCTCCAAAGGGATTCCTGTCGAGTATATTGTCTTCGTCCGCATTTTCATTGCCGGACTAGTACTGCTTGTCGTGAATCTCCTGATAGGTAATAACTTGAAGATGAAGAAGCAGGACTTGCCAAAGTTCCTTCTTCTGGCGCTTTTCGAGCCTTTCATATATTTCGTGGCTGAAACTTATGGTATCCGTTTCACGGAATCACCGACTATCAGTGCGCTCCTCATCGCAGCAAGTCCGATTTTCTCCGTTGCGGTAGGCGTCGTAATATTCAAGGAAAAATTCACATTTTTCAATATGCTGGGCATCTTGATCTGCCTTGGCGGTATTGTCATGGTGACATTGTGCCACGAAAGGATGGGTGATGCCTTCCTGCTCGGCCTGTTGCTGCTCGTGGTGGCGGTACTTGCCGAAGTCGGTCATGCTTCTTTCACCAAGCTTCTTTCTGATACCTACAATCCGCTTGTGATTGTCATGTACCAGTTTATGATAGGCTCCATTTTCCTGTTTCCGCTTTTCCTCGGTTCAGGTCTGAAGAGTTTCGACGTGACGCTTTATATGTCATGGGAAGTGTGGAAACCGATTCTGTGCCTGTCTGTATTGTGTTCAAGCATTGCTTTCGGTCTCTGGGCATACACTATCAAGTTCCTCGGTGTCGCCAAGTCCAGCATTTTCCTGTCCACGATTCCTGTTTTCACCGCATTGGCGGGCTGGGTGCTCGGTCAGGAACTGCTTACACCGCTGCAATGGACTGGTATCTTCATCTCATGCATCGGTGTAGTGATGTCGCAGTATGTGTTCAAGAAGAAGCAGAAACTATCTGAATAACAGTCTCTTGCCCCTTGCGATATTATCTGTGGGCTTGCCGTTCTGAACTGCAGGTGCCCCGTTCAGATACACGTCCGTAACCATGCCTTTCAGCTTCACGCCCGCATAAGGTGTCCATCCGCACTTGTATGCCGCGCCGGCTGCGCCGCAATCGGATTCGCCCACGACAAATTCTTTGTCCGGGTCAATGATTATCAGGTCGGCGTATGCACCTTCTGCTATACGTCCTCTGTCCTGAATGCCCAGCATGTCTGCGATATTTTCTGATATGACTGAGGCAATTCTCGTCAATGGAATTTCCTCTTCTGCCGCAACTGTCAGCAATACAGCTATTTCCTGCTGTATTGACGGGATTCCGGAAGGACATCTGAGATAAGGTCGTTCCTTTTCTTCGGCCAGATGGGGCGCGTGGTCCGAACCTATCGTGTCGATGATTCCTTCTTTCAAAGCCTTTCTCAATGCAGCCCTGTCATCTGCCGTCTTGATGGTCGGATTGCATTTCATCCTGCTTCCGAGCCTGTCGTAATCCTCATCGCAGAACCATAGATAATTCACTGATGTCTCGACAGTTATATTCGGATTGTATTGTTTGGCGGCACGTATCATTTCGATTTCTTCGGCAGTGCTGATATGGAGTACATGAAGTTTGGTTCCATGTTTCATTGCCAGCTCCAGTGCCTTTATAGTGCTCTTGATACATGCCTGGCGGCTTCTGATGTTCTCATGCTCCTTCATCGGGATGTCGTCGCCGAATTGCGCCACGGCTTTTTCCAGATTCGCCTTTATCGTCGCCTCATCTTCGCTGTGTATCAGGATTCTGGCGTTTTCGATACTGAACAGCTTCTCCAGCGCCTCTCCATGGTCCACGAGCATGTTTCCCGTGGAAGAGCCCATGAAGACCTTTACTGCGGCAAATTCACGAGGTGCTTCATTGACCTTCAGCATTGATGTGATAGCATCGGGATTTTCATTGTCGGCGCCGATATGGAAGCCCCAGTTCGCGTAGCTGCGACCGTCCGCAAGGGCGGCTTTTTCGCGTATGCGGTCAATGCTGGTGGCCGGCGGGTTGGTGTTCGGCATGTCAATGAACGACGTTATTCCGCCAAGCAGGGCTGCGCGCGACTCGCTTGACATGTCAGCCTTCGCGGTCATGCCGGGCTCGCGGAAATGCACGTGGGCGTCGATTCCGCCGGCCATGATGACTTTGCCGTCCAGACTGACTGTTTCCAGTCCTGCATTTTCGCTCTTCAGTTTTCCTGCCAATGCTTCCAGGCTTACGGCCTCCCCGTTGTGTTCCGTCAGTCCATTCCCGTCGGCATACCATATCCTGCCGATCCTTTCTCCTTCAATGAGAAGCGCCCCTTGCCGGATCTTTTCAGATGTTGCAATGAGCGCTCCACAAAGAAGAACTTGTCTTCTTTTTTCCATGTTTTACTGTACCGGTTTGAATTTCCTGCACCTGAGTTTCATGACTCCCCAGAAGGCTTCCCCGAAGATTCCTCCGCTCATCTTGGATGTTCCTGCTTTCCTGTTCACGAAGATGATAGGCACTTCCTTAATCTTGAACCCAAGTTTGTAAGCGGTGTATTTCATCTCGATCTGGAAGCCGTAGCCCTTCATGCGGACATCATCCAGGTTGATGGCTTTCAGGACTTTATTGCTGTAGCACTTGAATCCTGCAGTGCAGTCGTAGACTTTCATTCCGAGAACGGTCCTGACATATACCGATGCATAGTAGGACATGATGATACGTCCTATAGGCCAGTTGATTACACTGATGCCGTCGCAGTATCTGGAGCCGATTGCGAGGTCCGCTCCGTCCTTGCATGCCTGGTATAGTCTCGGAAGGTCTTCCGGATTGTGGGAGAAATCGGCATCCATTTCGAAAGTGTAGTCATAGCCGTTGGCAATGGACCACCTGAATCCGGTGATGTAAGCCGTTCCCAGTCCGAGTTTCCCTTTCCGCTCTATCATGAAAAGCCTTGACGGAAACTCCTGCTGGAGTCCTTTTACGATGGCGGCTGTCCCGTCTGGGGAGCCGTCATCTATCACCAGGACATCATATCCGCCCTCCAGCGTGAATACCTTTCTTATGATGTTCTCTATGTTCTCCTTCTCGTTATAAGTCGGGATAATGACAATTTTTCTGTCTTCCATAAATGTGATTGAATCTATTTGTTTGCTTCCTTCAGCATCTCGGCGACAGCTGCTTCCAACTGCTTGTCCTCGCCTTTGAGCATGGAAACCGGATCGTTGTAAACCAGTATGTCAGGGTTAACCTGGTGGTTTTCATTGTAATATCCGTCCTTTATGCACCATGAACCTACTTGAGGGATTCCGAAGATGATGGATGAGTTGATCTGGTTCTCCCACCATACGGCTGTCATTGTTCCTGCCACAGGAGTTCCTATCAATTTGCCGATTCCGAGAGCCTGGTAAGCGTATGGGAAACCGCAGGCGTCTGAATAGTTGTCCTCGCAGACGAGAACGCATGACGGTTTGGTCCATTTGCTGTAGGGGTCAGTGCCGATATATTGTCCTCTAGGCTTGTATTCCACGTAAGCCTTGCCTGAAAGGAATGTCACGAGGTCGTCGTGAAGCCATCCGCCGCCGTTGTGTCTGGTGTCCACCACCAATGCGCCGGCGGTGCGGTATTTTCCGAGAGCCTTGGAGTAGACTTCCCTGAAGCTAGGTGAATTCATGCCCTCCACGTGTACATAGCCGACTTTTCCTCCGGACAGTTCGGCAACCTTGGCTTCGCGCTGTTTTACCCAACGCTTGTACAAGAGTCCGTTGTCCGTGAAGGCCGGTTTTACGAATACTTCGACATCTTTTTTGCCGCCTTTCTTGATGGTTATGGATGTCTTCTTGCCTGCTTTTCCTGTGAGAAGGCTGTACCAGTCCTTTCCGGCTTTGATTTCATTTCCGTCAATGCTTGCGATGATGTCACCTGCCTTGAGTTCCGGATAAGCAATGGACAGTACGCCGTTAGGAAGTACTTCCTTGATTTTCAGGCCGTCACCCTCATAATCCTCGTCGTAGAGGACTCCGAGAGTTCCCATATTCAAACCGCTTCTGTACTGGTAGCGTCCTCCTGTGTGGGAAGCATTGAGCTCACCGAGAATTTCGGAAAGGAGCTCCTGGAAATCGAAGTTGTTGTTTATGTAAGGGAGGAACTTCGAGTAGTTCTCCTTGTAGTAATCCCAGTCCACTCCATGAAGGTCAGGATCGTAGAATTTCTCTTTCACCTGTTTCCACATGTGGTCGAAGATGTATTCTCTCTCTGCCTTAGGCTTGAACTCATAGTCTCCTGAATAGCTGATTGTAGACTCGCCGCCGGCAATTCCTATCTTGCTGATGCCGGATCCGGACGCGATGTAGATGTATTTTCCGTCAGATGATGGGATGATGGCACCCATGACGCCCTTCTTGAGCACCTTGATGCTGCCTTCCTTCATGTCCCTTACGCAGAGGTCGTAGCTGCTTTCGAGCCTGCTCTCGTAGAAGAGTTTCTTGCCGTCGTTGGTGAGATAGTGGTCGCCGAGACGTCCGGAAAATCTTGTGAGCCTGTAGATTCTGTCAGCCCTGTTCTCCAGGTCGAGCTTGAGTTTTTCGACTTTCTTCGTGGCTGCGCTGTCCTTCTTTTCCTCTTTCTTCTCCTCCTTTGCGGCCTTCTTCTCTTCTCCGTTCAGAAGTTTCGCCACTTCATCGTCCTCCTTGTCCCTGAAGAACTCCGTCATGGTCTTTCCGTCGAAGAACATGATATAGATGTCGTCTTCCGCGCCCCAGCTGCCGTGGCTTCTGTAACCGTCCTTGTCGGACTGCCAGACCATGGCTTTTCCTCCGAGAGCCCATCTGAATGACACGTCATTGTATCCGCTTTCAGTAAGATTCGTAATCTCCTTGGTTTCAATGTCTACGAGGGCGATGTCCACATTGTTCCATCCGCCGTTCGCCTGATATGTGGAAAGGAGATAATGGCTGTCCGGACTCCATTCGAAGGCTACGTCGCCGTCTGCATACGAGTAGTTCGCGCCCTTGATCAGGGAGATCGTCTTTCCTCCCTTTGTAGGCTTGATTACAAGTTCTGTCCTGTCTCTGAGGTAAGCGACATATTTGCCGTCAGGTGACACCTGCGGCTGGAAGCATGTCTCTCCTTCATCGGAGAAAAGCTCTTCCTTGAAATCATTGGCATAAGTGAAATACTTGTCCTCTTTTTTCGTGAGTGAGGTGCGCCAGATTCCCCAGTTGCCGTCTCTTTCAGCGGAGTAGTAGATGGTCCTGCCGTCAGATGAGAAGCTCAGATCCCTTTCCTGGGTAGCCGTATTGGTGATTCTCTTGGTCGTCTTGTAGTCCGCCGATGTAACGAACACGTCTCCGCGAAGTACGAGCGCAACCTCTTTCTGGCCAGGTGCGATGGCGATTGCCGAAGCGCCGCCTGCCAATGCGTATTTCTCCACGTCCCTCTCGTCCTGGTCGGAATATACCTTGATGTCCACTTTCGCGGGCTTCTGGCCGTCCTTCATCGTGTAAAGGTCGCCGTTGTAGGAGAATGCCAATGTGCCGTTGTCCGCTATTGAAAGGTATCTTACAGGATTTTTGGTCTCGAACGTCAGCTGGACGGACTTTTCAGGTGCGCTCAATGAACTTTTATATACGTTCAATGCTTTTCCGTCGCGTTCGCTCAGGTAATAGAAGGTGTCGCCGTCTGCCGCGAATACCGGATTCCTGTCTTCACCGTCGAAGTCGCTCAGTTTCTTGAAAGAGCCTTCCTCATTGATGCTGAGCTTGTCTGAATTGCCTTCATATAGCCAGATGTCCCTGGTAACGGCTGAAGTGTGATGCTTTCTGAACGGGTCCTCATAGCCTTTCCAGTCCTCGTAGAGGATGTCACCGTTCTTGTTGATGCTCAATGCTGATATCGGCAAGGAAGTGACTCTCACCGGTCTTGCTCCTGTGGTATCGGTGTAATACAACTGTGCTTCTCCGGGGAAACCGTCAAATGCCGCATCCTGTTGGATGTTGGCGGAGAACAGAATCTTTCCGTCAGGAAGGACTGCCCTGAGGGTCTCATGTCCCGGATGGAATGTCAGTCTCTTGGGCGTTCCGCCTTCGCAGGACGTGATAAAGATGTCCTTGCTCTTTTCCCTGTATGAGGTAAATACGATTTGCTTGCTGTCAGCAGTCCAGAGCGGCTCGGAATCGTAAGCTTCATTGGTAGTAATCTGCAATGCTCTTCCGCCTGTTACCGGCACGACGAAGATGTCGCCTTTATAGCTGAATGCTATTTTGGTCCCGTCCGGAGAAATGCTGTTCTTTCTGACCCAACTCGGGTTTTCCTGGGCCAATGCTGATCCGGTTGCCAATGCGGCAGCCAGAAGTAGAGTGGTTAATTTCTTCATATCTTGATGCTTTGTTTTTTCATTTGTCCGTATGTCTTTCAAAAATACATAGTTTTTTCCGTTTTCCAACGTATTTCGGCGGGAATGTTACTGTTGTCTTACTCGTGATGCGTAATGTCCCGGCGTTTCGCCGAAATGATTCTTGAACACGGTGATGAAATATCCCGGCGTCTGGAATCCTGTCTGCTCGGCGATATCAGCTATGGAAAGGTCGGTCTCCTTCATCAATTCGCACGCGCGTTTCATCCTCATTGTCTTTATCAGTTCCACAGGCGTCTTGCCTGTAAGATTCTTCAGCTTCAGATGCAGGTTGCCTCTGGTCATACATGCGTGACTTGCCAATGCTTCCACTGTAAAATCCTGATTGCCAATGTTTTTCTCAATGCATGCCAGTACGGATGAAAGGAATGTCTCTTCATGTGACTTCAGGTTGTATGAAGAATCCACGAACATTTCCAGTTTCGTTTTCTGCACCTTTTCTTCGTAGGTTTTCGTGATTTGTGCGATTTCCTTGGCCTTTACCGTCTCGGTGTGTTTCAGGAACCATCTTGTGAGTGATGCCAATGCTCCGAGGACCAATATTGCGAATATTATCCGTGTGGCTGTGCTGCGGTACCATGCAGGCTTGACCGTGTCGGTGTTGACGGGCATCTTGTCGGGATGGAACACTTCGATGCCGTCGGTGCCCCCTAAAAACATCTTGCCTGATGCGTCCTGGCAGATACTCAGAACTGAATTGTATGAAAGGCCGTTTTCGACAGTGTAATCCGTGAACTTTAGCTCAGGCAAATCCGGGTTTGCCGATAAGCCGGGCGCGAAAATCAATGAGCCTACAAGAAAGCAAATCAATATTTCGATTTTCATTTTATGTTTATATGGCTTCACTTCGTTTAATTGCATTTATTTGACCTTTATTTACAATACGAATTTATAATTTATTTTGTCAATTATATATAGTACAAAATTGTAATTGAATTGAAAATTTAATCAATCACCTTTGTATCGTTTTTCAGACGAAATGAAGAAACTGAAAATTTACGACAAATTAATAAGACAAATTTTTACCGAAGTATTGTGTTACAATAAATAGAATATTTTTCAATATGATTGTTTTTATGCAATTAATTGATTGATATATATGACATTATGATGCGTGAACCGCGGCCGTGGAAGTATATTCCGGCTGCGGTTTGTGCTTTTTTAGGCTTGTCAATGCCTTTGTAACCCATTGTCTTTCAATGCTATTAAACGTCTTACCCCTCATTTCAGGG
>FR882201.1:55171-60792 GCA_000434935.1 Bacteroides sp. CAG:709 | reverse complement strand
TTAGGTATAAGAGTTTGAAAAACTCAGAAATATAGGATAGTTCTCGTATTAAATGATGAGAGATTAAAAATATCTAAATTATGGATGCAAGAATAAAAAGGATTTTATGTGAATCAGCCAAAGAAAAGTGGACGTTTATTTGTGAAGATGGAGGTGTCGAATATTATACGAGTGGCAAGGGATTGTTTAGTGCTTCAGAGGAACAGTTGCGGACAGGGAAAGGCGAGGCGTTCGCTCTTATTACAAGTAAATACTGCGGCAAGGATATCCATTCTGTGTTTAAAGCGGATGACGCTTTCAATGATATGGAGTGGACGGTTGTGGGAGTATGCAGTAATGTGAAAGCACCTACGCGAGGAGAACATAGAGAGAAAACGATCGTCCGGTTACCTTCTACGGTTGAGTACATTGCTATGGAAGGCAAGTATGGTTGTTACAATTTCTTATTTGATGTAGATAAAGATAATTCACACTATAAGAGTGACATATATTCGTCTTATCCTGCTTGCGGAGCGGTTTTTTCAAAGGATGGTACTGAACTGCTGTGCTGTGAATCGAAAACCCCTGATTATGGATGTCTTAGGGGTGTAAATGAAATCGGGGATATCTCGATTACAGGGGAGTGTGACGAATTTAATATCCCGTCATCTATAGAATCTATCAATTCTGCACATCTTAAATGCAATTCCATTAGATTTGAAGGCGACTTGCCTAAACTTGGAGATATATCGGATGTGTATGCGAAGAAGATATATGTCAACTGTCCATTAAAGGATATTCCAAAAGATGCGTTTGAGAAGTTATCCAATGTGTTGACTGATGTAAAATATCGTGGCGAGTTCAGTTTTAATGCAAGGCTGATTACCAAGAAACCGAAATTATCAACAAAAACACCCAACGCTCCTGGTCTTATTGGTCTTACCCGGGTGGATAACGACGAATATGAATATATCAATCCGCGCTATATAATAAAAATGGAACGTGTGTCGTTTGAAAAATTTGACGGGAATGAAACAGGCACTCGGGTTCTTTATGCTGCTCATGGTACTCAGCAGGCAATTTCCGTCGATTATTATGAAAAGCTCATAGATGTCGATAATAAGATTAAGGACGCCCAGGAGACTCTTGCCAAAAGCATCGGTGGACTTGCTGGACTGCTCGATGTCGTCAAGGATATGTATGAAACAAGTCAAAAGGATATTATACTATGATTGGAAAAGAAGATTTGATCAGGTGCCATATCGCGTCTGGAGATGGTGAGTCTGTTGCAACGGCGTATTTGTTTGATTCGGATTATACTGAAGATGAAGCGGTCGCTTTGGAATATGAGGCATTGTCTGAACTGTATGGCTACGCGGGAAGCAATTTTGTGAAACAGGAATTTCTTATGGAGAAGGGTAAATGTTTTGATGCAATAACATTTTATGAAAACGATTGCCAGCGGACGATATATTTTGATATTACTCAGCATTTTGGCAAATAAGGCAACGCAATATCAAGAGATTGTGTCGGATAGTTTAACAGCTCCGGACAAATATGCGGGCAAGTCCGTGAATTATCGAATTAAATGTTAATTATTTACAATGAAAACTAAAAAAGCTATGGCAAAAAGTGTAGATGGAGAGAATATCTTATACCATATTCTCCAAAAGCAGATTATTCAAGCATTCGATGCTGTCAATCCGCCAGATCACGTAAAATATATGATTGAGCAGTTGATGCTCTGGGGAGGTGTTTGGTTTAGACCAGAGACGTGTGCTCAAATTCCGATAATGCTTCCCTATGTAGTTAGGGATTCTTCTTGCAGAAGAAAGAACCCAGCCACAGGGAAGGACTCTTGGGGAATGTCAAATGCTAGGGGGTTCTTGCGCGATGATAATTCCTTGATCAAGTCAATACCTCGCTCATTGAAAATTCAAAGTGCTTTTTCTGAAATGAATGGTCGCACTATGGGGAATGGTTTTGTTGCTTCTCATATATGGATGAGTATGCGAACCCGATCAGGACATGCGTGTGAATGGGAATGCGCCAACTCGTTTATTCCCAATTTGGTGTGGCTTCCAAAACAGTTGTCGAAACTAACAGACATTGACGGTAGTTATGCTCAGCAGTTCCTTAAATACATTTCAGGAATGCTCTATAAACCGAAAACTTCATCTGATCCGGTGTTGGCCTCTATCTGGAAAGAACTTAACGTGCCAAGTATTAAACCGATAAGTGCGATTGATCTTGATAAACTGAATTATTTTCAGCATGATATCAATTGGCTAAGTGGTAGAAAAAGTTCACTCGCTGATGCTTTGCAGTCTATTCTTGATACGATCCACTTTGGCGCATCGAAAACAATTAGGTCGAGCAGTCGTTATATCAGTTCATTGAAAATAGTACTGAAGTCTATGAGCAATGGCGATAGGCAATATCTGGAAGATTGGATAACGTACAATCTTGGTATTCTAAAAGCTGTGCCAAGTACATTTAAGATAAGCAGCCATACTACTGGCGTCAAGACGCCGTCAGTTGGTTTATCTGCGGCAAGAGCAAGTCGTTCTTACACGATAAATGGTGCTGGAATGTATAAAATGCATCAGGTAATAGGTGAATATATAATTTTTAAACTTAAAGGAGGAAAATCATTTCTGGAGATTCATGATGAGATAAGTAAGAATGCCAAGTTTGTCTCAGATAATCCATATGGCGTCTCGGTAAACAACTCGCGGGGCGAAAAACCACATTTTGTAGAGTATAAAGGAACAAAGTATTATATAACAACTCAGCTGAGGAACCGCAGACCAAATGATAATTTCAGTGTGTTTATGCGTCATGTCAATAAAACGGAGAGCGATTTCCAGATTTCTCCATGTTAAAAATGGGATTCGCGACGGAAGATTATCAAGAGTCTATACAAACGCTTTTGTATCGAAGATTTCATCTATGATATCAAAACTTTTGGAAGGGAATTGCCCATCAAAATGAATATCTTGTCAGGCTCAGGGGTAATTGCAGAGAGTGTAGTGTTCCCACATTCTGTAATACTCGCCTCAAATACTGATATACAGTGATTTTATGTGAAATGGCTGATATGAAAAGAACTGAACAAATATCTGTTGCGCAGCTCATAGAGGAGCTGAAGAGATTCGAGAAAGATTACCCGGACGTGAATGTTACATGCTGTATTCCTGATGGAACAATATGTTATGCCGTCAGCATTGATCAGGATGGGGAAGGGCAGGTCTGCATTGGCTTTGAAGAGGAAGAGGAAGATAGCGGGTGCCTTGAAGTGGAGATGCTCATCGCGGATCTGGAGATGTATGACGGCAGCGCAATTGTGCGTATGGAGGCATGCGGCCTGTCCATGACTTTCTCCATATTCGACGACGGCAGTTTCTTCGTCTATGATGAAAATGAGGAATGTGTTTGCTGTGACGGGGAAGTAATAGGCGAGTATGAAGAACAGGAATATTGTTCCGGAGGACGTACGGAAGAGGAAAAGCGGATGCTGACAGAGAAGGCAGGAAAGGAGAAACGCGAGAGAAGAATTGAATATGGAGCCCTGCTGATCATTACAATTCTCTCATTATGCGGTGTTGCCTACAATGTCTGGGCAGTTGTAGCCGCCTCAGGAGACTCGCTCTGGGAGAATATTCTCTATGGCATAACATGCCTGTTCTGTTTCATGATTGGCCTACTGGCGCTCCATTACGATAGGCGATAATTAAGTGTCGGGAAATTTTTCGAGAAAGTGCATTATTTTTTTGTCACAGACAACAAGTCTTGTCGTAATATATATTGAAAAGAAAAATTAATTTGATCATGTATATTTCAAAAACAAGATTTATCAACTGGACACGCTGTCCTATGTATTTCGCGATGGATTTGAAACACAATCCGCTCAAGAAAACTGATATCGACGCCGAACGTGAACGTCGCGAGGAAATGCTCGCCGAACTGATGAGCGGGACCGGCTCGTCAGAAGGGGCTGAAGATGAAGAAGAGTTCGATGCGAAACCAAGCGAGGAGCTTGAAGCCCTTCTTCCTTATTACAATCAGGTTGAAGATGAGGCCCTGAAGGTGGCGAAGAGATATTTCAAGGGCACGTTTGTCGCAGATTCGAAAGATGTCCACAAGCAGAAACTCTTTGAATATGTCCAGCACGGCCATATCTACCGTTGCTATGTGGATATTTTTAACGAGAATGATGATGAAATCAACATCATCGAAGTAAAGGCCACGACCAACAGCAAGTATCTTCTCAAGATGAACAAGGATGGCAAGCTGGACGGCTATTGTTTCTCGGAGAAACGCGGAGCTGAAAAGCACCCTATGTTTGTCAGAGAAGGCAACATCTGGACACTGAACCATGCAGGCTGCAAGGCCAATGCCGATTTGGAGAAGAACTTCGAGCAGAAGAGAAGAGCCTTGCTTGACCGCTATTCCGACCTTGGAAAGTATCCGCATGATCTTGCCTTCCAGAAGTATGTGATTGAACATTCTTTACGCAATGCCGGCGATAACCGTAAGGTGAATTACTATCTTGCCGTACTCAATAGCGAGTATGTTTATGACGGCGCCAAGGATGCTGACGGCAAGCGCATCTATAACAATATCGGAGGTCAAGAACTCATTGTCTTCCTTGATATGAATGAGACGGTCGAAGACTATCAGCCGATTATTGTCAAAGAAATCGCGACACTGGAGAGCTACATTGCAACTCCTCATGACGTGAATGCCGAGACCCCGGTCGGTCCATGGTGCGCCTGGGGGAAAAACACCGAATGTGTGTTCTGCAGCCACTGCTTCAAGAAGCTCCGTGATGTTCCTGATGCCAATAGGTCGAACAACTACATGAATTTCCGCGGCTTCAAGGCCGGAGCTGTCGGCGACAAGTTCCAGCTCATAAACAAAGGTTATTACAAGTTCGATGATGTGCCTGTTGAGTGGTTGGAGAAAGAGAACCACAAGATTCAGAGAGGATGCTATGACAATGGGATCGAACATATCGATAAAGAGAAGATGACGGCATGGTTCAGATACCTGGGGGAGGGTCCCATCTATCATTTTGATTTCGAGTCGTTCCCTTGTCCTCTGCCTCGCTTTAAAGGCGAGTCTCCCTATCAGCAGTCGGTGTTCGAGTTCTCGCTCCATATCGAGCGTGCTCCAGGAGTATGCGACAAGAACTCCGACAATATCATCTTCCTCAATGAAGAATGTGACACCGACGAGCGCGAGGCACTCGTAAAAGCCATCGTGGACAACTTCGAATTCAACGAGGACGGCTCTCTCCATGGCATCATGCTGGCGCAGAATACCAGTTTTGAAATCGGTCGTCTCAATGAACTTGCAGCAATTTTCCCCAAATACAGCAAATACCTGCTTGCAATAGCTGACAAGACGGCGGACCTGATTCATCTGCTCAGGACTAACCAGGAATTGTACGAAGCGGAATTCGGGAAGGAATCGGCAGAAACCATAAACTACTACCATCCCGACCTCAGTGGAAGTTATTCCATCAAGAGGACTCTTCCAGTCCTTGTTCCAAGACTCTCGTATGACGAGATGAAGAAGCATGGAGTAGGCAATGGCGTGCAGGCGTATATAACTTATCTCAATTATAATGAAGGCCC
>FR882201.1:27321-55105 GCA_000434935.1 Bacteroides sp. CAG:709 | reverse complement strand
AAGCCCTCTGCCGCTACTGCCAGCAGGATACCTGGGCGATGGTAGAGATTCTGCGTGCGGTCAGGAAGAAAATAGGTCTTTGATATTGTCATTATGTGACATCGAATCCTCGTTTTGAGTTTTTCCTCCAGCACCGTGCGTGCTAAAACGTTTTCCGCTCACGTCACCACGTAAATTGCCCCTGACGTGCGTGAAATGGGGCTTTTTGCGCACGTCAGGGACACACTGAACTTCACAATTATCCCCATGTTCACCCCTGGTGTCGCAATGCCATGTCTATGCGGAGCCGGGCTCGCAAGGGGCGAGAAACATTTCCGGGAAACTGGGTGCAGAAAAAATGCGCAACTCCGGAATGATTTGCATATCTTTGCCGCTCATCGCCGGAATAGCCGACAGGGCAGCCGGGACTTCGGCAGCATTGACCGGACCCGAACTCATGACCGAAAACGGCTGTCTCACGGAGCAGGGGAGCGACGTGTTCTGGGACAGGGCGATACTGTATGCGCTCAGGGGCATCTTCTATACCGGTAATCCTGACAAGGCGCTGGAAATTCTTCATAGGCTTTCGCAGCGTCGTCTACTCGGGGATCATGTCCCTTATGCGGTGGAAGCTTGGCCGGAGGGCTCCCAGAGACATCTGTCAGCGGAAAGCGGACTTTATTGCAGGGTCATAACGGAAGGCCTCTTCGGTATCCGCCCTACTGGATTGCGCAGCTTCATGATGAATGTGAATCTTCCGTCCGGCTGGAACGGGATGTCTCTCCATCATATACGGGCATTCGGCTCTGATTTCGACCTCAAGGTGTTCCGCGATTCAGAGAATGGGCTGAGGGTCACTGTCACGGAACATACTGTTTCTGGCGATAAAGTCAGGACGCTGACTCCGAAGCAAGGTAAAATTTTTGTAAATTTATAAGCAATGAATATGATATTCAATCGTTTGGCACTCGCGGGTGTTGCACTTGTCGGCATGGCCTGCTGTAGTAATGGCAATACGGAACCGGATGTCCCGGAGCCGGAGGCCGTAGTCCCCGTGAAACCTGTCGCACGTGAGGGTTGGGATATTTATACCGGGCCAAATTACCGTTACGGTCCGTCTATCATCATCAATGACGACAATTCCATCGACATCTGGCTTGCGACCCCTGGAGATTATTATGGAACCAATGTGCTGGTCCCCGTCTCTGATGCCATTACGCCTCTTCAGCTCGGCACGACAGGCGTCTTCGCCCAGAAGTTCACTTCCAATGAGGACTTCGGCATCATTTCTCTCAATTGCCCTTCCTGGAACAGTTCTGCTGAAGGCTTCACCCTGAAGGTCTATAAATGGGTCAATGATTATGAGACGACTGTAAGCGGTGCGGCTGTTGCGTCCAAGACCTTCGTGAATTATGCCGACAATTCTTGGCTGAGCATCTACAAGAGCGACAAGGAAGACTATACAGAGACATTTCCTGCAGGAACTTACCTTTGGGTAATGAACGGCGGTACTGAAAAGTCCGGTATCTGGAAATGTCCTGACAATGGCTCAGGCAATTATTTCTGGGACAAGATTACGTGGCGTCATTCGGTGGACGGCGGAAAGACATGGACCGAAGAAGCGGATGCCCTGCTGCCTTCTGACGGCAAACATGATGCGTTTTCTGTTTGTGACCCCGGTGTGGCCAAATGGGGCGGATGGTACTATATTGCCTACACGTCTACCGAGGAACCTGATGGTTACGACAATGACTTGTATATCGCCAGGAGCAAGACCCCGACCGGTCCATGGGAAAAATGGAGCGGAAACGGCTGGGGACAGGATCCGCAGCCTGTCATTGATTATGAACCCGCAGCCGGTCATGAAAGTGAGGTCTTCGGCGCCGGAGAGCCTTGTATCGTAGTCAAGGATGATGTGGTTTACCTGTATTATTCTTACAATGACTACCTTGTGGAGTCCAACGGGTATTGTACGACTACACGTGTCTCAGTGGCTTCCGCCAAGGACGAAAACTGGCCCGGACATCTTGAGTATAATGGTATTGCGCTAGATAAGAGTGACGTCTACATGCCCGATCATACGGATGTCAAGTACATCTGCAGGAGTCAGAAATTCGTGGCAATCCACGCCGAACGCCGAGATACCGACAGTCGCCGCATGCGTGTCTGGGAGTCCAATGACGGCATTCATTTCACCAAGGGCGGCCTTATCGAAGGCGAACTCCGACGTGGCATCATCAATGGCGGCATGAGCGGAGATGCGCAAGGCCACGTCCGCTACGGCGTCCAGCAGTTCCTGTGCTACGCCCACAGCAACGCCCCACGTGTATGGGGGCGCTGGCTCACCTGGTTCCAGCCCCTCGACTGGGTAGACGTCGGCAAGTAGCAGCGCACCCCGGCTTCGCGGTCCCATGTCGGGCCTCGTGGACCTGTCGTGCGTGGAAAGGCCGGTTTTACGCACGCGAGTGGCAAATTGAGTCCTGACGTGCATGGAAAACGTTTTAGTACGCACGGCGCGGAAGAGAGGAGGGCCCTCGGAAGAGAAGAAAGGCCTTCTCTCGAAGAAAAGAGATGTCTCACTGGCGAGAGAACAAAAAAACAGGCCGGGCACTGCGCCCGACCTGCTTTCATCAGGTTACCGTGGGGAAACTAGCTGTCCAGCCTTTCGCCGCTATCGGTATAAATTTCATTCTGCAGGACACTGAAGTCCAGGACCTCTTCGTGTCTGATCTTGCATTTGTACTTCCTTTTCCACTTTCTCAGGAAAGAATTGAATCCCCTCGAAATGTATGCTCCAAGTACAGGCCCGGTCTTGAGAATGAATGACCGGATATTTTTCTCGTTGGTATAGAATGCAATCTTGCGCTCTATTTCTTCGTCGATGACAATGCTCGGAGAAATCTTGCCTGTGCCGTGACATACCGGACACACTTCCTCAGTGTTGATCTGTGTCACCGGACGGATTCTCTGTCTGGTTATCTGCATGAGGCCGAACTTCGTGAGCGGCAGCACATTATGCTTGGCCCTGTCCTCCTGCATCAACTCTGACATGAACTTGTAGAGGCCATTCTTGTGCTCCTGGTTCTCCATGTCTATGAAGTCCACGATGATGATGCCTCCCATATCTCTGAGCCGCAACTGTCTTGCTATCTCTTCGGCTGCGTAGCGGTTCACTTCGTAAGTGTTTTCCTCTTGATCATTGGTCTTGGCCCTGATACCGCTATTGACATCTACCACATTGAGAGCCTCTGTCGATTCTATTACCAGATATGCCCCCTGTTTTATAGGAACCACCTTTCCGAACGAACTCTTGATCTGCCTCGTGACATCGAACTTGTCGAACAAAGGCTCGTCGCCGTCATAGAATTTCACGATTTTTTCCTTGTCCGGGGAAATCTGAGCGATGTACTTCTTGATTTCCTCATATTCTTTCTGGTCATTGACATAGATGTTCGAGAAAGAATCATTGAAAAGATCGCGGAGAATCGTGGTGGTCTTGCTGTACTCTGTAAAGAGCAGCTGGACATTCTTGGATTTGGACAACTTTGTCCATGAACTCTCCCATTTGCTGATGAGCGACTTCAATTCTGAAACCAGAATTGCCGCGTTCTTTCCTTCAGCGGCAGTGCGGATAATCGCACCGTAATTCGGCGGGAGAATGCTCCTGACAAGTGTCTCAAGTCTCTTTTTCTCTTCCTTGGATGCTATCTTCTGGGATATGCTCACTTTCTTTGCGAAAGGGAGGAGTACAATATTGCGTCCTGCCAATGAAATCTCAGCTGTGAGTCGCGAACCCTTTGTCGAAATCGGCTCCTTTACAATCTGGACGATTACCATCTGTCCCGGTTTGAGATGATTCTCGATCTGCCCCTCCTTTGCGAGGATCGGACCAAGTTCAATGCCGGTGAACAAATCATTAGCGTTGGTGTTAGTATTTGTCTTGCGGACGAATTCGTCGAACGCATTGAAATACAGACCCAAATCCAGATAGTGGATAAATGCTTCCTTTTCGTCTCCGATGTCTACAAACGCCGCATTCAGCGCGGGCATCACTTTCTTCACCTTGCCGAGGAATACATCCCCGACAGTGAAGCTGTGGCCGTTACTGGACTCCTTGTTCAATTCGATGAGACGGTGGTTGTCCAATAAGGCTAACCTTACCTCCTCCTCGCTGACATCTACAATCAGATCTTTGACTGATTCTTTCTCAGACTCCATCAGGATAAATCAATATTAATTTAATAGGCAGAAAAGGCAATGCCTCTTCACAAAAAACTAAAGAGGCCGTCCGGACTACCGGTCAGCCTCTCTCTCTTAGCAGACTGCTAAAATGGCAGACACTGAAAAATTACTTCTTCTTATGTCTGTTCTTGCGCAAACGCTTTTTACGTTTGTGCGTTGCCATCTTATGTCTCTTTCTCTTTTTACCGCTTGGCATAGATTAAAAGATTTTTATTGATTATTTCTTAACAGTACATACGAACACCTTCGCTGGCTTGAAAGCCGGAATGTCGTGTGCCGGGATTGTCATGGTCGTGTTCTTGGTGATGTTACGGGCAGCCTTCTCAGCTCTGTGCTTGATGATGAAGCTGCCGAAACCACGAAGATATACCGGATTGCCCTTTGCGAGGGAATCCTTAACGCTCTCCATGAAAGCCTCGACAACAGTCTGTACTGTTGTTTTCTCAAGTCCGGTTGACTTAGCAACCTCGTTTACGATCTCTGCTTTGGTCATGATAACTTATTATTTTTAACTCTTACTAAAGATTTCAAATCAAAATCGGTCAGCAAAGGTACGTTTATTTTTTTTATTAACAAACTTTTATGCAGGATTTTACGTGCGTTTATTTTATTTACTGACTAAATTTCCTCAAATTTGCATTGGCATAAAGATTGACTAATGTAGGTCTGTGAAACAAATGCTGCTGTCAATGCCAAATTGGCAGTAGGGTGTAGTAGTGATGATTTATAATATAAGTGTATGATTGATAAATATTCGGATATGTTTTCGCCCGCCGGGGCAGAAGTCAGCATTATTCCTGTCATGAGTGGAGAGATACCGTCACAGACGGAAGACATCGCCATGCCTGACACATTGCCGTTGCTGGCATTGAGAAATGCTGTCATTTTTCCGGGCTCGATTTTCCCGATCACCATCGGCCGCGACAAATCCATAAAACTCATAGAAGATGCCCATAAGTCGAATTCGCTGATCGGCGCCGTTCCTCAGAATGACGTCAGCGTGGAGGATCCGGCTCTGGACGACTTGTTCCCGTTCGGTACGGTAGCCCGCATCATCAAGACATTTGAAATGCCTGACGGTACGATATCGGCTGTGCTGCAGGGACTTAAAAGATTCGAAATCGAGGATGTCGTCTCTTCGGAGCCGTATCTGCGTGCTCACGTGAGGTATCTGGAAGAGTTCGAGGCGAACCAGGAAGACCCTGAGATCAAAGTGATTGCAGATTCGCTGAAAGAAAAGGCGTCCGCCATCATCAAGTCGTCGTCGTTCGCGCCCAAGGAGGCTGCCAATGCCGTCAAGTCCATCGAGGATTTCAATTTCCTGGTGAATTTCATCGCCACGACCATCGACGTCGAAAACTTCTTCGACAAGGTCGAACTCCTTAAATATGAGGATCTTAAAGTTAGGGCAATGAAGTTGCTCAATGTTCTTGACACACAGGTTGAACTCCTGAAGATCAAACAGGAAATCAACTCCAAGGTGAAGAACGAAATCGACCAGCAGCAGAGGGAGTATTATCTTAACAACCAGCTTCGTACAATCCAGGAAGAACTTGGTATGGACGATGATGAGGAGATAGAGAAACTGCGTGCCGAAGCGTCGAAGAAAGACTGGCCTGATTCCGCAAAGGAGATTTTCGAGAAGGAAATTGCCAAGCTTGAGAAATATAATCCGTCATCTCCGGATTACAGCATACAATATAATTATATCAAGTTCATGCTTGAACTCCCTTGGAATCATCTTTCCAAGGATAATCTGGACTTGAAGCATGCGCAAAAGGTTCTGGATGACGACCATTACGGACTGGAGAAGGTAAAGGAAAGAATCATTGAATATCTTGCAGTGCTGAAATTGCGCGGGGACGTGAAATCACCTATCCTCTGTCTCTACGGTCCTCCGGGAGTCGGCAAGACGAGTCTCGGCAAGTCCATTGCCAAGGCTATCGGCAGGAAATACGTGCGTATCGCCCTCGGCGGCATGCACGACGAGGCTGAAATCCGTGGACACCGGAAGACATATATCGGCGCATTGCCTGGCCGGATTCTGAACGGCATTTCCAGGGCGGGCACTTCCAATCCTGTAATGGTGCTCGATGAAATCGACAAGCTCAGCAGCGACTTCAAGGGCGACCCGTCTTCCGCATTGCTGGAAGTACTTGACCCTGAGCAGAATGTGACGTTCCATGACAACTATCTGGACGTGGACTATGACTTGTCCCATGTCCTGTTCATCACGACTGCCAATGACATTTCCACCATTCAGCCGGCCCTTCTGGACCGAATGGAACTTATCAATGTCACCGGCTATCTTGCGGAAGAGAAGATGGAAATCGCCAAGAAATTCCTCCTGCCTCGCGAACTTGAAGAGCACGGAATCGGCAAGAAGGAACTCCGCATTGATAAAAGTGCATTGGCCGAAATCATTGACCAGTACACACATGAGTCCGGCGTGCGTGGTCTGGAGAAACAGATTGCGAAGATTGCGCGCGTGACGGCGAAGAAGATTGCCTTGGACCAGGCGTTCCCGTCCGTCATCAAGAAGGAACACTTGAAGGAGTACCTCGGTCTTCCTACCGCCTTCCATGACAAGCAGAGCGGAAATGAGGGAGTCGGCGTCGTTACCGGTCTGGCGTGGACCCAGATGGGCGGAGAAATTCTGTTCGTCGAGAGTTCCGTGAGCGCGGGCAAGGGCCAGCTGACAATGACCGGAAATCTCGGCAATGTCATGAAGGAGTCCGCCACGATTGCGTACCAATATATCAAGGCGCATCCTGAACTCGCGAAGATGGATTCCAAGGAGTTCGACGCTCACGACATCCATGTGCATGTCCCTGAGGGCGCGACCCCTAAGGACGGTCCGTCTGCCGGCATAACTCTCGTATGTTCAATGCTTTCCGCACTTAGAAATGAACCTGTAAGGGAAGGTATTGCCATGACGGGCGAGACGACGTTGAGGGGCCGTGTGCTTCCAGTCGGCGGCATCAAGGAGAAGATCCTCGCCGCGAAAAGGGCCGGCGTCACCGCTATTGTCATCTCTGAAGACAACAGGAAGGATATCGAGGATATCAATGAAAAATATATCGAAGGTCTTACGTTCGAGTATGTCAAGACCATTGACGAAGTACTAAGATTCGTGTTCCAGAAATGAATGTTCAGATAGAAGAAAGCTGGAAAGAAGCATTGCAGAGCGAGTTTGATAAACCGTATTTCGCTTCCCTGGTGCAATATCTTCACAAGGAAAAGGCTGAAGGACGTCAGGTTTTTCCTCCGGGGAAAGACATTTTCAAGGCATTCGAACTTACTCCGGTAGACGAGGTGAAAGTCGTGATATTGGGGCAGGACCCGTATCATGGCTATGGACAGGCCATGGGCTTGTCCTTTTCCGTTCCTGCCGGTGTCCCTGCGCCTCCTTCATTGAAAAACATCTTCAAGGAGATCGAAAGCGACTTGGGTGTCCGGATGAGCGGCAGCCCGGATTTGAGGAAATGGGCCGAGCAGGGAGTGCTGCTTCTGAATGCCGTCCTGACAGTGCGCGCAGGGGAGCCTACGTCGCATAGTGCCATCGGCTGGCAACAGTTTACGGACGCTGTCATAAGCTATATATCAGAGCATTGCGAAGGTGTGGTCTTCCTTTTGTGGGGAAATTTCGCGCGCAGCAAGAAGGCGCTCATTGATACGTCCAGGCATTTCGTTCTGGAAGCGGCGCACCCATCTCCTCTGGCTCGCGGCGCGTTCTTCGGCTGCAGACATTTCTCCAAGACAAATGAAATCCTCCAGTCGGAAGGAAAAACTCCCATCGACTGGCAATTATAATCGTGTTCAGATATTTGCGGAACTATAATTATTATTAAAGCCCGTAAGGGCGACATAAGTCCCTTCCCCGAGGGGAGGGATTTAGGGTGAGGGTAACGTAGTAAAAGTGCGTTGGGCTTGCAACTTTCGAGCAGGTACGAACCTCAATTTGCATGACAACTCTTATATTTGCGAAACAGTTTATTATTAGTGTAATGAAAATTAAAGCATTGTTCCCCGGATCCTTCGATCCTTTTACAGCGGGACATCTCAATATTCTTAAAAGGGCATTGACAATGTTCGACGAACTCGTCGTCGCTGTCGGCATCAACCAGGACAAGCGCGGCTTCTTCGACATGGACCAGCGCATTGCCATCATAAGTCAAGCTGTCGAGGGCCTGGAGGGCGTCAGCATCATAAAATATGACAATTTGACAATCGACACTTGCCATGAACTTGGAATACGCCACATCGTGCGTGGAGTCCGCAATATGATAGATTTCGAGACGGAGCGCTCCATCGCTGATGCGAACCGCCGCCTTGCGCCAGATGTCGAGACCATCATAATCCCTACAGCTCAGGAGTTTGCACATATTTCGTCATCCGCGGTGCGCGATATATTGAAGCATCACGGCGACACCTCGCTCTTCCTCCCGGAAGGAGTCGTTCTACCGGAGGCCAAATAAGATGTTCAATGCATTGAAACATATAGCTTTATCGGCGTTTTTCGCGCTTTCGCTCCTTCTGCCCGCACGGGCGCAGGAAGCGGATACGGCCGTGTTCAATGCTTTGGATGCGAAGCTGGCCGGATATGTGAAGGCAATAGAGCCACTGGATGTCGAGGCGCAGAAGGAAGAATGCTCGTTCCTCATTTCCAGCTGTACGGATTCCTTTGTACGCCAGCATGTTGCGCTGTATCTGTACGCCAGCTATGTGAAATCTGCGGTGATGGGAGTCGAGGCCGTGGCCATTGACATTGCCGACAACTGGTTCTTCACCGGGAAGGTCCGCATGAAGAACGACATTGACCTGATGAACGCCCGAATCTTTGCGGATTTCAATCGTCAGTCGCTGGTGGGGGAGAAGGCGCCGGAACTTGTGATGACGGATGACAAAGGCTTGGAAACCAATCTTTTCGCGCAACCGTCGAAACGTTATTCCGTCTTGTACTTCTACGATACGGGATGCCCTGACTGTCTGGTCCAGACTGTAATGTTGAGGACCTGGCTCAATGCCGTCAGTTATCCGCTCGACGTCGATGCCGTGTATGTGGGTTCGGACAGTCTTGCCTGGAAAAAATACCGCGAGGCCCGGCTCGAAGTCAGTTCGCCGCAGGTCAATGTCCGTCATTTCTGGGACCCTGAACTGTCCTCCGATTTCCAGCGGAAATACGGCGTGCTCAAGACCCCGCAGATGTTCCTGATAGGTAAGGACAATGCTGTTCTAGGCCGTCGCCTGGATGTGCCCGCTCTCGGTGCAATGCTCCGGAATATCTATTCTTCAGATGATTACGAGTATGGCTCACCTGAATCAATGAAAAAGTTGGGTGATATTTTCGCTTCTTTCGGCGAGGATATCAGCATCGCGGACATAAATGGCGTTTCTGACCGGATTGCCGCACGTACTGCCGCGAGTCCTTCCGCCTTCAAGGAGGCTGTCGGAGACTTGTTCTATTATCTTTCGATAATGCCTGAAGGATGTTATAAGGAGGCGTGCAAGTATTTGACTGATAAATACATACTGTCCAGGCCGGATGTCTGGGACACTCCGTCCGATTCGCTGAAAATCATAGGATACGCAAGGACTATGTCTGATCTCCTGTCCAGAGCAATGCCGGGAAGCCCGGTGCCTGATGTGGAGGTGAGCGGCGTGCAGGCACATGGACGTTCTGCAGAAAACGGCATGTGGAAACAGCGCCGTCAGAAGACCTGGCAGCTTTCACGGCTCAGACGCGATACCTATATCATGTTCTATGACGAGGAATGCAGTTCATGTCAGGACAATATCGCTTCTGCAGAGCGGCTCATGTCGGCCGACAGGAAAATGCGTGTACTTTTCGTGAAGATGCAGCCCGAGGAAGCCTTGCTGGATTCATTTGATTTGACGTCACTTCCGTATATCATCCGTGTCGACAAAAATGGCATTATCACAGCGCGTTATGTAGATTTTACGCGTCTGGAGCGAAATACTTTTGGCGGAAAGGGAAATTAATCCTATCTTTGCCAAGATGAATTGAGGTATGGTGTAATGGCAGCACAAGTGATTTTGGTTCACTTAGTCCACGTTCGAGTCGTGGTATCTCAACCGAAGGGCGTTTTGAAACGGAAGTTTTGAAACGCCTTTTTCGTTAGGTGAACATTGAAATTACGATATGTTATGAGATATTTTTCCGCAATATTGGCCACGTTCCTGGCATTGACCGCATGCTCCCGTAGCCTGTCATTGAAAATTACCGATTTGGGTGCGAAAACCGATTCCGGGTTCGACAATGCATTGATAATCAATGCTGCCATTGACAGTTGCAATCGCGCTGGCGGCGGCACGGTCATCGTTCCGGCAGGCGGATTCATGAGCGGTACCATTTATCTGAAAGTCGGCGTGGAACTGAAATTGGAAGACGGTGCGGCGATTTTGGCGAATCCGGATCTGGCTTCGTACGGCCATTACATCACTGACAAAGATATGTCCCGATACGATACCGGCGTGGGTACGGTAAATCAGAACTGCGTTTCCGATACCATCTGGTCACAGGCCCTTGTCATAGCTTATCGTGCTGACGGAGCGTCCATTACCGGGTCCGGCAGAATTGACGGCGGCAGCATTGGCAATCCTCTCGGCGAAGAGGGAATGCGCGGGCCGCACACTGTGCTTGTCGCTGAAACGTCCGGTTTCAAGATGTCGGGAATCAGCATTGACAATTCCTCGAATTACGCAATTCTCGGCTACGAACTGACTGACAGTCAATTCAATGGTCTCCGGATTACCGGCGGCTGGGACGGCATCCACATCAGAGGAGGGGATAATGTCAATGTCAGTGAGTGCGATTTTTCTACCGGCGATGACAGCATGGCAGGCGGATATTGGCATGACATGGTGATCGACAGGTGCCGGTTCAATTCTTCCTGCAATGGACTCCGTATGATCATGCCGTCTGAAAATGTCCTTGTTTCCGGCTGCACATTCGTCGGACCGGGACGTTCCCCGCACCGCACCACGTCAGACAAAGGCGGCGACATGCTCCATGCCATGATTTTCGAGCCTGGCGGATGGGGAGATGCACCTGGCACATTATCAGGCATTTATATTAAGGGCTGTACCGCGGAAAATGTGCTGTCGCCTTTCTGCATGACATTGCCGGATGACAATCATTGCACCGACGTTACGATAGAAAACTATCATGCTTCCGATTGCCGCCGTATGGCATTGTCGGTGAAAAGCTGGGGGAGCGCGACAACCGACAAGGTGACCATCCGGAACTCGTCATTCTCATTCATCGGTATTCCGGAGCCGGGTCTGGGCGCGAAAATAGCCTCAATGCCTTTCGACCAATGGCCGTATTTCCCTTCTTATGGTGCATATTTCCGCAATGTCGCCGAGGTCGTCCTGGACAATGTCGCCTTTTCCACCGTCGGCCCCGATGACCGCGATGACGTGTTCACGGACAATGTCGGCTCGCTTACGCGATAATTTCCGGATGACTATGCAGCCGGTCCTGGCGGGATGCGGCCACGCTTGATTTTGTAACTTATTGATAATCAAATACCATTTTCGCAAGAGCGTGGAAACGCGGCAAAAAAAAGTCTGCGTTTCCACGCTGCATTTTATAACTCATTGAAAATCAATGCTTCCAGAAATAGGGCGTGGCCGTGTCCCGCCGACAATTTCCCCGTTTCGTGGAAGCCCGGCCGGTGGTGGGGCCGTGGGAGGCATGGCCGCCCATGGCCTTGTGAATGGGTGTCAGGCGCCAGACTGACGGGATGAGCGAAGCGGACCTCCTGCGGCCCCACCACCTACCGGGCGCGTAAAAAAACTCCGAAAATGTAAAATCTTTACGAATTTTGAAGAAAATTTATCGTTATTCGTAAAAATATTTTTATATTAGCGGAAACAACCTGGGACATTGCCCCGAAAAAATATTTGCTATGATTACTGAATGGTGGACTTCACTGGACTTGTTTATGAAAATTCTATGGTGCATTGCCATAGCTACGTCATTGACCTTTATTATTCAGAGTATACTCACATTTGTTGGAGTCGACTCTGATACGGATTTGGGCGGCGGCATTGACACTGACCTTGGCGGCGGGACGGACATGAATCCCGATTTCGTTGGCGATCCTTCGATGAACCTGTTCACATTCAGGAACTTGGTGAATTTCTTCCTCGGATTCAGCTGGACGGCGATATTGATGCATGGGAAATTCCGTTCGGAGGCATTGGTCCTGCTGCTGGCGTTTTTCGTCGGCGCGGTCCTCGTCACCGTCGTCATGCTGATGTTCAAGTGGCTGGCTGGGATGCAGCAGTCGGGTAATATAGATGTCTATAAATCCGCGGTCGGATGCCATGGGAAAGTCTATCTGACGATTCCCGGAGAGAGGAAGGGAACGGGAAAAGTGCAGATTGTCATCAATGAATCCGTGCGTGAATACGACGCTGTAACTGATTGTGACACAATCGCTACCGGTGCACAGATCAAGGTGGTGGAAGTGATAGATTCCAGTACCTTGCTCGTGGAACCGCTGGAGTCGCTGATTATTTAATAACACCTAATACATTGTGATATGGAAATAATTATCATCATTGCGATTGCGGTGGTCGTGCTCATAGTTACATTGGCCGCAATACTTAACCGCTATAAGCGTTGTCCGTCAGACAAGATTCTCGTAATTTACGGAAAGACAAGGAGAAACAAGAACGGCGGGTCGTCGTCTGCCAAGTGTATTCACGGCGGTGCCGCTTTCATCTGGCCTGTTTTCCAGAGCTATTCGTTCCTGGATCTTACCCCGATTTCCATTGAATGCAACCTTACCAATGCGCTCAGCAAGCAGAATATCCGTGTTGACGTGCCATGCCGCTTCACCGTCGGTATCTCCACGGAGCCCGAGAATATGACCAATGCGGCAGAGCGTCTCCTCGGACTCACCATCGAGAATGTCCAGAACATCGCCACCGATATCCTTTTCGGACAGCTCAGGCTCGTCATCGCGACCATGGACATCGAGGAAATCAACTCCGACCGCGACAAGTTCCTCGCCAATGTCAGTACCAACGTCGAGGCGGAGCTCCGCAAGATCGGTCTGAAGCTTATCAATGTGAATGTCACCGATATCCGCGACGAGTCCGGCTACATCGAGGCTCTCGGAAAGGAGGCTGCGGCCAAGGCGATCAATGATGCCAAGAAGAGTGTCGCCGAGCAGAACCGTTTCGGTGAAATCGGTAAGGCCGAGGCAGATAGGGACAAGGATATCCGCATTGCGGAAACCGTCCGCGATACCAGAATTTCCACTGCGGATGCCAATGCCAAGGCGGTCGAGGGTGAGAACAATTCCAAGATAGCGATTGCCAATTCCGATGCCATCAGGCGTGAAAAGGAGGCAGAGGCTGCAAGAATTGCGATAGCTGCCGAGAAGGTCCAGGCTGCGAAGGCGATGGAGGAGGCATATAAGGCTGAACAGAATGCCGAACTTGCGCGTGCTGCCAGGGAACAGGCTACCCAGCAGGCAAACATTGTCGTACCTGCACAGATTGAAAAGGAGAAGGCCATCATTGACGCTGAGGCTGAGGCTGAGAAATTGCGCAGGACGGCTCAGGGTGAGGCAGATGCGATTTATGCGAAGATGGCTGCCCAGGCGAAGGGTATCGAGGAGATTCTTACCAAGCAGGCTGAGGGTTTCCAGAGGCTTGTCGGTGCTGCCGAGGGTGATGCGCAGAAGGCTGTGCTCATGCTTATCGCGGACAAGCTTCCTGAACTTGTCAAGACTCAGGTCGAGGCTGTCAAAGGCATCAAGATCGACAAGGTTACCGTATGGGACGGCAACGGCAAGGGTGACGGAAAGACGTCCACTGCCAATTTCATTTCCGGTATGATGCAGTCTGTTCCGCCGCTTGACGAGCTGTTCAAGATGGCAGGCATGAATCTTCCAAGTTATCTCAAGGGCGCGGAGGGACAGCCGGCCAAGACAGAAGGGGAGGCTACTGAATAACAATTATGCCGATTACAGTCAACATAGATGTAATGCTGGCCCGCAGAAAGATGTCGAGCGGGGAACTGGCTGAAAAAGTCGGTATCTCCGCCACGAATCTTTCCATTCTTAAGACAGGCAAGGCCAAGGCAGTGCGCTTTTCCACCCTGGAAGCCCTCTGCCGTGCCCTCGACTGCCAACCCGGCGATATCCTGGAATATGTTCCGGAAGACAGTTTATAACATTTCGTCCATAAAAACGCCCCTATTTCCGGACAAGTTGCACTATTTCACTAACTTGTCCGGAAATAATCGTTTTAATCCGGACGACCTCTGGCCCCTGACCGGGCGCATGATAAAGTCATTACAAGGTGAAGATATGAGGCCCCGCTAGCAGATTTTCTCGGACTTTATCCAAATACTAAGCATTATTCTATTAGAATTATGCTAATAAAATAATCATTGTGCCAACAACTCGGGCGAGGCTACGTCCCGCCGTCAATATTAGACAGTGACTCGGGCATGGAATCTGGCAGTGCCACCGTTTCGTCAAAGCCCAGACGGGGGTGGGGTCTCTGGAGGCATGGTCGCCCATGACCTTGTGAATGGGTGGCAGGCGACAGCCTGACGGGATGAGCGAAGCGAACCTCCAGAGGTCCCACCCCTGCCGGGGCGCATAAATGTCAGGGAAGTAGAGGTAAGGTCCACCACGAAGACGTTTCACCTGCCGGGGCGCATCCAAGAACGAGTCGTGACAATTCCTTGTCGCGGTAATTTCCGAACAAGTTGGCAGCTTAGTTTTTGACTAAATGGCAATGTATCAATGAGTTGTACTAACAAGCCCATGCCAAGTCTCATGAAAAAACATGGGAGTTGGCATGGTAATCTGTTCTGATTAATACTTCTAATGGTCTGGTAATCAGCGAATAACACGATCAATGAGAACCATTGACTCCTGCCAACTTGTTCAGTTTAAGCGCTAGAAATACCCCCAGAGCTTTTCCTCTCCCATTAGCGATGTCACACTCAAACACGTAGAATAAAAAACCGCCTGATGTAACATCTTGCACCAGGCGGTTTTCAAATTATGTGGAAGCGTTACAGCGTCCTTTTGATCTCGACAATCTGGAATGCCTCGATGACATCGCCAGGTTTGACATCATTGTATTTGTCAATTCCGATACCGCACTCCATGCCGGCGATAACCTCCTTGGCGTCATCCTTGCCGCGCTTGAGAGAGGAAAGTTCTCCGGTGTAGACTACGATGCCGTCGCGGATAAGACGGACCTTGCTCTTGGCCTGCATCTTGCCGTCCTTGATGAGACATCCTGCGATGGTTCCGACCTTGGAAATGTGGAATGTCTGCTTGACCTCTGCGGTAGCTGTGACTTCTTCCTTCTTCTCCGGTTCGAGCATACCCTCGATACCGTCAGTAACCTCATTGATGGCATCATAGATGATGGAGTAGAGACGGATTTCGATGCCCTCTTTCTCCGCAAGGTTTCTTGCGTCAGCTGAAGGACGTACCTGGAAACCGATGATGATCGCATCGGATGCGGTAGCCAGCATGACGTCGGACTCGGAAATCGCACCCACTGACTTGTGGATTACATTGACACGAACCTCCTCTGTAGAGAGCTTGATAAGTGAGTCTGACAGAGCCTCCACTGAACCGTCCACGTCTCCCTTGACGATGATGTTCAGCTCCTTGAAGTTGCCGATGGCGATACGACGTCCGATTTCCTCCAATGTCATGTGCTTCTGGGTCTTGATGCCCTGGATACGGATGAGCTGCTCACGTTTGTTTGCGATGGCCTTGGCCTCTTTCTCGTCGTTCATGATGTTGAACTTGTCACCGGCGCTAGGAGCACCGTTCAGACCGAGAATTGAAACAGGGGTTGAAGGTCCTGCCGTCTCGACTTTCTGTCCACGTTCATTGAACATGGCCTTTACACGTCCGTAGTAGCAGCCGCTGAGCATCATGTCTCCCGTGTGGACCGTTCCGTCCTGGACAAGGATTGTCGCGAGATATCCGCGGCCCTTGTCGAGAGAGGACTCGATCACTGTACCTACACCAAGTCTCTTAGGATTTGCCTTCAGGTCCATGAGGTCAGTTTCCAGGAGCACCTTCTCCAGAAGCTTGTCCACGTTGAGACCCTTCTTTGCAGAAATTTCCTGGCACTGGTATTTTCCGCCCCAGTCCTCCACAAGGATATTCATCTGAGCCAGCTGCTGACGGATTTTCTCCGGCTGTGCGCCCGGCTTGTCTATCTTGTTGATGGCGAATACCATAGGGACTCCGGCAGCCTGTGCATGGTTGATGGCCTCCACTGTCTGCGGCATCACGGCGTCGTCAGCGGCAATGATGATGATCGCAAGGTCGGTAAGCTGTGCACCACGGGCACGCATCGCTGTAAATGCCTCATGACCAGGAGTATCGAGGAAGGTAATCTTCCTTCCGTCGTGGAGTACCACGTTGTATGCACCGATGTGCTGTGTGATACCTCCGGCCTCACCGGCGATCACATTGGTCTGTCTGATGTAGTCGAGGAGCGAAGTCTTGCCATGGTCGACGTGTCCCATCACCGTGATGATAGGAGGCCTTGTCACGAGGTCAGCCTCGTTCTCCGGCTCGTCGGTCTCCTGGTTGATTTCGTTCTGGATGTCGGCGGTGACGAACTCCACCTTGTATCCGAACTCCTCTGCCACGAGTACAAGTGCCTCTGCGTCAAGTCTCTGGTTGATTGACACCATGAGACCAAGGCTGAAACATGCCTCGATGACCTTGTTTACAGGAGTATTGTTCATGAGGGTGGCGAGATCATTGACGGTCACGAACTCGGTAACCTTGAGAATCTTCTTCTCTGCTGCCTCCTGAGCCATCTCCTCCTGAAGTTTCTGGGATGCGAGCTCTCTCTTCTCCTTTCTGTGTTTTGCACCGAAGTTGTTCTTGGACTTGCTGTCGTTCATCCTTGCGTAGGTCTCCTTGACCTGCTTCTGGATTTCCTTCTGCATTTCCTCCTGCTCGGCTTCTGTCATTGCCGGCTTGAAGCGGTCATTGTTGCGGTCCTTGCGACGGTTCTTTCCACCGCCCTGCTGCTGGCCGCCGTTGTTTCCGCCCTGACGGAAATCTTTCTTTCCGTTCTGGCCGTTGTTCTGGCCGTTGTTGCCGCCCTGACGGTTCTTCTTGTTGCCGTCCTTGCGGTTGTCGTCATTGTCAATCTTGTTCACATCGACCTTCTGGCTTCCGCCCTTGGCAATGCGCTCTCTCTTCTTGTTCTTCTTAGGCTCGAACTGGGACAAATCCACCTTGCCGACAATCTTCAGACCGCCAGTACTTGCAGGCGTGTCCTCTTCGTCAGAACTTGAAGCCGCTTTCTGCAACTTGTGCTCTGCTTTCAGCTTGGCCTTGTCCACCTTAGGATTGAACTCCTTAGGTGCCCTGTCGCTCTTCTTGATGTCGGATTTCTTGGCCTGTCCGGAATGAGCCTCCTCCGCAGGGGTTGGAACGGATGGTTTCTCAGGCTTTTCTTCCGTTACGGCCAATGTCGCAGCAACAGGTGCTGCAGGCTCAGGCTCTGCCACCGGTTTCTCTTCGATGACAGGTTTCTCCTCCACTTTAATCTCCTCGTTCATGACAGGCTCAGGCTCCTGTACAGGTTCCGGTTCAGGCGTTGGCTCTGGTTTCTGCTCTGGAACTGCCTCAGGCTCAGCAACTTTAGCTGGAGCTGTCTCCTCTTCCGGCTTTACCTCAGGCTCTGCCTTCACTTCCTCGGCAGGTGCCTCAGCCTCTTCCGCTTTCGCGAATGAGCCGTTGCCGGCGCCACGGATGATGACGGTGCCGCTAGCCGGCTCCTCCTCATCCTCGTCTTTCTTCTTGGTGCCTTTCTCAATGATTTCCTTTATCTTGATCTGCACGCGCTCCGAATCCTCCTTGGCCTTGGCGTCGCCGCCGAAAGCCTTCTCCAGATCTGGAATATACTCGTCAGATACTTTCGCGTTAGGATTCATCTCTACATTGGCGCCCTTCCCGTTCAGGAAATCCACCAATGTCTGAAGTCCCACGTTAAATTGTCTTGTTAGCTTGTTCAGTCTGATTTCTGCCATAAAAACCCCTTTAAAATTTATAAATTAGAATCTCAAGTTTCGTAAGTGCGAAACACCGCTTATGGAGCCCGTGAGGGCGAGATAAGTCCCTTCCCCGAGGGGAGGGATTTATAGGGTGAGGGTAACGTGCACATAAAAACGTGCGTTGGGCTTACAGCCCTCGAACGAGTGACAACCCTCAAATCCGCACTAACGCCCCGCAAGTTTGACAACTTCCGAAACTTGAGTTAGAATCTGTCTTGCAGCTTGCAGCTTCTTCTACTCTTCTTCGAATTCAGCACGGAGAATGTTGACAACCTCCTCTACGGTCTCGTCCTCGAGGTCAGCCCTCTTGGCGATGTCTGCAGGATCCAGTGCCAATACGCTCTTCGCGGTATCACAACCGATTGACTGGAGTCTCTCGATGACCCAAGGATCGATCTCGTTGTTGAACTCGCTGAGCAATACATCCTCATCGTCGCCCTCTTCCTCTCCGTCTTCCTTAGGCATCTCTCTCCAAACCTCGATCTCGCGTCCTACGAGCATGCCTGCAAGCTTGATGTTGCAGCCGCCCTTGCCGATACCTTTCTTGACTTCGTCAGGCAGCATGAACACCTTGATCTTGTCGTTCTCGTCAGTGCCCATGTCGATGGACGATATCTTCGCAGGGTTAAGCGCCCTCCGGATGAGAAGCTGGGTGTTGCTTGTCCACTGGAGAACGTCGATGTTCTCGTTCCTGAGCTCACGTACGATGCCGATGATTCTGGAACCCTTCACACCGATACAAGCTCCGATAGGATCGATTCTGTCGTCATAAGACTCTACGGCCACCTTCGCTCTCTCGCCAGGGATGCGGACTACCTTCTTGATAGTGATGAGTCCGTCGAAAATCTCCGGAACCTCCTGCTCGAAAAGCTTCTTGAGGAACTCGTCGGAAGTTCTGGAAAGAACAATGTAAGGAGTGGTATTGTTCTTCATCTCCACGCTCTTGATGATGGCGCGGACGGTGTCGTTCTTCTTGAAATGCTCGCCCGGAATCTGCTCGTTCTTGGGCAGTCTGAGCTCGTTGCCGTCCTCATCGAGGATAAGCACCTCCTTCGACCATGTCTGGTAAACTTCACCGGTGAAGATCTCGCCGATCTTGTCCGTGTATTTGTTATAGAGGTTGGCTTTCTCTATATCCATGATTCTTCCCTGAAGATTCTGGCGGATATTGAGGATTCCACGTCTTCCGAAATCTTTGAGCTCCACCTTTCTGGTAAATGTCTCGCCGAGTTCGTAGTCGTCGCCGTTCTTGTTGACCTCCTCCAGAGAAATCTGGGTGTTGGGGTTCTCCACATTCTCCACAACCTCCAGGTTCTGGTAGATCTCGCAGTCTCCCTTGTCGACATTGATGATGACGTCGAAGTTGTCAGCCGAGCCGAAAGTCTTGGTAAGCTGTGTCATGAAAACATCCTTGAGCACACCCATCATTACCGGGCGGTCAATATGCTTTTCGTCCTTGAAAAGCGCAAACGCGGTTTTGAGGTCGATTTTTTCTGAATCCATATATTGTACTTTTATTATATTATTCGAAATCAATGTGCGGCATTACGGAATTGACATCACCGTAGGCGAAAGTCTCTTCGTGGCGTACCAGTTCCTTTTTCTTCTTTCCCGGAACGGCTTCCTTCACCTCGTACGAAACGGTAAATCCGTTTTCATCCGCGCTCTCCATCTTCCCGGTGATCTTCCTTCCGTCCCTGGTCTTCACGACGACCTTCGTCCCGACAGCCTTTACATACTGTTTTACGATCTTGAAAGGCTGGTCGAGCCCTGCTGAAGTCACGGTCAATGAATAATCTTCCTTGTCCTGGTCGAATGCTGCCAGGAAAGCGTCGTTCACCGCCACGCAATCGTCCATCACCACAGTCCCTTCCTCCGATTCAATGGCTATGACAATGTCATTGTCAGGACTGACCGTGATATCAGTGATGAAACATCCGCGCTCTTCCACCGGACCCGCCATCGTCTGATATATCAATGTTTTTTCCATAAATGTGTACGCTCTTATAAAAAAAGACAGGAGACGCGCTCGTCCCCTATCTCAACTCACCTCGCAAAGATACTTAAAATTTCCGTAAATGGAAAAAAAAGTGTTACATTTGCACAAAGAGTTTAATAATTCCGCTTCCGGCGGGGTAAAATAAAATACTTGGTACTATGGAATTTACAGCCAAACAGCTGGCGAAAGTGCTGAAGGGAACCGTAGACGGCGACCCTGAGGTAAAGGTTACATCATTTGCTAAAATCGAGCATGGCAAGGAAGGACAGTTGTGCTTCTTCGCGAACCCGAAATATGAACATTATGTATATACCTGCAAGGCCAGTATCCTTCTGGTGAACAATACGTTCGAGCCTAAGCAGCAGGTATCGTGCACGATGATCAGGGTGGCAGATGCATACACTGCCGTTGCCGAGCTCCTGAAATATGTAGCCACACAGAAAAGGACCGACCGCAGGCATCGCGGATTCCGTTCATCATGGTTCCTGACCACCAAATTCGGAAAAAAAGTCTACCTCGGCAGCCACTCATACGTAGGCCATCATGCCGTAG
This sequence comes from Bacteroides sp. CAG:709, assembly GCA_000434935.1. Taxonomy (GTDB): domain Bacteria; phylum Bacteroidota; class Bacteroidia; order Bacteroidales; family UBA932; genus Cryptobacteroides. The sequence continues at coordinate 34,229 of FR882201.1, read as the reverse complement.
TCGGCGACTATACGAAAATCTACGAAAACGTATATGTCGGTGACAATACCAAGATAGGTTCCCATTGCATCATCTATCCTGGCGTGTGCATCTATCCGGGAATGATAATAGGTGACAATGTAATCATCCATTCCAATGCCGTCATCGGATCCGACGGTTTCGGAAACGCACCCCAGCCTGACGGTACCTGGGAGAAAATCGAGCACCTGGGCAATGTCATCATCGGTGACAATGTCGAAATCGGCGCCGGAACCACCATCGACAAGTCAGAAATGGAGTCGACCATCATCGGAAAAGGCGTGAAGATCGACAACCTCTGCCAGATTGCGCACAATGTCGTCATCGGTGACAATACCGTAATGGCTGCGCAATGCGGTATCGCCGGTTCTGCCAAGATCGGAAAGAACTGCATCATCGGCGGTCAGGTAGGTATCGCGGGACATATCATGATTCCGGACAATACCACCATCGGTGCACAGGCAGGCGTCATCGGCAGCATCAGGAAATCCGGAGAAGTCCTCCTCGGTTCCCCTGCAATCCCTATCAAGAACTATATGAGGAGCTACGCTGTTTTCAAGCAGCAGGGCAAGGAATAATCCGAAATTTGGTCAAGTCGCTGAAAAATACATATATTTGCAGACTATAAGATAATTTTGTGATAAAAACGATGAAGCAGCATACACTCAATAGCGCTTGCCAGTTCCATGGCAAAGGTCTTCATACCGGCCGCATTGCAGAGATGACAGTGAAGCCGGCTCCGGAAAATACAGGAATCGTATTCCTCCGGAAAGATGTCGGCACAGAGGCTTTTGTGAAAGCCCTTGCGGAAAATGTGTCCAATACGGCCCGCAGCACGACGATATCGGAAGGCGAAATTTCGGTCTCTACTATCGAACATCTAATGTCGGCATTGACCGGAATGGGCATTGACAATGCTGTTGTCGAACTGGACAATGTCGAAGTCCCTATCCTGGACGGAAGCGCGCTCCCTTATGTGAAGGCCTTCTCCGAGGCCGGTCTGGCAGAGCAGAATGCCGAGAGAGTTTACATCACTGTTCCTGACGAGGTCGAGATCAAGGATGAGAAGACCGGTTCATGGGTGAAAGTGACTCCTGCCGATGCTCCTTCCTACGACATTACAGTAGATTTCAATTCCCATGTACTCGGTGTCCAGAGCGCCGCGTGGGACCTGACCAAGGATTATGCAAATGAAATCGGCCCTTGCCGCACTTTCGTTTTCTTCCACGAGGTCGAGTTCCTCTTCGCCAACAATCTGGTAAAGGGCGGTGACGTGGACAATGCCATCGTAATCGTGGAGCACCCTGTCACTGATGAACAGCTCGACAGGATGGCTGCACTTTTCAACCAGCCTAAGCTCGGCGTAAGCGAAAGCGGCTATCTCAGCAATCTGAAACTTCATTTCCCTAACGAATGCGGAAGGCATAAGCTTCTGGATATGATCGGCGACATGAGACTTGCCGGCGGATATCTGAATGCCAAGGTTACTGCATTCAAGCCGGGACATACCATTAATACAAATACAGCGAAGGCCGTGCGTGCCCTCCTGGCTAAAATGAAATAATTACTATGAACAAGATTCATCCATTGGCAACTGTCAGCCCGAAGGCTATTCTGGGAGACAATATCGAAATCGGCCCATACGCATTCATTGATGATGATGTAGAGATCGGAGACGGCTGCAAGATTTATCCTCACGCAGTGATTTATCCTTATGTAAAGATGGGCAAGAACTGCGAAGTGTTCCCTGGCGCTGTAGTAGGTGCTGTTCCTCAGGACCTTAAATTCGACGGCGAGGTGACATACGTGGAAATCGGCGACAATGTGACTATCCGTGAGTGCGTTACCATCAACCGTGGTACCAAGGCCAGCGGAAAGGGCGTTACCAAGGTCGGAAGCAATACATTGATCATGTCATACGTGCATATCGCTCACGACTGCCAGGTAGGAAGTCATTGTATCCTTGTAAGTTACGTCGGCATTGCCGGTGAAACAGAGGTTGATGACTGGGCTATCATCGGCGGCGGCGCGAAGGCCCACCAGTTTACGAGAGTCGGTTGCCATGCGATGATCGGCGGCATGTCCAAGATCAACAAGGACATTCCGCCATACGCGCTTTGCGGACGTGATCCTATCTGCTATGCCGGTGTGAACATCGTCGGACTCCGCAGAAGAGGATTCTCGGCTGAGACTGTAAGAAACATCAAGGATATCTACGATACCATCTATTTCCAGGGTTACAATATCACTGACGGCTGTGCCAAGGTCGAGGCAGGTTTCCCTGATTCCGAAGAGAAGGCTACAATCCTTAACTTCATCCGTTCATCGAAACGCGGTATCGTAAAGGCCAATTCAAGCAACGAAAAAGGAGATATCGACTAGATGCTGCTGGAAATGGCATTTTTCCCGCCCGTGTCTTATTTCGCGGCGATAGCTGAAGAGTTTACCCTGTCCACCGGCAGGGTAAATTCTTATATGCCTTCTGAAGTCTATATCGAAGCCTGTGAGAATTATCAGAAACAGTCATATCGCAACCGGTGCCGCATCTATGCGGCAGGAGGTGTAGAAGCATTGTCCGTTCCCATCGTGCATGAAAACGGAACTTATGCGCTGCCTGTCAGGAAGTTGAGGATCGACTGGTCGAAGCCTTGGCTGCTGAGGATGGAGCGCGCCATCATTTCCGCCTACGAATCTTCCGCCTGGTTCGACTATTATCGTGACGAGCTTTTCGCCATTCTGGAAAAGCGTCATGAATATCTTTTCGACCTTAACATTGACCTGCTCCGCTTCTTCCTGAAGAAGACTGGGATTGCCGCCGAGCTGAAATTCACGGAAGAATTTACGGCCCGCGATTCCGGCATTTACGGCAGGGATTACCGGGGAGTAATCCATCCGAAACGTCCGAATACCATTCTTGAAGACCTGAAATTGAAAAAGCCATACTGGCAGGTCTTTTCCCTGAAGCATGGCTTTATCTCTGATTTGTCCATCATGGATCTTCTTTTCAATGAAGGTCCGGACTCCATTTCTTATCTGAAGAATCTCTAGAATCTCCAGCCGAAGGTCATTACCACATCCCAAATCCTCTTTCTGTACTGGATTTCAGGGGACAATGCGTCTTTGATGTAAGTGTCATACGGATAGATGTATTCGTACGGGAACTTGGTGCCTCTCACTGCGAGGTCGCAGAAGAACGAACCCTTGGAGCTGTATCCGAGACCTCCGGAAATCGCTGTCCTGTAAGCCTTCGGAGTCTTCTTCACGTCGTTTTCGAGGTATCTCTCGCCACTTGTGGAGAAGTTGTAACCTGCCCTGACGGCAAATGACGGAAGAACTTTGAGCTCCGCTCCGAGTCTCAGCATGTGGGCTGCTCCGGCGAAGTTCTTGATGTCGCCGTTGACAGCTTCAAATGCTGAATTGTCATTGGTCTCGGTCTCCGAGAATTTCATCGTGCTGTAGTCGCAGAGCTCGTAATCGGCACTGACCACTCCCAATGAACCGAAGGTATATGCGACTCCGACATTGACCCTGTATGGTGAAACGAACTTGTATTTGTATTCGCCTCTCGGAGACTGTGCGCTGGCATCGAAATTACTGCTCATATAATATGTCTCGCCCGCAAGCTGCCAATGCTCCGTGATGAAGTTCGCGGTAGGGGTCTGGATGGCTGCACCTACGCGAAGTCCCTGTACAGGCACGGCAATGAATCCGAACTTGGCATAGACTCCCGCTCCGTCGGCATCGTATGAATACCTGGACCTGAGCTGGTTGAAATATGTGGTCTGGACATTGCCTGCATTGTCTGCCATGTCGATCTGGAAACTGTCAGGGTTCACTGCGAACTCCTTGAAATACTGGTTCATGGAGTAGTCGATCGAGGTCACCCCGAGGTTCGCTCCCACGAAGAATCTGTCGGAAATGTTGGCTCCGATGTTGAATACGATGTCATATTTGTTTCCATGTGATCTGCGTCCGTATCTCTGGTCGATGGCGTCAGGGAGTGAGATGTCATACTTTCCCGAACCCATGTCGCTGGCCTTTTCGGTAACGCCGATGTAATCACCATTGTTGCTGTTGTAGTTCGATATCAGCATTGACTTCCAGCCGACAATGGTCTGCCAAGGAATGTCAGTGTTGTAATATGCATTGTCATTGATGCTTGCGGAATTGATGCCGGCAGCATTGGCGGCCAGATATCCTGCGTAGGTCGTGGATGTGTTCCTTCCGCTTGCCGCCACGTCGTCAAGATAATTGGCGGAAGCATTGGCCACGATTCCGAAGGATATGCTCTTCAGGCCTATCTTGTTGCCGGTGTTCATGTTGATGATGGTACCGACATTAGGCATCGTGAAACGTGTGGTGTTGTTTTTGGTCGCCGGTCCGAACATGTCCGCAATGGACGGCATTGCATTGTACTTCGCGGAGGAAGATATGATGCTGATGTTCGGTGTCAATGTCGCCTGGGAGAAGTTGTTCACTGCGGAGCCTGCCGGGTTCAATGAGATCGAACCGAGGTCGCCGCCGAGTGCCGTGAAGGCGTTTCCCATCGAGATGCTTCGCGCCGTGCCGTAATAGTTGTTGTCGCTGAATCTCAATGCGTCTGCGACTGTCTGTGCTCCCGCATCAGCAGCAAATGCCGCGAGCAGAAGAATTGCTATTGTCTGTTTTTTCATGTGTATCATGATTTACTCAAGTTTCGCAAGTGCGAAACACCGCTTATAGAGCCCGTGAGGGCGAGGGTAAGTCCCTTCCCCGAGGGGAGGGATTTAGGGTGAGGGTAACGTGTATATAAAACGAGCGTTGGGCTTACAGCCTTCGAACGAGTGACGCCCCTCAAATCCGCACTAACGTTCAGCAAGTTTACCACTTGTGAAACTTGAGTGATTAATGTCTCCTGACTGTTCCGCCGGAACTTCCGCCGGAAGAACGTGAAACTCCGCCTCCGGAGTAGCTGCCACCGGAACTTCTGTAAGAACTGCCTCCGCCGTAGGATGACCCGCTGCTCCTGTAAGAGGAACTGCTGCCGGAACTTCTATACGAAGAGGAAGAACTGCTTGAAGAACTCCTGTAGGAAGATGAGGAACTGCCGGAACTTCTGTAAGAACTGCCTGAGCTCCTGTAAGAACTGCCGCTGCCGTATGAATTGCTTGAAGAACTGCTGCGGTATGATGAGCTTGAACTGCTTGATGATGACTGGCTTGAGGCAGGTCTGCGGTAAACGGTGCCGCCTGCCGTCCTGTTTATGGTGCTGCCCTCCGTTCTGCCGAAAGAGCTGCCGCTTGTCCTGACGGAACTGCCGTTCGAGCTTACGGAACCGCTGTTCGTCCTTACGGAGCCGCCGTTTGTCCTGACAGTGCTTCCTGACGGCCTGTAATTGCTTGAAGATGAGGTCGTGGAACCATATCCGCCGGAAGTGGAACCGCTACGTCTTACGACATTGCCGGAACCGCTGTTGGATGCTGTCGGACGTGATGTCGTCGGGCGTGCCGATGCGGTGTTCGCTGCCGATACCCTGCGGACTGGTGACAGCGTGGAAGCATTGGCCCTCGTGCCTGAAGCTGATGCCGTTGCCGTCGTGCGTCTTACACCTGACGAAGTCATTGTGCCTGTATTTCTCCTGACGTTGGAAGAGGTTACGCCCATGACGTCGCCGCGGCGGTTGCCGGTGGTCGAGCCTGCGGTTGCCGGTGGTCGAGCCTCTGTCTCCCCAATACACGTCCCGTCCTCCATGGCCGTAATAATAGTCGCCGCACCAATGATGATGGTGATGATAGTGATGATGATACCAAGGATCATGATACCACGGGTCATAATACCATGACCAATAATATCCCGGACGTCCCCAGTACCATGGGTCGTTCCAGTACCATGAGCTGTACCATGGGTCGCTCCAATACCATCTGTCCCACCAGATTCCGGAATAATACCATGGATTTGCCCCCCAGTACCAGGAACTGTAGTAAGGGTAACGCCAGTATGATCCCGGCCAATAAGAAGATGCGAACCCGGCCGCAAAACCGTCGGCATACCCGTCAGGGTACAATGAATATGACGGCGAGTTCGTCACCGTGACGGTAGTCGCATTGTCCTGTTTGTTGAATTTCAATGTCGTGGACATGTTCTCCGGAACAAACAGCGTATCAGTCTGTCCGGCTTTGAGGAAGAGCTGAGAACTTTCAGTTTCTTTTACAAGATCATTGACCTTGGAACGGGAAGCTTGGACAGCCGCCCTGGTTTCGGTTTCGGCAGGTCTGCTGTAGAATCCGTCCTGAAATTCCTGTGAGGACGCATACTGTGACGCGGAGCCGCAAGATGCCAATATCATCAGCGCCCCGGCTAGAGTCATAATGTTCGTTTTCATAATCGGACCTCCTATAATAATTAATATAAAGTTTGTATCTTTGTGCCTGCTTTTAAGGCATTTTACCGGCAGTTGCAATTTTCATACCTGCCATTCATTAAATGCGCAAGCGCGTACATTATTGCAAGAATAGCAATAATATCGCTAAAAAACAATAGAAGAGGCGGTGGCCATGCACCGCAAATGAACAGATAAAACTTTGAACGGCAGTATCTTGGCATACTCCGGAAAATATTTTTTTACGATGGCAGATCAGATAACCAAAAGGTCAGAGAACTACTCTCAGTGGTATAACGACCTGGTAGTCAAGGCAGACCTTGCAGAACAGTCTCCGGTCAGGGGATGTATGGTCATCAAACCTTACGGATATGCAATATGGGAGAAAATGCAGCATATCCTCGACGCTAAATTCAAAGAGACAGGTGCAGTGAATGCATATTTCCCTCTTTTTATCCCCAAATCATTCTTCAGCCGTGAGGCGGAGCATGTGGCAGGATTCGCCAAAGAGTGTGCAGTGGTTACCCACCAC
>FR882201.1:25567-27295 GCA_000434935.1 Bacteroides sp. CAG:709 | reverse complement strand
CCCCCGCCTCATGAACGATCCTGACGGCAACGGCGTCGTGGTGGATCCGTCATCTAAACTTGAGGAAGAACTCATCGTAAGACCGACTTCCGAGACAATTATCTGGAGCACGTACAAGAACTGGATCAAGTCCTGGAGAGACCTTCCTATCATGTGCAACCAGTGGGCCAATGTCGTAAGATGGGAGATGCGTACTCGTCTGTTCCTCAGGACCGCAGAGTTCCTGTGGCAGGAGGGCCATACCGCCCATGCCACATCTCAGGAGGCTCAGGAAGAGGCAGTGAAGATGGTTCACGTCTATGCCGACTTCGCCCGCAACTATATGGCGCTTCCTGTAATCGTAGGACACAAGAGCCCTAACGAGCGTTTCGCCGGAGCGCTCGACACCCTTACCATCGAGGCAATGATGCAGGACGGAAAGGCTTTGCAGTCAGGTACTTCGCATTTCCTCGGACAGAATTTCGCCAAGTCTTTCGACGTGAAATATACTGACAATGAAGGTCAGCAGCAGTATGTCTGGGCTACTTCATGGGGCGTGTCCACACGTCTGATGGGTGCGCTCATCATGGCACACGGCGATGACAACGGTCTCGTCCTCCCTCCGGCACTTGCTCCTATTGAGGTGGTTATGGTCCCTATCTACAAGACGGCCGAGGACCATGCTGCCATCATTGGGAAGATGAACCAGATCAAGTCTGCGCTTGAGGCTGCCGGACATTCTGTCAAGATTGACGACCGTGACACCCTCAGGCCTGGCTTCAAGTTCGCTGAATGGGAACTCAAGGGCGTGCCTGTCAGATTGGCAATCGGTGCGCGTGACCTTCAGAATGATACGGTGGAGGTCCATCGTCGTGATACGCTCGAAAAGAACACCGTTTCGCTCGAAGGCATTGACAAATATATTGAGGACCTTCTGGTCGACATTCAGGACAATATATATAAGAAAGCATTGTCATTCAGGGAGACAAGAGTCGAGAAATGCGATTCTTGGGAGGAATTCAAGGAGAAGATCACCCAGGGCAAGTTCCTGCTCTGCCATTGGGACGGAACTGCCGAGACCGAGCAGAAGATCAAGGACGAGACCAAGGCTACCATCAGATGTATTCCTGTGGACAGCTATGTCTGCAAGGAAGAGGGCGTGGATATCTACTCCGGAAAGCCTTCTCATGAGAGGGTTGTATTCGCAATTGCTTATTAGTTAATTGCTTATGAAGAGAATCATCATCAGCGCATCAGCGTTTTTGCTTGCCGTGGCCTCCGTGTCCGCACAGGATGTCACGGATGCTCAGAAGGCTGCGGAAGAGGCTGCCATGGCCATTGCCGGGGCGCCTGTAGCTGAAGTCAAGGTACCTAAGCCGAGATACTGGACGAATTCCCTTCTTACGAAGATCGACTTCGGACAGACGAACCTTACCAACTGGGCTGCCGGCGGATATAACAGTGTGACACTCAAGTCATTCATTGATGCCAATGCGAATTACAAGAAGGACGAGCTGTTCTTCAACAACCGTCTCCAGCTGGATTACGGTTTCCTCTATTCCGAGGACAAGCCGTTCATACAGAAGAGCGATGACCGTATGTACTATGAGGGCAAGTTCGGTTACAAGGCTGCCAAGACATTGAACTATTCAGCTCAGTTCAACTTCAAGTCGCAGTTCTCCAACAGCTACAATTATCCTATCCCGTCCAAACCGGATACCGCTCCGGATGATTGGGAGCCGGGAAAGA
>FR882201.1:16683-25553 GCA_000434935.1 Bacteroides sp. CAG:709 | reverse complement strand
GGGAAAGAGTGACTGGAAAGCCAGTCGCAAAGTGAAATCCGGATTCATATCTCCGGCCTACACGAACATCGCAATCGGTATTGACTGGGTCCCGACCAAATGGCTGACCGTGAACATCGCCCCTCTTACCGGCGGTTTCGTAGTCGTTACGGACGAGACCCTCAGGAAGTCATACGGAATGGAGTTAAAGAAGAAGTATGACAAGTTCGACGGCATGAGCGCAGCTGACATTGCCGCACTTGCAGGGAAAGACAAGGATGAGTATGACGCGTTCGTGGCCGGAAAGTCCAGCGGAGATGCTTACCGTCCCGCCAGATTCGAGTTCGGTGCCCAGATCAAGATTGATGGCAAGCTGCAGATCAATGACAATTTCAAGTACACCTCGCAGCTTGTGCTCTTCTCCGATTATCTGGACAATCCTCAGAATTTGCGTGTGAACTGGGATAACAGGTTCGACTGGAAAATCGCCAAATATTTCTCATTGACGGTGACTACCAACCTCATATATGATGACAAGGTGATGGTCAAGACCGACAAGACATTGAAAAAATATCCTGACGGACGCAAGGCAGTGCAGTTCAAGGAGTCTTTGGCCTTCGGATTCTCATATACGATTGCATCCAGAAAACGCTAGGCATGCAGAAAGAATTTGACAAGATTTTGGTGGGGCTGATTCCTGAAGGGGAAACAGCCCTTCTTGCTGTAAGCGGTGGGGTCGACTCCATCTGCATGGCGGAGCTGTTCGCGCATAGCAGCTGGAAGGGCAACATTGCGGTAGCGCATTGCAATTTCCATTTGCGCGGCGGGGAAAGTGATGCTGACGCGGAACTTGTACGCTGCTGGGCGGCATCCCATGGCGTCGTGTTCCATTCCGTGGATTTCGATACGGAGCGGTACGCATCGGAGCACTCGCATAGTATCGAGATGGCGGCGCGCGAACTGCGTTATGACTGGTTCGCCTCGCTCTGTCTGAAACACGGCTATTATGCTGTGTCTGTGGCACATAACGCGAATGACAATGCCGAGACGCTCATGCTTAACCTCCTTCGCGGAACGGGGCTGCGCGGCATTACTGGCATGAAGCCGGTGTCCAACGTCCCGGTGTCGCAGCAGAGCCTTGAAGGCGTCCGTCTGGTGCGCCCGCTTCTGGCTTTCTCGCGCGACCGGATCAATGCCTTCGTCAATGAATGCCATGCGGAGTACCATGACGACCGGACCAATGCCGAGACCATATATAAGCGCAACAAAATCAGGCACTTGGTGTTCCCCGTGTTCGAGAGTCTGAATCCTTCGTTCCTCAAGACCTTCGGGCGCGAGATGCGGGCTTTCGCCCAGGAAAATGCTATCGCCGAGGATTATTTCAATGCTGCCAAACCGCGTGTGTGCGCAATGCCCGAGGCGGGGGAGTGCCTGAGGGTCAATGTTTCCGCTCTCAGAAAAGAAACTCATTGGGAATATATACTTTACCGTCTGCTGGAACCGTTCGGATTCCGGTCGGCGACATTGGATCCTGTCATGTCGCTTCTGAACAGTGACGGGACATTTTCCGGAAAGGAATTCATTGCCCAGGGCTATAGGATATTGACGGCCGGTGACTTCTTCATTGTCAAGAAATCGGATATCGGCGGTAGGCGCGGGCGGATTTCAGGGCTGCCGCAAGTGGTTGAGAGTGAGGTTTGTATGACGGTGGAAGGGGAGTCGTTGTATTCTTTCCGGAATTGCCGGCTGAAGGTGTCGTTGAGGTCTGCGGAGGGTGATGCCGCTGCCGTGGCACGTCGTCTTGCAGCGTCATCCGTATTGGCGGCCGATGCGGAGAAACTGAAGTTCCCTTTCCTTATAAGAGGCTGGAATTCAGGTGATTGGATGCGGCCTATCGGCACTGGCGGCAGGAAGAAGCTGAGCGATATCTTTTCAGATATGAAACTGAATGTGGATGAGAAGGATGAGGCGGTCGTGATCGTGTGCCCCGGCATTGATGGAAAAAATACTGCCGGAGAACATGTCGCAGCGGTTTGCGGCTATGCTTCCGGCAGATTCTATTGTCGTGTGGATGAGGCGGTCAAAGCGACATCCGGGACTTCCTGTCTGGTTTGTCTGGAGTTTATTTGATCTCCATTATATAAGGCATCCTCGCGTAAATTCTTTCGGAGGAATTCCAGTTCCAGTCCTTGTAGGCTTTCTCTACCGGTGCGAACGGTGTTCCTGCCATCACGCTTGATGTGCCTGAAAGCGACTCCATTATCATTTCGAGAAGAGTCTGTGGCTCAGGATAACATGCTATGCTCCAGTCAGCAAGGTCGCCGTCTCCCTGTGTGCCTGCGGCGTAAGAAACTGCGTCATAGAGCGAACCGATTTCATCCACGAGTCCGATTTTCAATGCATCCGCACCTGTCCAGACACGGCCCTGTGCGATTTTGTCAATCTCTTCCGTGCTCATGCCGCGTCCTTCAGAAACATTGGCGAGGAATGCGTCATAAATGTCATTGACGGATTTCTGCATGTATGCAACTTCCTGTGCGTCAAGCGGTCTGATGAGGGAGAACATGTCGCTGTGGCGGCTTGACCCTACCGAGGTGACATTGACCTTCAAGATGTCTTTCGCTGTCTTGCTGAGATCCGGAATCATGCTGAATACTCCGATGGAGCCGGTCAATGTGGACGGGTCGGAGTAAATCTTGTCGCAGCTGTTGGAAATCCAGTAACCGCCTGATGCAGCGTAACTTCCATAAGATGCAATGACCGGTTTCTCTTTACGGAGCAGGTCGATTTCGTTCCTTATCTTCTCGGATGCGAGTACGCTTCCGCCAGGCGATGCCACACGGAGGACCACTGCTTTTACAGACGAGTCTGCTCGTACATCGGCAATGATTGACGCGAAACGGTCTCCAGCTACTGCCTGTTTGTCTTTTCCGTCCACGATTTCGCCTTCAGCGAAGATGATGGCAATCTTGTTCTTGGCTGCGGAAGGGGTGGTCGTGAGAACTGTCACATAATCCTTGAACGGAATCATCTGGACTTCCTTGAAACTGTCTTTCACTGCCAGCGCTGCCAGCTTTTCTTTAAGCTCTTCTTTCGTAAGCAGTTCATCTACAAGCGAATATTTCATGAAATCCTGCGGAGTGCAGAGGCAGAGGTTGTCTATCAGGCTGTCAAGTTTCTCCCTTGTGATATCCCTGCTTTCGCAGATGACTTCAGCGAGATTGGTCCAGATGGAGTTTATCATCTCCTGGTTCTGCTCCATGTTCTCGTCGCTAGGCTTGTTCTTTATATACATCTCTCCGGCGGATTTGTATTTGCCGTGGCGGATGAGCTGGACATTGACGCCGAACTTGTCGAGGAGGTCCTTCAGGAAGAACATCTGGGTGCCGACGCCTGTCATCATGCTGGTTCCTCCGCAGTAGCTGCCCATATAGATCTTGTCGGCAGCCGTTGCGAGGTAGTATGCACCGGTAGTCGGATTTTCGAGGTAAGCCACCACTGCCTTGCCGCTTTTCCTGAACTCGGCGATTGCCTGGCGGAGTTCCTCTATCTGGGCGATGCTTGCGCCGAATCCTTCCGGACGGAGGTAGATATATTGTACCGCAGGGTCAGCTGCAGCGGCTTTGATGGACTGTACTGCATCCCAAAGTCCTATGGATGTGGTTTCGTCTCCCTGGATTACGGCCATCGGGTTCATTTCCTGTGTCTGCTCGGTCATCACCACCTTTCCGAGGTCCATGTTCAGGACGCCGGAACGCGGCATTACAGGTGTGCTGCTTCCAAGTGACGCCAAAGCTCCCGCACAGCTGAAAAACATGACGGAACTCAAAATTCCCATGATGAACAGGCCGCACAGCACGGCCAATGTCATTTTCAAAAATTCTTTCATCTTTGTCGGTTTGTTTTATATTTCATGACCAAAGGTAGAAAAATTATCTCAAAATCAATTAAATGTCGAATGGTTCCAGACAAAGATTTGAATACGATTTCGAACCGATGCTTTGCTTTGCATAGGAATCTCCGGTCGCTTTCTCGGATGTGAACAGCAGGAATTGATAGCTGCTGATTGCCGCATCTGAGTAAGGGCTCGGCGTCATTCTTATAACTCCGTCGATGAATCCCAGTGCTATGCTGTTGCCGCCCCAGTAGATGGACAGTCCGTCAGACAGACCGAGTGTGACATAGTAGTTCTTGTAACGTCCCAGCTGTTGAGGCTCGATGATGATTGAATGACTATCCGGGTCGTAGTAGCCCTTGATTTCTGGCGTGAAATCGCTGATGTTGGACAATCCGCTGATCATTACGTCGTTGCCTCCCAAACTGTAGATGTCGACGCGGAATGATTCATCTGCAGAGGAAGAACCGCTTGTATTGTCGACGGTAGCCGTTGCCTTGAATGCGCCGATGAAGTCCTGAAGATTCTTGTTCTTGTCGAAATCGGATGCGACATAGCCTTGGGTCTCGGCAGTCTTTGTGACGAATACCCTGTCCCCGAATTCATTGACCAGACAGATGCAGAGAGTATAGCTTGTGCCTTGCTTCAATGTGTTGAATACGGTTGCGAAGCCGTCATCGCTCACTAGTTTCTGGAGGAACTCCTCATTGACTTCGTTGCCTTTTTCCCAAGCAAGTTCCTCTGCACTTTTATTCAGGTTCTTGACCATGTAATCAAGAAAATCTGTCCTCATGCACAGGTATTTGAGAGAAGCGACATTGTCGGCCTGCATGTTCCAGAACAACGTCGTATACGGGGAATAGAGCACGTTGGTCTTGTCGTTTTTCCATTCGAACTTGTTGACTTTCGGCGTGTAGCGTCCGTCAGGGTCACATGTGAACCTCTTCATGTAGAGAGATATGGCGGTCGAGGTGGAGTCGTATGCCAATGCTACTGCCGTGCAATTGCCGGATCCCACATTCCAGATGTCGGAATTGTCTTCATACAATGTCACTACAGGAGCACTTCCTGGCTTGTTGCCCGCTTCCAATGCCTTTCTTACCTCTTCCTGTCTGGCAGCGTCTCCGGTTATGTCCCCGCTTACTATCGTTGCCTTGTAGAACTTGGTATATTCATTTTTGCTGAAAGACAGTCTCGGAGCCTTGAATCCCGTATCGGTCGTCTCTATGCCGTCGAATGAAATCTCCACTACCGGCGTCTTGTCTTCGTTGCCGTCGAATGCCAGGGTTTCGGTGCCTTTGGCGAAATAGCCGGAAGAGACGAAATAAATCAGGTAGAACGAGAAATTGCCCTTGCCGTCGTAAGTGCATGGATATGAGCTGTATGCGGATTTGTTGCCTGTGTACTCGGCCATGTCGGACACCTTTACATATTCATTGTAATTTGAATTGTAATAGCCTATCGACTGCGCCGGCACTGTGCACGTGTTGTCTTCATTGAGAATGAACTTGAAAGACACTCCGCTGGCCCAGTCATTGACTTTGAAGATGTTGGCGCCTACGGCCTTTTCCACTTTCAATCCGCTTGCGTGTCCGGTGTAAAACGCGTTGTATGTGTAGGTGGCTGTCTGCTGCACCTTGTTCCCGCTTTCGTCAGTTCTCAAGTACGGCTCCCAGTCGAGTGCGAAAGACACGGACAGATTTATCTTGTCTGAAAACTGCGTGACGTAGGCGCTCCCTGTTCCGGTTTCTTCCTGACGGTCGCTTATCAATATCGTTGCGCTCAGGGATGATCCGGCAAGGAGCTCACTCAGGTCGACTTCCACGGGAATTGAGACCGCATAACTGCCGTCGGGCAGAGTGACGGTTTCGGGAATGCTGAATGCACCTTCGTCCTCTCCTCTTTTCCGGAGACTGACTGACAGTTCGCCTTTGTTGTCAGGTCGGGCAATCTCTATCTCCAAGGTGCCGGACTTGCTGCCTTGAGGGAACTCCTTGGTCAGGGATGACTGGATGAAGTGGATTTCCTTGGCATCGTCCGTGCCCGGTCTGTAAATGCTGCCTTCCTGTTCTTTGCTGCAGCCTGCAGTGAACAGGGAGGTGGCCAGAATGATTGAAAATATATTTATGTATTTCATTGTCAATATTTCTATCAAGGGTTCTGATCTTCTTCGTTTATGTTCGGGTTTGCGTCCAACTCATCCTTCGGGATGGTCAGCACCCAATCGTAGGTGTCTGCCCTTGTGAGGTCAATTCCGTTTCTTTTCATTGTCGCGATGCATTCCTCGGCGAATCCGTCTTCGCTCCGCCGGTCGATTCCCTGACCGGTGCGGCGTACGTCGAAGATGCGTCCGTATTCGCCCCAAAGTTCCACTCTCCTCTGGATCAGTATGTTCTCCAGTAAAGAACCTGTCCATGTCGTCGTGGTAGCTCCAAGATGAGTCCCGGAATAGTTGTAGGCGTTGTACTTCGGATTCCTCTTGGCCATGACCTTGTTCATCAGGTCGCGTGCCTCATCTTGATTGCCAAGCCTCAGGGCTGCTTCTGCCGCCGTAAAGTACATTTCCTCGACTCTCATATAAATGTAGTCTCCGAGCCATGATTGTACGTTGGAGAACGCGAATTTCTTGGAGATGTAAGGTGATTCCTTGTCCGTAGGGTCCCACCATCCGAGACGGATGTCGCCTGAACTGATGTGATTGTAGAGCTGCTTGTTGATCAGTTTGGGAGCAGACTTCGCATATGCACCGTCGACATTGTCCATGTGTGTGAAGAATCCTGCGTAGGCTCCGGACTGTTCCGAGGTCTCGATTCCGGCTCCCCACATTACGTTGCCGTAGTTGATGGAATTCATGCCGCCCATGAGTTCGTTCTCGCCTCCGATTTCGTAAGCGCCCTTGTCAATGACTTCAGATGCAGCCTTGTAGGCTCCTTCCCAGTTTCCTTCTGCCAGGCAGACGCGGGACTTGATGCCCAATGCGACATATTTGTTGATGTGGGACTTGTTTCCCTTGTTCATGGCGGCTGCGGCACCCTTTGTCAGACGTACGATGGCGGAATCGATGTCCGAGTCGATCTGTTTGTAGACGACTTCAAGATTTTCCCTGGGCTTTCCTGTGGTACCTATGTTTGTAGGTTCCGTATAGACAGGAACTCCGGGATCGCTCCACCTGTATTTGTCCGTCATAGGGTTGTAAGGTGCCCTGGCGAACCAGGTGGCGAGGTTGAGGTAGGAGAGTGCCCTGATGGCATAGGCCTGTCCCACTACGTATGACACGTCAGCTGAAGTGCCTCCCATCGTCTCCTTGGCCGCTATGACGCTATTGGCGTTGGCTATCCACTTGTAGTTGGCATACCATACGTCGTATGACCTGAATGCGGAAGATGCATATTGGTTCTTGACATTGTATACGTGGTCGTACCAGAACCATCCGTTTCCCTGGGACTGCATGATGAAGTCATCGCCCATCGCCTCTTGGGAGATATTATAGGCGGAGATGCCGAAGCATTGGTGGGCGTTGCCTGTGGTTGACCAGCCGGCTGTCCACATTGACCTGTAGATGCCGTTGATCGAGGAGATGGCGGTGGACGCGTCCTTCATAAGCTCTTCTCCAGAGCCTGAATCTGTCGGATTGAATTCAAGCATGTCTTTGTTGCAGGAAATTGCCGCAATGGAGAGAACTGCAAGAATATATAGTTTCTTTTTCATTGAATATCCTCCTTAGAATTGAATGTCTATTCCGGCGACGATTGCTCTTGACGGTGCGTAGGAATATGACACGCTTCCGGTAAAGTTATATTGAGGGTCCATTCCGTCCAGGTGATTGAACATCATGATGTTGTCTGCGGTGACGAAGAGCCTCAGGGCGCTGACTTCTATTTTTGAAAGCCACTTCTTGGGGAACGTATAGCCTAACGTGATGTTCTTGAAGGCGAAGTACGAGGCGTTGATGAGCGCAGAGTCGTTCGCTGGTGAAGACCCTCCGATCTCGACCATCGGGACGTCCGTGACATCTCCGGGCTTCTGCCATCTGCGCAGTACATTCTTGTGCCAGTTGTTGCCGGCATACTGGACATTCATTGTGCCGGAATACAGGCCGTCATAAACTTTTCCTCCGATTGACCAGGTGGTCAGGAAGGAGAAATCAATGTTTTTGTATATGGTGAAACTTGACCCCAGGCTTCCTGACACGGCAGGCTCGCGGCTGCCCATATAGTACTTGCTGAGTGATGCGAGCGAGACGTTGTCCGTGACATATTCATCGCATTTTACATTGCTTATGGCTCCGGTCTCGTCCACGCCTCTCTTCCAATATGCATAGTAGAGCTGCTTTCCTGTGGCAGGATCGACTCCAGCTGTCTTGGAAAGGTAGAAAGTGTAGATTGGCTTGCCTACTTCTATCACTGATGCTCCCGAACTGATGAAATCTTGGGACGATGTGAGGCTGGTGACCTTGTTGCGGTTCAGCGAAGCCATCACGGTGGCATCCCATCTGAAGTCAGGTTTGTCGATAATGTTCACTCTCCCGGAAAACTCGAATCCCTGGTTTTTCATTGAACCGACATTGGCATCATAGCTGGTAAATCCGGTCGAAATGGCGAGAGGATTTGCCAGAAGCATGTCTCTGGTGTGCCGGTTGTAATACTCGGCGCTGAAAGTTAGTTTTCCTCCGAAGAGGGAAGCTTCGATTCCTGCGTTGAGGTTACCGTTCTTTTCCCATGTTATGGCCTTGTTTTCAAGCTTGGATGCGAATGCTCCAGCCTCGCTTCCGTTTGCCCAGGTGTAGTCGTAAAGGCCCTGCCATGCGTAGTAGGTTCCGATGTTGTCGTTGCCTTGTACGCCATAGGAAGCCTTTACGGTCAGGTTGTTGAGCCAGGAAGAAGAACCTTCCATGAACTTTTCCTGTGACAGCCTCCAGGATGCACCGACTGACCAGAAATTGCCCCAACGTCCTGTCTTGTAGAATCTTGAAGAACCGTCGGTACGCCAGCTGGCG
>FR882201.1:1437-16678 GCA_000434935.1 Bacteroides sp. CAG:709 | reverse complement strand
CCGTCGGTACGCCAGCTGGCGTCGAAGTAGTAGCGATCCTTGAACCCGTAGTTCAGCCTGGTGAACCAGGACTCGATGGCATAGTTGTTCGAGTAACTGGAATTGCCGGAAGTCGTCACTGCCGGGTCAAGTTCATCGATTCCGTCCATGATGCCTGTCTTTTCACCCTGCGCGTAGTTGAATCTGTAGCGATAGTACTCGTGACCCAACAGGACCTTGATGTCGTGCTCGGAAAACGAGCGGTCATAGTTCACGATCTGGTTGAAAGTATAGCTGAGGGTCCTGGTGTTGGTCTTGCTCAACCGGCCTCCCTGGTCGGCTGCATTGCCGTGGTACTTGTCGTTGGTGAGAGTCCGCTGGTAATCATTGAAATCTGTTCCGAGATTGGCGGTCAGTCTCAATCCGTAGAGAAGAGCGTCTTTATTTGTCGTACCTAACGTGAGGTAAGATCTCGCAGACAATGTGTTGCGGTAGTAATAGGCCTTGTTGTTGTAGAGCTCGGCCTTGGAGTTGAACCCTTGGGCTGTAGGACGGTTTGCATAACCGTTGTCATCTTCGTCACCATATTCATACTGAAGGTTTCCATCCTGGTCCAGGACATTGTTTCCATCCATGTCTTTCAGGTAGACAGGATATACAGGAGCCATGAACTGTGCTGTGTACCAGACGTTTGATACGGAAGCACCAGAGAAGTTCTGGTAGTCTGCCTTTGTGTGCGAGTAGTTGGCGCTCATGCCGATCTTTATCCATGAATTGGCCTGTGAGTCCACATTGACCCTTCCCGTATAGCGGTTGAAGTCAGTGTTGCGGAGTATGCCGTTCTCCTTGTAGTAGCCCATTGAAACGAGATAATTGATCTTCTCGGTCGCTCCGTTGACAGAGATGATATGCTCTGTCCGGAGGGCGGCGTTGTTGCTGATTTCATCCATCCAGTTTTCGTTCCATGCAGCTGCGGCGTCATCTTTTATCTTGCCGGTGCTTTGGTCGACGAGGGTTTCCCACGTGTAATTCTTGTATGGGTTGTAGTATTCTGGATTCTTCAGTCCACCGATGGTCTGGCCGAGATTGGCGGCAGCGTAGGCGCTGGCACCCTCGAAATCCATTCCCGTACTGTATTTGGCGCTGTTCCTGAGGGACTCGTAGGTCAATTCGATGAAGTCGTTCATTCCGACGAGATCGTAGCGTTTGAGAGACCGGGATGCAATGCCTGCGCTGCCCTTGTAACTGACAACGGAACGTTCTCCGCTGCCCTTCTTGGTAGTGATGACAATTACTCCGTTTGCGCCCCTCGCTCCGTACAATGCGCCTGCCGATGCGTCTTTCAGGACGGTAAGAGACTCTATGTCAGCCGGGTTGATGGCGCTTAAAGAGCCGTCGTAAGGAATTCCGTCCACTACGTACAGAGGTGTGGAGACCGCATTCACTGATCCGATTCCTCGAATCATGATTGATGCGCCCTCACCAGGTTGTCCGCCGCCGGATGTGACCTGCAGTCCGGCCACCGTTCCCTCAATGGATTTGGTGATGTTGCCTGTAACCCTCTTTTGGAGTTCGTCGCCTTTTACGACAGATGCCGATCCGGTGAAGCTGCTTTTCTTTGCGGTTCCGTATGCGACGACCATGACCTCTCCCAGTTCATCTTCGATGATATCCTCCTGAAGAATCACATCGATCACGGACTTCCCGGCCACGTGTACTTTTTGGGTCACATAGCCGATGCTTGAGAATGTGAGGGTGGCATCCGAAGGAATGTCCGGGATCGACCATGTTCCGTCAGCACCTGTGACAGTACCTGTCGCTGTCCCCTCTATGAAGACACCGACTCCTACCAGAGGAGCATTGCCGCTGTCCGTGACTTTTCCTTTTACGCTGATGTCCTGGGCTTGTGCAGCCGGAACGCAGAGACAGGCCGTCAGAACTGCGGTCAATATTCTCATTATGCTATTTTTCATAATTTGTTCCGAGTATGTTAATGTTGTGGATTATGGTCCATAGGTCGTCTGCAGCTGTTGGTGTATCCATGACTGGAATCGACTCCACTCCGTCAAGCCTCAGACCGACCGGGCTTGCTTCTGCCTTCTCGGCGAGATTTCTGAAAACCACGGAGTTCCTTGCTCTTGCAGACTTTGTCCCTGCTTCCGCTGTGGTCGTCACTGAGGCGTGCTTGGTGATCTTGTCTCCTGCCTTGTTGACGACAGTCGCCATTACGGTATAGGATGTCTTAGGTTCTACATCTACGACAAGTGCAAGGCCGTTTCCGTTGATGTATTCCAAGTAAGACTCCTTTAATTCTGTGCCTTTGTCGGCGATCAGGGCTGGGTAGGATGATTCCGGAACATCAGCCAGAACAGATGTCTTGACGATTACCAGTTTTCCTGATTCTATGCCTACACCCTTGAGGACGCATGCCATTTTGCTGGATGTCGGACCATATTTCTCGTTGACCAGAGCGGCTATCGAGAACCATGTATAGGCCTCGCTTGTCGTCTTTGTCGTAATGGAGTTTACGGTCAGTTCCTCTACTCCGGCTGTGGAGGTGGCAAGGGCGGACATCGTGTATGAGACGCCCGGGTTGCACGGCGTCACCGAATTGTATCCGTTGGATGAATTCACAAGCTCCAGATAGTTCGGCTTGACTGCGTAACTGTATGACGTGTCCTTCAGGAATGTCTTGACTGCTTCCTTGTCATAAGGGTCGCTGAATACTTTGTTGAAAGTGCTGGTAGGTAGAAGACGGTAGCGGATGCTCTGCACATCACTGCCTTTCCATGTAGTCCATACGGAGTTGGTCCATCCATAGCCGGTTATGCCGAGATACGAGTTGGTGATGAAGAAGTTCTGTCGGAACCAGTCTGCTCCTCCGTAGTTAGGGCCGGCGGACCAGCCTGTTGCCGTCGTGGTGACCCGTTTCGTGAAGAGACCGGTCGTGACATTGCCGTCATAGTCCATTCCGAAAGCGATGATGTCGTAGCTCATCTGTGAAGTCAGACGGGAAACGCTCAGGGTGTTCGTGCCGACCTTGAGGACGGAAGCCATGGCGAGCCGGATGCTGATGCCCTTGCTCTTGGCATATTCGACAATCGCATTCTTGTAGCGCTCGATCACCGTCGCCTCGTCATATTGCATAAGTGTCGAGGATGAGACTACATCGTAGTAGTATGTTGCGTCAGGGGTTGCGTAGACATTGAAAACGACTGCGTCAGCAAGAACATTTTCAGGAACTATCAGCAGTGGAGGCACGTCATCCGATGCTGTCTTGAAATTTGCCTGTGCCGCATCTGACTGGGTCCTGCCGCTGTTGTCCGCTGCAACAGCCTTGACGGTGAACGTGTACTCTTTCCCCTTTTCCAGATTGGAGAGGGATACCTTGTTCTCAGTTGTAGAGCCCTTGATGTCTCCTACCGTATACTCATATTTGACGGCTCCGGGGATTATGCTCCAGCTGATGATTGTCTTTGAGGCATATGTGCTTCCGATAGTGATTTCGGGCTTGTCCAGAGGGCTCACTGCTGAAGTGTGCACGTGGATGTACACGGGTTCGGACTCGGAAAGACCGCTGTCCTTGCCGGGCACAGCCTTGATTGTCACGACATATTCATTGGACGCCTCCAAGTCATTGAACTTGATGAAGAGTGCATCGGTCGTATCCGCTTCCGCACCGTCAAGTGAGTAGGCATAGCCCTCAGCTCCATATACTTTTGCCCAGTCGACGCGGAATCCGGATACGGTAACCTCGCTGACTTTGGGTTCCGGAGTCTTAAGCATTGCACCGGAATTGTCGCCCTTGGTTTCCGGACTGCATCCGTATGCCAGGGATAGAACCGATGTTGCGACCGCTAATGCGGCGGCTTTTATCATTTTTGAAGTCATAATCATTCAACAGTCACATTTATTGTTCTGACGGACTGGTTGCCGTCGGTGATTCTGATAACGGTACTGCCCTTGGATATTCCCTTGATGGTCAAGATGCTGTCCTTGAGGCTGATTTCGATTATCCCCTGTGTGGTCAATGAGTATGTCAGCACATCTGTCTTGTAGAAATAATCGGAAAGGTCTACACTTGTCTCGCTGCCGTTGCCGACTGTCACGTCCGGGATCGCCTTCACTTTCTTGACTGCGAGGAGCAGCTGGTACGTGTCCAGTGATCCTGCGCCCATGTTTCCGAAATATGGCGTTTCGCAGAACGGATCTACCGGGGTGACACTCGACAGCAGCGCTTCCTTGAGCATCTCGCATGTAAGTCCTTTCTTCTTCTCTGTTCCGTAGTACCAGCTGACGGCGAGAGCACAGGCTCCAGATACATGTGGACATGCCATTGACGTTCCGTTGATTCCCTCGTAGGCCGAGCCGCCGTCCTCCGAAACACTGGTGCTGTATACTCCTCCGTAGGTGGAGTTGAGTGACAGGTCACCGCCCGGAGCGGAAATGCTTACCCATTTGCCGTAATTCGTAAAATACGATGGGGTCCCGAGCCAGGAGGTTGCTGCCACGCTGATTACCGACTTGTCGGAAGCCGGGTAGCAGATTTCATCCGAAGTGTCGTTTCCTGCCGCGAAGATTACGATTCCTCCTGCCATAGGGCCTTCCTGATTGCCGTTCTCATCCAGTCCGGCGTACTTGACGAAATAGTGTATGGCGTCGGCAAGGGCGGAGTAATTGCCTCTGGTCCAGTCGTTCTCTGAAATGGCGCCGGCTGTGTAGCCCCAGCTGTTCTGGCAAATTACGGCACCATTGTCGGCGGCATATTTGATGGCGCGTACCTGGGCGCCCAGACCACCTCCTGAATTGCCGGATTCGGACGTTCCCAAAGTCTCGCAGGACATTATCCGGACACCGTCACCATTGCCTGAGCCTCCGGCAATGCCGTTTACTCCTATGCCATTGTTGTTCACTGCTGCAATGGTGCCTGCGACGTGCGTTCCGTGCATGTTCTCGGACGAGAACGTAAGATTGCCGTTATTGTCGGTGAAATTGTAACCGTTGACATCATCGATGTAGCCGTTGCCGTCATCATCAATTCCGTTTCCAGGTATTTCTCCTTTGTTTGTCCACATGTTCGCCGCCAAGTCTTCGTGGTCGTATTTGACACCTTGGTCGACCACGGCTACGACGACATCGGGATTTCCTGTGCATAACTGCCATGCTGCATAGACGTCCGCATCGGCGCCCGCGACTGTAGAGTTGGCGTAGACATTGCCCGTATTGTTGTAATGCCACTGCATCCTTTGTGAGCGGACGCTTTCATTGAAAGGAAAAGGAATGTTCCTCGCTGATGAATACGACTTCGTTCCGGTGAAATCTTCCTCTCCGGTTGTCGTGGCCTTGGAATATGCGGCTGCCGCGGTCGGGAGAGAATACTCGATTACCTCCACGCCGTCGCATCCGTACAGCATCTCTGCCACCTCCTTCGCAGGAATCGTCTCGTCGTACTTGGCGATGAACCACCTGTCCAATCCTTCTTTTCTTGTCCTTGCTTCGAATCGTCCGCAAGGCGGAAACATGCGCTCGAAACTGACAGAACCGACATCCATCAAAACCCTGTCGATCTGTGTGTTGCCTGACGTGACGCCTCCGCTTTTTGTTGCCGTCCCGTCATTGGCGCCCGGCTTCATCTTTATGATTATCTCGCCTTGGATTGCTGTCTCCGGTGAAAATACGACGACAGGCCTGCCGTCTGCCGACTCAGGCCCATTGTCATCATTTCCGCCGATTCCGCTGCATCCCGCCAGCATTATCGCCAGCGGAACGAGTCTTAAGAATCTGTCTTTCATCATTGATTATAAAAAATTACTCTTTCACGCATCTTACCTGACCGCAGAACACCTGTGACCTTGTTTCGTATGTCGCCCAGTAGCCGTTGAATACTGCTACGTGATATGCACAACTCTGGTTTGTGTCCTCTGAATCATAAGCCTTTTCCTGGCTCGTCAGGTAGAATGTCTGTCCGCTGGCATAGTTGTAAGGAGTTGTTCCTTCAGGAGAATACGTTGACGGATAGATATTTCCGACCATAGGGTAGAAATCTCCAGTTTGTTTCCACACGCGTCCGCAACCTTTCTCGACGTTCCATAAATACTTGCTGCTGGTTCCGTTCTCGTCATATTCGCTATGCTTTCCGCCGGTCTTGATGCTCTCGTCGCCGGCAGCCGTGCCCCACATGTTCTTGACAGGAACCTTGTAGCCTGCCGGGCATGGGTCGAAAATGGTCTTCTCCTCTCCCCAAAGCCCAGGCTCTACACTATCCTTGTCGCTTGAGTTGATGTACCAGGAATAGCTTGTCGAATAATAGCCTACGAGAAATCTCATCGGATGCTCCGAAGCGAACGGGATATTGCCCGGCGCTGAAAATGTTGCTTTTCCTTTATACTTTGAATCAATCTCCCATTTTCCGCTTCCGTTTCCGATTTCAAGATTCGGCTTGTTCCATTCGGGATCGTTGCTGCAATACTCCTTGGAATTGTCGTAGTCTGTTATTCCGCTGTAGTCCCTGTAAGGGGAGCGTGACGGAATGAACGGATCCTTTCTGCCCATCTGATAGAGCATTCCCCTGTTGTTGATGTCCATCGGAATGTTGTTGAGGGCTCCAAGATTACGGTCCATAATCTGCGCGATGACATTGCCTTCAGGGCCGATGTGGTCGTGGGTGGTAATCTCGTTGTCTGTCACCCAGATGTGCCAGCTCCAGAGGACTTTGCCTTTGGCATTCTTTATGGCTATGAGGGCATTTCCCTCGCTCCTTCCTGTCGAGAATGAGATGTACCCGTTGCCATATGCCGGGGTTCCGTCAATGATTTCGTATGACATTGTGCGGTCGCCGTCATTTCTGGCTTCCCAGAGCAGTTCTGCATAGGCGGCATCCTTTATTCCGACTCCTTCAGTTTCGATATATTTGCTCTTGCCGTCCTTGCCTCCATTGCCTTTTATGTCAGCGCGGATCTTGTACGAACCGTTTGTGTTGGCTACATAGCAGTTCGCGGTTCCTGCAGCACTGAGGTCTGTGGCTCCGTCTGCCCTTTGAGTGACCGTAAGCGAAACTTCCTTGGTTTCGTCGCCTCTTACAGCTGTGACCGTGATATCGTCGGTCCTTACCGGACCCTTGTTTGGCTTGGCCTCGACCAAGAGGCAGCTGTCAGCATCGACAATGACCTCGAACCACTCTCCCGACCGGGTCGCGTAACTCCAGCTCTCGGCATTGGTCGCTATGGTGATGATAGCCTTTCCGCCTTCTTTGTCGAACACGATCTTAGGATCGGAAGACTGGACGTACAGCGGAGCCTGATAAGTATCGGGATCGACCTTTTTGGTCTCCACGCAGCCGGCGGCAATACCGGCGGCCAGAATCATTGTTATGATATAATTGTGTTTCATATTCTTAATCGTTTGGAAAATTACTCATCAGACTTGCATGGGTCAGGAATCTTGTCATAATCAGTGAGTTTCGTGCATCCTTTAAACATTGCCTTGAGGTTCTTCAGGTATGCGAATCCGGTAATGGCCGTCGCTTCGGAGGTCCTTTCGTAGAGGTGGTACTTCACGCCGTTCACTTCGGTGTATGGCGACTCTCCCGTCAGTGCGACGCAGCCGTCGAATGTGAAGGTTGCGCTCGTCAATGCCTTGAAGTTGTCGAAAATTCCTACGTTCACAGACTCAAGGGCAGAGCATCCCTGGAACAGGTTGTTGATATACCTTACTTTTTCAGGATTCAGGAAAATGTTGCCTCCCAAT
Organism: Bacteroides sp. CAG:709; assembly: GCA_000434935.1. Lineage (GTDB taxonomy): Bacteria > Bacteroidota > Bacteroidia > Bacteroidales > UBA932 > Cryptobacteroides. Next base: position 8,953 of record FR882201.1, on the reverse strand, counting down.
GTCTTGAGGGATGTGCATTCCTTGAATATGCCATTGATTGAGGTGGCCCCATTCGCACAATTGAATATTTCAGAACCGACTTTCTCCAAACTTGTGCATCCCTGGAATGCGTAATTGTAGTTGCTGACCATGCTGTTGTTCTTGAACAGGCCGGACGGCACTTCCTTGAGTCCGGTGCAGTCCTGGAATATGCTTGACATGTTTCCTGCCTTTGCATTGATGCCGCTGAACGCGTCAGCAGCGATGTCGGTAAGAGACGAGCATCCGGAGAACATTGAAGTCAATGTCTTTGTCTTCGTTGTCGTCCCGAACAGGCCGGCAGGCACTTTCTGGAGAGCCGTGCAGTTTTGGAAGCAACTCAGTACGGTGGTTGCATTGATATTATGGGCGAAAAGCCTTTCCGGTATTGTCGTCAGGGCTGTGCATCCGTTGAAAGTCTTGCTGAATGAATCCGCTCCGGTGAGCCCGTCGAAGAATCCTGCAGGAATCGCACTCAGAGCTGAACATCCCTCGAAAGCAGACTCAAGACTGATCTTGCTGGTGTTTGTTCCGAAGATGTTGCCCACGGATGAGAGATTCGTGCAACCCTTGAATGCCATCTTGTAGGATGTCACCTTGCCGTTGTTGACGAACATCCCGTCAGGAAGACTTGTCAATGACGAGCATCCGCTGAATGCGCTTTCGAAGCTCGTCACGGAGACGTTTTTCGTGAACAGACCTCCAGGAAGGCTTGACAATGCGGTGCAGCCGTTGAATGCATTCTTGAAAGTCGTCACCAGATTATTGTTTGCGAACAATCCGGACGGAACAGATACGATGCCGGAAGAAGAGAATACGTCACTTGTCGTCTTCAGTCCGGTCATTGAGGCGAAGATACCCTCCGGGACGCTCTTGAGATTTGCGCAATTGCTGAACAATCCGCTGATGTCCGTTACTTTTACCGCGCCGGCGAAAGCGTTTTCGGAAACCTTGCTGAGCTTGGTGCAGCCATTGAACAGATTGCTGATGGAGGTACATGCGTCGCAGCCTTCGAGCAGGTTGTCGCCTATTTCCTCAATGCTGGTGCAATCCTTGAAAATGCCGGAAAATGAACGGAGCTTTGACAATCCCTTGAATACACCGGCTGGAATTGACTTGAGAGAGGTGCATCCGCTGAATGCATTGCTCAAGTTGGTAACATTCGTAGCATCTTTGAACAGTCCTGAAGGAATGTTTTCCAATGAGGAGCATCCATTGAAGATGTTTTCTATGTTCGTGATTTCCGTGAAGCCGTCAAGAAGCCCGGCAGGGATTTCCTTCAGGGATGAGCAGTCGTTGAAGACCATTCTCATTCCATTGCCTCTCCTTCCATAGACTACACCTTGTGAACCTGAATTCTTGAAAAGGTCGGCAGGTATGCTTTGGAGTTCCTTGCATCCGCTGAAACATGACATGAATGTGTCGACAGAACTGCATCCTTTGAATACGTCGGCCGGAATCGATTTGATTTTTGTTCCCGAAAATGTCTGCTGGAAGTTCTCGCATTTTGAGTTGTTGGCGAAGAGTCCGGCAGGTATCTCGGTCAGGCCTGTGTTGGAGAACGCCATTCTGAAAGTCTCGCAATCTTTCTGGTTACGGAAGATTCCTGCCGGAATTGTCGCAAGTGCTTCATCGTAGGAGAATATTGCATTCAACGTGGTGATCTTAGGATTGTTGGCGAACAAATCCTTATCTACGGATTTCAGTTTGGACATGCCTGAGAATGTTGAACTGCAATCCGTGAGCTCCGGATTCTTGGAAAAGAGGTCCTTGTCGATGCTTTCCACTTCCTTGCAGGAACTGAATGCGGATCCTGCGTCTGCAAGTTTCGGGCAGTTGAAGAACAGTTGGCCAGGAATGACCTTGATGGAATCACACGAATAGAACATGCTGTTTACGCTTTCAGTTTCGGCGGCATTGGCAAGAAGTCCTTCCGGGATGGTCTTCAGAGCGCTGCAGTTGCTGAAAGCAGACTCGAATGATGTGACTTTCGAGAAGGCTTTCATGTCGTCTTCAGGGATGCTTGTCAGATAGCTGCATCCATCGAATGCGGATTCCATAGAGGTCAGTTCAAACTTTCCCCAGTTGTAGATCTGCTCGATCTGGTATTTCTGGTCGTATGACAGTGAGTTTACGCTGAATGCGCTTGTCTGTCCTTTCACGGAAACGACGAAATAGCCGGTGTCGGCATATTCGTGGGTCGGATTGTCGGCAGTGAACTTCTCGGCGTCCGAGCCGTCTCCCCAGTCTACAGTGATGTCCGTCACGCCTTCGACAGGAAGCATCGACGTGCTGTTGGCTTTCGTTACATGAAGGCCGAGTATGAATGCTTCTTTGTCGATTCCCGGCTGAGAAATCGTTATCACCTCGGAATCGTTGTTCTCCTTGCCGTCTCCGGTCTTTACTGTGATTTTGGCTGTTCTGGTTTCGGCGTTCGGGTTGGCTGTAGGGGTGAATTTGAATCCTTTGTCTGTCTTTTCTACCTTCAGCCATCCGTCATCGTTGCCGGAAACCGAATACTCCCAGTCGAAATTTGCCTGGATCTCCACTTCTCTGGCATCGTCGGAGAACGGTGTTACAGGCACGGTGAGGACGGAAGATTCGATGTGCGCGGCCCTGTCCTGAAGTACGTCGATGGTTTCGGAAACAAGCTTTTCACCTGTTCCGGCCTTGATTGTGAAACTTACATTCCTGTCGGTATATTCCTCGTTCTGATAGGCGCTGATCTTGACGGTGTTGCCTTCTCTGGTGACGAGCATCCATTCGCATCCGGAAGTCTCGAATGTCCAGTCCGGGTCTGTCGACGTTACATCGAATGATGCTGAAAGTTCACCTTTGGCCGCAAGATGGAAATTGTTCTCTGATGCGACGATTTCCGGGGTCCCGTATGCATTCTGTGTGGCCCCGATGGTGGCGATCTTGTTTCCGGCTTTGATGGTCACCGTGGCTGACAGCTTTTTGTCAAGCTGGTTGGCTGCACAGGAAAGTGTCAGCTGACTGGTTTCCTCGTCCGCCTCTCCTTTGACGAAAGTGTCGCCTGTAACCTCGAAGGTCCAGTCTGCATTCGTGTTGACATTGACTACAACCTTTCCTCCCAGGCTCTTGAACGCTATGTCGGCGTTTGTTCCATCCTGGGCCGTGAAAAGAGTGTTTCTCGATTCGACGGACAGCACGGTGTTCGCTTCTGCCCCGTTCTCTCCCGGAACAGGATTCTGGTAGTTGATCGTCTCCTTGGTGCAAGCGCAGAATGAGATGGCCAACAATGTGGAGAATATTATCTTTTTCATTGTCTATAGTCTTGAAATGATTATCCCTGTGTTTGTTTCTCGGCTTTCACGAAGTGCATCTTGCCATCGGCATAGTACACATCGCTGAGCATGGCCATATTCTGGCTGGCGCCGATTCTGACAATGAGCCCTAGAGACCCGTATGCTTCATCGAATCCATCCAGAAGGATAGCCTGGCAATTCTCGTCCTTTCCGTCTGTGGCGGTCCCGACAGTGCCATAGATGATGCCTGTTTCGAATTTTCTTTCGGTGATGTTCGGTTGCACCATATAATAGTAGTAAGTCTCTCCTGATGTCTCTATGGTTCTTGTCATGCAAAGCGAGCCTAGCGTAAGCACCATCTTCTTGGAGTCCTTGTCATAAGACGCCTCATATTCGGTGCCATCCACGAACAGGTTTTTGATAGTGAATGACTTGCCGTACTCTTTCTGCTCGATTGTGCAGTATGAGCCTATACCGGGAACATTTACTGCTTTGCCGCCATAGTACCAGCGCTCGGCGTAGAGTCCGTAATTGCCAAGCATCTGGAAATAAGGATTTTCCTCGCGGGAAATCTGTGCGATTTTGATTTCTTTGCTTTCAGACTTGTCTCCTACAGTTGCGGTGACCGTGACGGTGGCATCGCGGTGCGTCTCGCCATTGGCCGTTGCCGTAACGCAGACAAGAGAGCCGTCCATGCTGGCGGTCAGCCATGATGCGCTGGATTCGACCTTCCATGCTGCATTTGTCTCCACTGTAAACTTGAAACTGTCTCCTTCGGAGTCGAGTTCAATGCTTTCCGGGCCATTGATTTTCAGGGATAGAACGGCTCCTGACCATGATTGCGAAATCAGGATTTCCTTTTTCTCCGTTGCTGATTCCAGTGTTACAGATGACTTTCTGGAATCACCTGTTTCATTTGCGGAGACAGTGATGGTGACTTTGTCTTCATCATCCGTGGTCTTGATCCAGGATTGATCGGATACGGATGAGTGCCACTCTGACGGGCATGCGACCGAGATGGTTGCGACGCCTCCCTCTTTAGGAAATGCCACTTTGTCCTGAGAAATGATGAGGACGTCAGCGATTTCCTCCTTTGTCTCCTCGCTGCAGGCTGAAAGTGCCAATAGCGGAAGCGCTAGCATTGCAAGCAGTTTTCTCATTGTAATATTTTTTAATTGATTATTGATTGTGAGTAAGCGTTAAAAAAGTTGGTAAAGATTTGCAAAGGATTTTCGAGGATAGATTTCTTTTCGAAGAAGGAGTGTACTGGACGTACACGACTGATGAGAAAAAGAATATAGACCGAAAAGACTAGTAAAGATTACCGAGTTGTTTTTAATGGATTACTAAGATTAAGAAACCGGAAAACGGTTTTATTGTTGCGTTAGTGAAGAATGTCATGAGGATATGCGTCTGATGACAACTTTTTGGATATAAAATGCTTTCATTTTGTTATTTGGTCGTTTTATCTTCTCTTCCAAAGATAGAAAAATATACTTTACGATGTTACTTTTTTGTGAAAAATGTTGTTACAATTACTCAAGTTTCGTCCCAGTTGTCCATGAGGAGGTTACATGCCAAATAGTTATTTGTTTCTCCAAGTTGGTTTTGAATTGTCACTTCAATGATTGCCGAATGTCACTATTTATTATTAATTTTGCAGGATATGAAACCGGCCTTGCCTTGCCTTGCGTGAGGCGTGAGGCGTAATGTTTATTTATATGGCACAGAAACCGTCTATACCTAAGGGGACAAGAGACTTCGGCCAGGAGGAAATGGCCGCCAGAAACTACATATTCGACACAATCCGTTCTGTCTACAGGACTTACGGATATGTGCAGATCGAAACTCCTGCTATGGAGAACCTTTCCACCCTTCTCGGAAAATATGGCGACGAGGGCGACAAATTGCTTTTCCGCATACTTAACAGCGGTGATGCGTTCGGTCGCATTGACATTGAAAATTACAAAAGTGAGGATGGTACGCTGAACAGCGGCAAGATTACCTCCGAAGTGTGCGAAAAGGGCTTGAGGTATGATTTGACGGTTCCTTTCGCGCGCTACGTCGTTCAGCATCAGAACGAAATCGCGTTCCCGTTCAGGCGTTTCCAGATCCAGCCGGTATGGCGCGCTGACCGTCCGCAGAAAGGTCGCTATCGCGAGTTTTATCAATGCGATGCCGACGTTATCGGAAGCAAGTCGCAGCTGAACGAGCTTGAACTCGTGCAGATTGTGGACACCGTATTCACGAAATTCGGTATCAATGTTGCCATAAAGATCAATAACCGTAAGGTACTCACTGGATTGGCTGAAATCTGCGGCTATCCGGACAAGGTTACGGACATTACCGTGGCCATCGACAAACTGGACAAGATCGGACTGGAGGCCGTGGAAGCGGAGATGATGGAGAAAGGTCTTGATGAGAAGGCAGTTGCAGTGATCGAGCCGATTCTTGAACTGGAAGGCACCACGGATGAGAAGATTGCTGTAATGCGTGGTCTCATGGAAGGCAAATCAGCATCCGGCATTGTTTCGGAGGAAGGTCTCAAGGGTCTCGACGAACTTGCCGAGTTGTTCGGGTTCATTGCCAATGCCGGTGTGAGCCAGAAGGTCGAGATGGATCTTTCGCTTGCCCGTGGACTTAATTATTATACAGGTGCGATTTTCGAGGTGAAGGCATTGGACTACGCGATCGGAAGTATTTGCGGCGGAGGACGTTATGACAATCTTACCGGAATTTTCGGGCTTCCAGGAATGTCCGGTGTCGGCATTTCTTTCGGCGCTGACCGTATTTATGATGTGCTGAAGGGCTTGGATAAATTCCCTAAGGGGCTGGCCGGCTCGGCTTCCGTGTTGTTTGCCAATATGGATGCTTCTGTTCTGCCGTATATCGTCCCTGTAGTCAGGACTTTACGTGGGGCCGGAGTGTCATGCGAGATTTATCCTGACCAGACGAAACTCAAGAAGCAGTTCGATTACGCCGAGAAGAAGGGGATTCCTTTCGTGTCGATCAACGGCAGTGACGAGGCCGCTTCCGGCAAGATCAATGTCAAGAATCTTTCGACAGGAGAGCAGATGTCTTTTGCGAAAGATGACATTGACGCGCTCGTGGCGTTCATTTGCAAGTAATTAGTGTAGATATCAATTATATAACTTGAGTTTCGTATTGCGAAACTCCGCTGTTAAAGACCGCAAGGGCGACAGTAAGTCCCTTCCCCGAGGGGAGGGATTTAGGGTGAGGGTAACGTGCATATAAAAGTGCGTTGGGCTTATAGGCTTCGAACGAGTGACGACCTTCGCATTCGCGCTAACGTTCGGCAAGTTTGATAACTTGCGAAACTCGAGTTATATGATTGCCGTTCCTAGGAATACCTCGGTGCGGCAATTGTCGTCAATGTAATTATGGAAAATAAAAATCTCGTCTGGGGATATGCCGCGGGAATCATTACAGGTGTAACATATGGTCTGAATCCGCTTTTCGCCAAGCCGCTCCTTTCAATGGGAGTCTCGGTGGATACGATGTTGTCCATCCGATATTTGCTGGCCGTCGTTATTCTGGGCGTGTGGCTGCTTGTCCGCCATGAAACTTTCCGGGTGAACAAGGCACAGTTCCTCAGGCTCTGTGTCCTCGGCATTCTGTTCGCATTGAGCAGCATGCTCCTGTTCCAGTCCTATAGTTATATACCGGCAGGCCTGGCCACCACCATAGTGTTCCTTTATCCTGTATTGGTGGCATTGATAATGGTATTCCTGAAGGTTTATCCGACGTGGCAGGTCTGGGCGTCGATTTTCATGACGTTCATCGGAGTCGTCATCCTCAGCAAGCCGTCCGGCAATGTCTCATTGAATCTCAGCGGTTTGCTTCTTGCCGGCGGATCGGCTCTGGCATACGCCATGTACCTCGTGGTCGTAAACCGCAGCCGCCGTCTCCGCACGGTTTCCAGCCACATCCTGACATTCTACGCCCTGGGAATCGGCTCGATCCTTTTCATCCTCCACAATGCTTTTTCCGGTGGTGAATTTTTCGGCGGAGTCCATGGCTGGTTCTGCTGGATGAATCTCGTAGGTCTGGCCATATTCCCGACATTGGTCTCCCTCCTGACCCTAGCCATGGCCACCAGAATCATCGGCGCGACCAGAACGTCCGTCCTGGGAGTCTTTGAACCTGTCACTGCGATTGCCGTAGGAACCATTTTCTTCGGTGAGTCCCTGACTATCAATGTTATAGTG
>FR882201.1:0-1409 GCA_000434935.1 Bacteroides sp. CAG:709 | reverse complement strand
GTGTGATCATAACTCTCATCGCCGTTACCTTCATGGTCGTAACCGGGAAAAAAAGTTAAGCAGTTCCGTGCTTTAGTCCATGGCAGGTGTCGCTGTGTGCAAGTCGTGTTTAATTGCGTGGAGCGTAACCTGGTGAATATTACCGATTTAACCATTTTCAGAGTTGTGATTCCTGTAACTCTGAAAATGGTTAATTGATTATAGTACAATGACTTGTGCTCCACGCCCCCTGTATCTGAACGTACTCGACTGCAGGTTATTATTTTTTGGGGATGTTACTAGACGCGAATGAACTAGAAATAGTAGCGGAATCCTACTGAAGGTTTGATGCCGAGACTGAACTGTACAGCTGAAGTCGTTGAATAATTATCGGAATCATCGCCCTTAATCTTCAGGTAAGCATAGTCTAGTGTCAAGAGATTTACACTCAGCCCGAGATGTGCTGTAGGTCTGAACTCAAACTGGCCGATGGCGAAATTCATACCGAATCCTGCAACTCCATTTTTCTGAAATTTAGATGAGGAGAGGTCTGACTTATACTGTCCGAAATAACCGCAAATGCCGAATTCCGGTGTGTAATACAGATTGCCGGTTACGTTGAGGTAGTAAGCTATGCTAGGTCCTATAGCAAAAATATTTGTGTTGTCTTTCAGCCACTTGCCGTCCTTTTTGCCGGTAGGGGATGACAGCAGTTCGTAACCGAGCCCACAGCTTACCCTCCAGTTGTCGGCAAAGAAATATCCGAATTCTCCTGTCAGATTAAATTCTGTGTCTGATGGCGTGGAGTCACCTTTCACGGTTGTCGAGCCGACAGTAACACTGGTTTTGCTGGACCCGCCAGAAACTCCTAAAATTCCACCTACATACATATCGCCCCTATTCTGGGCGAAAATTGCGCTGCATGTCATAGCCGCAGCCGCTAACGTAACGATTAACCGTTTCATTTTCATTTATTGCTTTAAAAAAGTTCATCTAAAATAGGAATTATTTTGATAATTGGTATTGTGTTTATAAAAAAATGTATCTTTGAGATGCACTACCTCTACAGACATTTACTGAAGTGTTTTTTAATATCTTTCTTTAATTCTTACTGAAAGAGGTGATTCGCAACTATAATTTGTTTCTATGAAAAAGTTGGGCCTGACAACACGAGAACCAATCGGGATGCGGCCACGGACGAATCCGTAACTCACTGATAATCAAATATCAATTTAACAAGGGCGTGGAAATACAGCCGTTTTTTGGCCACGTTTCCACGCCATGTTTCATAACTCCTTGCAAATCAGTCTTTTGCGAACTCGCAGCGTGGCCGCGTCCCGCTACCGCATCAGGTGGAGGGCCAAGATCTGGTGGAGGAAGGCACATGTCACGGAAAAAACACCGGGAAAGACCATGTGGAGGGAGAAGCC
>FR882200.1:44359-85789 GCA_000434935.1 Bacteroides sp. CAG:709 | reverse complement strand
GGCTTCATTCGCCACATGGTCTTTCCCGATGGTTTTTCCGTCACATGAGCCTCCAGCCATGCATGCCACACGATCTCGGCACTCTTTCTGATGCGATGGGTAACCATGGGAATGCTTTCAACCCTGGAGACGCTTACCGCGGTGGCGGGACGCGGCCACGCTGTGGGTTTGCAAGGGGTTGATTTGCAAGGGGTTATATAATAAGGGCGTGGAAATGTGGCCAAAAAATGGCTGCGTTTCCACGCCCTTGTTAAATTGCTATCTGATTATCAGTGAGTTACGGATTTACCCGTGGCTGCGTCCCGACTGGCGTTTTGGATGCTGAATTCACATCCGCAGTAGAGCTGGTTGTAGAAGCCGTGCTCGCGGATGATTTCGTTCCGGCGCTCCTGGAGGCCGCCTTTGCGCCAGTTCATGTCCCACCATGTCACGTCGGGGAAGAGGCTGCATGCGTAGAAGCCGGCGGCGTTTACCTGGTTGAGGTTTTTCCAGCGGGAGGAGGCCAATGTCGTCGTGAGGACGTCGAAACCATGCTCCTGGGCATATCTTGCGGCACGCTCCAGGCGGAAACGGAAACACATCATGCAGCGGGAGCCACGTTCGGGTTCATGCTCAAGACCATGTATGGCGTGATGCCAATGCTCATGGTCATAGCTATCATTGATGATGTCCAGGCCGGTTTCTTCAGCGTAGCGGATGCATTCGTTCAGGCGTCTGTCGTATTCGCTTTCTGGAAAAATATTCGAATTGCTGTAGAAAATGGTCGGTCTAATGCCATGATTTACAAGGCATTCCACTATGGCTGACGAACATGGTGCGCAGCAGGCATGGAGCAATATCCTGCTGCCCGGCGGCGTTACTTCCAATGTGTGTTTCACTCTCTTCTGCATGACGCAAATTTAACCATATTTAGCGATTGTGGAAAATTTTGCCGGGCAGTAACTTTGCAACATTGGATTGAGATTATAAGCCATATAGTGTTTATGAATGAATCTGTTTGAACTTTGTAAATAGATTCTTGTGTGAATCCTTTTGATTGTTGTTGAAAGCGGTCTCCTGTGAAGGACGCCGCTTTTAGTAATATATTATAACTACCGGTTATTCGGTTTTTTACTATATTTGCCAGATGACGCGGCACGTAAGCAGGCGTCAAGGCTACCAAGACGGAAAGCTGTTAAACGAAAACATTGACAAGAAATATGACACTTAACGACAGACATAGAGGGAAAATTTTCTCTATCGGGATGAAGATGGCGGAAGTGCCGGACGCTGACCATAGGCTTCTGGGCGTGATCCGCAGGCTGGGACTGAACTTCGGATTCGGCGAGAAAACCGTCGGTGAAGTATGTGACGAAGCCGGCGTCAATCCGCATACATTGTTGCTTATCAGCAAGATATACGCGTATGACGGATATGTTCCTTCTGCTGAAGAACTCTCACGCAGCAGTATGCGGGACATCCTTACCTATCTCCACAACTCACACGACTTCTACATTGACATAGCCCTGGAATCATTGGACAAGGCTATTCATGCGATGATGAACACGTGCGACGAGAAACACTACAAGATTCTCATGCGCTTCTACGGCGGCTATCGTGACGAAATCCTGAAACACTTCGAATACGAAGAGAAAACGGTATTCCCGTACGTCAGGGCGATTGACGAAGGGAAAACCACCGAGGGCTATGGCATCGAACAATACGAGGAAAACCATTCTGACGTCGACGAAAAACTGAACGACCTGAAAAACATTGTCATGAAATATCTCCCGCAGGACTGTGACAATAACTTGATACAGAAGGTGTTGAATTGCCTTTATTCTCTGGAGGACGACCTTGGCAAGCACACATATATAGAAGACGAAATATTGGTTCCAATGGCGGCTGCACGCGAAAAGGAACTTGGGCATCAGAACGCTTGGACGCGCTGAACGATATGAGAGAAACTATAAAACGAATATTGATAATAGAACCCTCAGTGATTGTGGCTGAGGGAGTTAGATATATTGTCGACAACCTCGCCGAGTATACGGTCACCGGTATTTTGCAGGACCTCGGCGAAGACATGGAAATCACCCTTGATGACTATGATGCGGACCTGTTGGTCGTGGACCCCGCAATCTTCGACATCCGGACGCGCACCGGCGGAAAAGACCTTATAAAAACCGGAATCAATGTCCCCGTAATCGCGCTCATCACGAACGCCATGGACGCGAGCCTCATCTCCGCCTATGACGGAGCAATCTACCTTACCGACAAGTCGGACGAAATCGAGCAGAAACTGTCTGCGACAATGCGTGCGAATCCTTCCGACCAGCGTGGCGACGGTGAGGAACTGTCCGCCAGGGAGAAAGAAATTCTGGTCTGCGTGGCGAAAGGTATGCTTAACAAGGAGATAGCCGACCATTTCAACATCTCCATATATACTGTGATAACCCATAGGAAGAACATTACCAGAAAGACGGGAATAAAGACTGTGGCAGGTCTCACGGTCTATGCGCTCCTTAACAATCTCATCGACATGAACACGATGTAATAAAATCTCTGCAAGATGATGAATATCAATGGAATAATAGTGGGCGCCGCGACGTTCCTCATAATCGGAATCTGTCACCCGCTCGTGATAAGGGCTGAATACTACATCGGAAAGAAATCCTGGTGGGGCTTTCTGGCCGGAGGCATTGTCCTGGCTGCGGTTTCGCTGATGATCCGCGACAATACATTGTCAACGATCGTGGGTGCCGGGGCCTTTTCATTTTTCTGGGGAATCGGGGAAGTGATTGCTCAAGAGAAACGGGTGCTCAAGGGATGGTTCCCCGAGAATCCCAAGCGGCATGAATATTACGAAAAACTCAGGAAACGCACAGATGATTCCGAATAGACATGTCGCGTATCTGCTTTCCGTGGTCCTGATGGTGGCTGCGGCATTGCCTTCGGCGGCGTCCGGAAATTACCGGAAACAGCTGAAAGTGCTGGATGATGCCATACGGAACCAGGCCAAGTATCATGAAGCCGCGGAAGAAAAAATACGCGGTCTGGTGACCGAAATGAAGGCCGCATCGTCCGATTCGATGAAATGGGTGCTGGCTGACAAACTCTTCAAGGAATACCACCATTACAGTTTGGATTCCATGGCCAAGTATCAGAGGGAGATGGAGTTGCATGCGGTGACGCATGAGCAGAAGACATTGTCCTTGTGCGCGAAGATCAGGGTCCTGCTCACACTTAATCAAGCGGACATGGCAGACGAAGTGCTGAACTCCATTTCGCTGGATGAATTGCCGAACCGGAGAGTCCGGCTGGACTATTTCCGCTGCCGGATATTGGTGAACTCCTCACTTGCGGATGATGCTTCCGGCGAGGAGGAACGTAACCGGTATCAGGAAATCGTGAGGCAGGAACGCCTGGCATATATGCAGTTCGACTCCACTTCCTTCTACTCCAAGCGGCTGATGTCCATGTTCTACAGGGATAACGGCAATGTGAAGAAGGCATTGGAAATACTGCTGGACCTTTATCCGCGGCAGAAAGACGAACACAACAAGGCTTCGGTAGCGTACAATATCTCCAAGCTTTATGAATTGGCGGGCGACAAAGACAGCCGCTTCACGTGGCTCGTCCGTAGCGCTGTCCATGATTTTCAGAATGCGGAACGCGCGTATATGTCTCTGTATGAGATAGCTGTGATTCTATATGAACATGGGGAATACGCGAAAGCCGAGCAATACATCAACAAGAATCTGATGGATGTGATGGCAGGCGGCTACAGCAACCGGTTCTACAACTCAGGAAAAGCCAAGTTGATCATCGCAGATGCTGCGGGCAATGCTGCCAGAAACAGGGTTCGCTGGCTCGCTGCCGTGACAGGTGTGATCATGCTCCTGCTCATCTCCATCCTGATGCTCCTGCGCCGCGAAGTCCGGCTACGTAAGCAGCTGAAACTGACGAACAAGGAACTGCTGGATGCCAACAAAATCAAGAACAGCTACGTGTTCCGCTACATGGAACTCTCCGTAGGCTACATTGACCGTATCGCCGAAACTAGGACGGAAATCCGGTCCATTGCCAAGAATGAGGGCCTGGAAGCCGTCATGCGGAACCTCAAGTCACCGTCCGTGATGTACCGCGAATACGACGCATTCTACCGCATCTTCGACGAAACATTCCTCGGACTCTATCCGGATTTCGTCACCAAGGTCAATGCCCTCCTGCAGGAAGAGGGCCGGTTCAATGTCGAGCCGGGAGTGTTGACCACGGAACTCCGCGTCCTGGCAGCCATCCGAATCGGCATAACGGAGAGCGGAAAAATTGCCAAATTCCTGAAATGCTCCCCGAATACCGTCTACACTTACCGCACCAAATTGAAGCGTCTGGCGCTATGCCCTAAAGACGATTTCGAGACTGAAATTGCTCGGATTTGACATAAAAATCTTCGCTTAATCTATATATTAAACGATACAAAAGCCAATACGTTACAAGTGTAATATATTGATGAATAAGGGATTACGATTTTAAAGCATCTATATTCAGTCCATATCCGTCTATATTCGACAAACCACCTATTTTCAGTTAGCCCGAGAATCCTCAAATTTGTGTTACCGAATTTTTTAATAACACACGTATGAGGATTCGTATATTTCTGTTAACGATTATCTGCACTTTGCTCGGGGCAGCCTATGCGGGAGCCCAGGGACAAGGCGGCAGAGTAACCATCACGGGAACCGTCGTGGACAACAACGGCGAACCGCTTCCGGGAGCATTTGTTCTCGTAACCGGAACGACTGATGGGACCAGCACGGATGCTGACGGCAAGTTCTCCATAAACGCTCAAGCCGGCAGTGTGCTTGAAATCCAGTTTCTTGGTTATGAAACCAAAAAAGTAACTGTGCCGAAAGACAGGCGGAACATCTCCGTCGCATTGATGCCTGACAAGAATCTGACTCTGAATGAATCGGTTACCATTGCCTATGGCTCGGTCCGTAAACAGGACCTTACAGGATCGGTAACCAATGTGAAGATGGGCGACATCAAGGATGCACCTGTCCTTTCTGTGGACCAGGCGCTGCAGGGCCGTATTGCCGGAGCTGACATCATGACCACTTCCGGTGAACCGGGAGCCTCCACATCCATCCGTATCCGTGGAACCCGCTCCATCATTGCATCGAATGAACCGCTCATTGTCGTAGACGGCGTCATGGATGCGGTATCTGACCTTGGCGACCTGAACTCGGCTGACATTGAGTCGATTTCGGTCCTGAAAGATGCCTCATCCACAGCGATTTACGGTTCTCGCGGTTCTAATGGCGTCATCATTGTCACGACCAAACGCGGCGACAGCGACAAGCCGAGGATTGTCTTCAAGGCGGAAGCCGGCGTCAGCCAACTGCCTAAGAAACTCGACGTGATGAAAGGCTATGAATATGCGCAGTACCGAAATGACATTGCATATTTCACCACCGGCAACACCGATGCAGTCGAAGGCGCGCCGCTTTCGAAATACCCTTACAAGGATCCGCTTTCATACGGTGACGGCACGGATTGGCTCGGCTCTGTTACCAGAACCGCTGTGTATCAGAACTATAACCTTTCCGTTTCGGGCGGAAACAAGAAGAGTTCATACTATATGTCATTCGGTTACAATGACACCGAGGGCATCATCAAGAACAGCGGCCAGACACGTTATTCAGGCCGTCTGAATCTGGACAAGCAGCTCTTCAAATGGATGCGCGCCGGATACAAGGGCTCGTACACATACCGCCATCAGGACAAGAACCTTGCAGCCATCGGCGGTACCAGCACCCGCTCCACCATATACCTCAGCCCGCTGCTTAACAAGAATGACTACTACATCACTGACGATGAGGACAATGTGACCACCACATATAACCCTCCGACAGCGCTGGTGGCACTCAAGACGAACTATGAAAACAAGATTGCCACGAACCATTCCGTTTACGTGGAAATCGAGCCTGTGAAAAACCTGAAGCTGCGTTCAACGAATTCCTATTACAGCTATCAGTCGCATGCGTTCACTTACAACCCGAGCACTCTTCCGGCCAAGAATCCGGGAGAAGGCGGCGACGCTGCGAGAACTGAAAGGGACGACATGACGCTCTCCAGTGAAAACACATTGACCTGGAACATCAGCAAGAAGAAGCACAAATTCGATGTACTGGGCGGTTTTACGGCTTACTCCTACAGGTCCAACATATTGGGACTCAGCGGCTCAGGCTATATGGTGGACGATGTGAAATGGAACAATATGGCAGGCGTCACGGACAAGAACACCCTCGTGCCGAGTTCCTCATACGTCTCGACCACCAAGATGTCCTTCCTCGCACGTGCGAACTACAATTACAAGTCGAAATACTACATTACGGTCACCGGACGTGCCGACGGCGCTTCCAACTTCGCTGCCAACAACAAATGGGGATTCTTCCCTTCAGCAGCATTGAAATGGAACATCAAGAAGGAAAACTTCCTGAAATCCGTGGATTGGCTGGACGAACTTTCGCTCCGTGCAAGTGCAGGCCGTACCGGCAATGACGCTGTGGCTGCCTACAGGAGTCTCGAACGTCTTTCGACGAATTCCAAGGGATATATCTTCGGCGGAAGCCAGGAAGCGGCATATTACAGAGGCCAGCTGCCTAGTCCTGACCTGACATGGGAAAAGACTGACCTGTACAATGTCGCTCTCGACATGTCCTTCCTGAACAGCAGGATGAACATCACGGCTGAGGCGTATATGGCGAAGACCCGTGACCTCCTCATGGAAGTGCAGGTGGCATCCCAGACCGGTTACGACTCCCATTTCGTGAATCTCGGAAACACATCCAACTACGGACTCGAATTCTCACTCGAAAGCCGCAACATCGTGAAAAGGAACTTCACCTGGACCACCAATTTCACATTGTCCCACAACAAGCAGAATGTGGACAATATCGGTACGTCGGAGTATGTTTCCGTGGCTGATTCAGGCGGAAACAACCCGTTCATGATGCATGGTTTCGTGAAGGGCTATCCTCTGAATGCGCTCTGGGGCTTCCGCTATGCCGGCGTTTGGCACAATGTCCAGGAATTCGAGCGCAACGAGGTTACACACGCCTACACCTCTGCATCCGTGATTACCTCCGACAAATACGCCACGAACCTCGGAACTCCGCGTTACTATGATATGAACAATGATGGCACACTCGACCAGAAAGACCTTGTCTATCTCGGGAATGCCGATCCATACATCTACGGAGGACTTCAGAACTCGTTCACTATCGGGAACTTCAAGCTCGGCGTTTATGTCGCCTATTCATTCGGCGGAAAGATCTACAACTACTCGGAACTCTACATGGCCGGCGGAAACACCACGAACCAGTACCGCTACATGGTGAACTCCTGGCATCCGATCCGCAACCCGGAATCCGACTATCCTAGGGCAGGCGGTTCAATGACCAAGGACGTTCCTAGCGACAGGATGGTCTACGACGCCTCTTATGTCAGGCTGAAAAACGTATCGTTCGGTTACACCTTCGACCTCTCGAAGAAAATCAACTGGCTGCGTGACCTCACATTGAACCTCAGCGGCGAGAACCTCCTTCTCTGGAAGAAATACAACGGATTCGACCCGGACGTATCATCCTCTGGAGACTCTTCTACATTGAGAAGACTTGACATGGGCGCATATCCGAAGGCCCGCACCGTCGTCTTCAGCATACAGTTAAGATATTAATACTCACGGAAATGAAACTTAAACATATATTTATCATGTCAGTGGCCCTCTGCACGCTCTCCGCATGCAGTCTGGAGGAAGATTCGTCCTCATTCGCCACTTCCGCCAATTTCTACAAGAATGTGCAGCAGTGCAGGGCGGCATTGAATACATGTTATATTCCGATGACATACATGTATTCCTACAAGATGATGCTTGCCACTGAATGCGTCACGGACCTGGCATATTCACGTTCCGCCACACAGGACGCGCAGCTGGACATTTCTCCGGCCAATCCGCGTTTCGGTGCCGATGTATGGAAGCAGGGCTATCTGGGCGTGCGCTATTGCAACGGTGCCATAACCGGAATCGAAAATTCCAGCCTCAGCGACACTGAAAAGGCACCGCTGGTAGCTGAAGGCAAGATAATGCGCGCGTTCTACTATTGGCTCATGACCTCGTTCTTCGGCGACATCCCGTTCTACACCGACGATGTTTCAGACGAGGCAATGCTTGAGAAAGTGGCGAAGCTGCCGAGAATGTCCGCTGTCGGGACCCGGGACTGGCTCATCAAGGATTTGCAGGAATGTCTGCCGTCAATGTCACAGGTCCGTTCCTCCGAAATCACCGACAACAGGGCAGGCGCGGCAGTCGGCTACATGCTGATTTCCAAGTTGGCGCAATGGAACGGAGAATGGCAGGTCTCACTGGACGCCTGCAAGAAACTGGAAGAAATCTATGGCGATCTTCAGCAATATCCGCTTACCGACATTCCGTTCAGAATGAAGAACACCCCGGAGTCGATTCTCGAAGTGCAGCATGCGTATTCCGCTGGAGGACTGGAGTATACGTCCAATGTCGCCTGCCTCTGCATGCCATATAAGAGAAGCGGCAACAAATACGACGGCGTGGTAATCGAAGAACTCGGTGACAATACCACCGTATATGCTCCGGCCCAGGCGAACAACTACCTCGTGAACAACCTTCTGGCGGAAGAGAACAATGACAAGAGACGTCCGATGTCCATCGTGAGGGAATGGAACGGCCAGACATTCAATTCCATGAAGAATACCACGACCACGGCGTTCTTCGGTCCGAAGTTCTGGTGTCCGAACATGCAGGCGAACAATGACTACAACAACTACAAAGTCTTCCGTTATGCCGATGCAATCCTGATGATTGCGGAAGCGCATTGCATGCTCCAGGATGATATGGACGAAGCACTCAAGTATCTGAATATGACGAAGGAACGTGCCGGTGTGAGACTCTTCACCAAACGTTCCTGGAAGAAGATCATGGAGGAAATCCAGGCGGAGAGGGGCAGGGAACTCTTCGGCGAATTCCAGCGCAAGTTCGACCTCGTGAGATGGGGGACATGGTATGAGCGCACCGAATCCGAAACCAGATCCGTGGCCCTCAAGACCAACATCCTTCCTTGTCACAGATACTATCCGATACCTGCCACGCAGGTCGCTTATTCCGGCTATGCCCTGGACAACAAGGAGTATGAAAATTATGGACTATAATTGAAAACAAATGATCATGAAAACTATATCTATATTCAAGAAAATGTTGGGCGTGGCCGCTGCAGCTGCCGCCATGCTGATGGCCGGATGTCAGGAGGAAAAGGAATCTCCTACCCTTATGTCATTGGCTGTCAATGATACTACGATGAACGTCACGGCGAAAGCCGGCTCGGAACACGTCCTGGTCTATTCCAAGAGCCGCTGGAAAGTCGCTTTCGAAGAAGCTGCCGACTGGCTGACATTGGACAGGACCGAAGGCGAGGGCAATGGCGAATTCATTGTCAAATTCACTGAAAATGCGGGACTTATGCGTCGTGCGAAGCTCCTCATTTCCGCATCGGGCGTCGACAAGGTGATACCGTTTACCATAAACCAGGAAGGCGCGCTCGGAAATCCGAAACTCAGTTTCGCCGTTACCGAAAAGACCTACATCGCATGGGCGGTTTCCGATGCGCTCGAATTCAATGCCAATGTCCCTGAAGATGAAATCAAGGCTGTCGCATCCGAAGACTGGATTACGGATCTCAAGATAGAGGAAGGAAAATTGAATTTCAATGTTGCCGAAAACACTACCGGACAGGAGAGGACAGCGGCATTGTCATTGGAATACACCGACATTGACAAGAACGTTTATCGTGCGGTAGCCACTATTTCGCAGACGGCTCAGGCCGGACATCTTGTCCTGGACGAGACGTCGATGACGGTGGAGGCTTACGAGGCTGTGAAATCTGTTCCTTGGGACTGCGTCCTGGGTACGTTCATGCCGGCTCTTAAGCTCTCCGTGGAATACGAAGGCACTCAGTCTGACTGGATTACGGACCTTGTCGCTACGGAAGAAAACCTCACCTTCAAGGTGGCGGAGAATACCGTAAAGGCAGAGCGCAAGGCAGTCATCAAGGCGGAACTTGCCGAGAAAAATGTTGTTGCGACATTGAGCATCACGCAGATGCAGCCGTCCAAGCAGTACACCTTCGAGGAACTCCGCGGCTTGCTTGCCTCTGCCGGTGAATATACATTTGACGGCGACTGGTTCGAGGCTGTGGCTGTGGCAGATGCCGGAATGGAAAACATGGAGACCAATCCGATGACCGCTCCGGATGCCTACGATGCTGATGAATCCGCGAAGACCAATTACGTGCAGTCGGCGGACGGCAAATACGGCTTCCGTCTGAAGTTCGCTGCCGCTGCGGACAACACTCTCAAGAAAGGCGACAAAGTGAAGATTTCTCTCAATGGCCTTACGCTTGTCCGCGAGGATGCTCCAGTGCGCTACACTCTCAAAGGGCTGAATGCCAATGCTGTAGCGGTCGAGGAAAATGTAGCGGTCGCTGCGCGTAAGAAAACTGTCGGCGAACTTACAGATGACGATATATATACTTGGGTGACTCTCAAAGATGTGGAAATCGCATTCAGCTATGGAAGTTACAACAATATCAGAACTACATGGATTGACACCAAGTACCAGAATCTCGATTACAGGATTTTGAATGACAAGTCCGGAGCCAAGATCAATATGCTCGTGAACAGCGACACCAAGTGGTGGCTTACTGCCAATGGCGTTCCTAAGGGTTCCGGTGATATCTCCGGCGTCATTGTGAGCACGACTACGGAATTCCACGATGCCAAGCTTCTCGGAAAATATCAGATACGTCCTATGGAGCTGTCGGACATTGCATTAGGTGATACCGGATTCAGCGGCACACTTGTGGAATGGTTCTTCCCGGATGGTCCGGGCAACCATAAGGATGGCAATACTTTCCCTTCATCTTCCGGTACCGGCACTATGAGCAGTGACGCTGTAACAATCAATCAGACAGACTCTTATCTGAATTATGAAGGAAAGCCTGATTCGGCTGGAGACAGATTGCGCGGAATGCGTTATGACGGAACATGGTGGAAGGACGGTGCGGCCGGCAATTATGTGGCGTGGGAATTCTCCACCAAGGAATGCGTCGGCAAGAAACTCTATTTCGTGTTCTCTTCCGCTCTCGGGAAAACGACAGAGGACATTACCGGGCAGGCACCTGTGAACTGGAACCTGATGTATTCTGTCAATGGCGGGGAATACAAACTTGTCGAAAAAGTGTTCATCCGTCCGCTTCCTAAGAAAACTTCTGCCCTGATGTGCCTCCCGTCTGCACTTGACGAATACTGCATTGACCTGCCGGCGGAAATCGCAGGACAGGAAAAGGTTTCGCTCAGGCTTACCGCCGCAGATGATACCACCATTGATTTCGGTACAGGAGAGTACACGGCACACGTCACCTTCGTTCCGGACAAGAAGAACAAGGGTCAATACTTCCGTTTCGGTGCCGTTGCAGTCAAATATGTAAAATAATGGATATGAGACGATTGTCATATATTTTGCTAGCCGTTTCTTCAGCATGGGCCATGACGGCCTGCACTGAGGAAAAGGTGGAGAAATTCGAATTCAAGGAATTCGGAATATCCCAGTCTGAGATTCAATTCCCGGCGAAAATCGAATATTCCGACGGCAAGGTAGTCTCTGACCTGAAGAAGGAAATTCGAGTGCTTTCCAACCAGGAATGTGTCATATCATATGTCGACGGCATCGAGGCGAAC
Organism: Bacteroides sp. CAG:709; assembly: GCA_000434935.1. Lineage (GTDB taxonomy): Bacteria > Bacteroidota > Bacteroidia > Bacteroidales > UBA932 > Cryptobacteroides. The sequence goes on along the minus strand of FR882200.1, from coordinate 73,978 downwards.
TGGATGCGGATTCGTGATTTGGACACATATCAGGTCTGCAGGCAGATAGCGTTCGACGGCGATTGCAGTTTCCGTATCGAGTGTGACCAGAACGATGATTATGCACGTATGGTGAAACTCCTCGTGCAGACAAATAACCGCACCGACACCGTATATGTGAAGCAGCTCGGAAAACGTGAACCTTCCATAAAACTTGCATCCGGATCGCTTGTCCTGAATGGCAGCACCGCGGGCAACGGCGAGGTGGCATATACCTCCAATATCTCTGATTATCAGGACATCAAGTATCAGATATCCTATTCCGGAGGAGAAGGATGGATAGACGCGGTAAGCATCGACGATGACAAGGTGAAGCTGGATTACAAGGCTAACCCGTCATCGGACAACCTCCGCACAGCCTCCGTAAAGATCTACTATACAGACGGTTTCGGAACGGAATACGGCCAGACATTGTACGTTATCCAGAAGACCGGAAACGACGGCATCGGCAAGACGATGTCATTCGCGGACGTGCGCGCCATGGGCAAGGACGGGCAGACAGTGGAAATCAATGATTACCTTATCGTTGAGGGCTATGTGGTCAGCAACCGGGCCTCCGGCAATGTCGGCGAGAACGAGAAACTTTCATTGACCGCCTCGGACAATACTTCCTACAAGAAGAAATTCTACCTCGAAAGTCTCGACGGCAATTATGGCTTTCTCGTGCAGACTGCGACCGAAGAGGACAATGTCTTCACATTTGCTGACAAGGTGACGCTTCTTCTGAAGGGCACCTCATTGACCAAGGAAACGGACCCCGAGCGTTATGAAATCACCGGCCTTACATCCTCCAACATCGTCGGTCGTGAAACCGGATTCTCAAGCAATTTGCCTGAGCGCGAAAAATTTATCTCCGAGCTCACGGATGCTGATATCTATACTTATATTACGCTGAAAGACTGCGAGTTCGCGGTACGTAAAGGAGCATTGACACCGCTCAATGACGCATATACATTGTCCTCGGGCAAGGGTATGATTTCGAAATATCCGAGGCTCGTGCGCGACTCCGAAGGCAGCAGCATATACACTTATACGAACACCACTTGTCCGTACCGCAGGGACGGCGTGCGGCTCCCGTACGGGTCGGGAACATTGTCCGGCGTGATCGTGCATGAACTTTTCCCTAACTACGTATATGGGGACAATGATGATGAGGAACTTAGCGGAAATATCGGCCGCTACCAGATCCGTCACCAGTCTTATTCCGACATTGCCTTCGACAAGGAAAATTCGTTCTCCAATATTCTTGCGGAGTTCCGTTATGCTACTGGCTTCCGGACCGGGGAAAACGGCATGTCATATTTCAATGCCACTGACGGCCAGGCTTCCGCACGATTCTTCCATACATCAGGCGATGCCGTAACTAATTGTCCTTCAACATTCAACTATATCGGCTGGACAGGAACCAATTCAGGAGTCGCTCCGTTCAAGGGCCATATCGGTTTCGACAGCTCCATCGACCAGCCTCTCGGCTACTCGTTTGCGGACGGATATGTCTTCGACTATTCCGGTACGAACAGCGACGGCAAGGGCAAGGTCGCATCCAATAAGAAGAACACATACAATGGCGTGTCCGTGAAACTTTATGACGGCTGGATGTCGAAGACCTGGTGGAAAGGTGAAGATGCACCGGCTGAATCCTGGATCGTGGAATTCTCTACGAAAGACATTGCTGCACAGCACCTTTCGATGCAGTTTACATCGTACAGCGCCATAACCAGCAATGTGGGCAATGCTCCATATAACTGGACGGTTTCGTGGTCCGATACCTTCGACCTGAATGATGAATCCGTGTGGAAAAAGGTGGCGGACTATGTGGTTCCGGACGGCGTGCTGAACGGTCAGGAGCGCGAATGGCAGCTCCCTGCATTCAAGCAATACGATTTCGTCCTGCCTCTGGAAATGCTTGGCAAGGACAAGGTATATCTGCGTCTGCGCCCGGCAAGCAGAGTCTCCAACACCCTGTATTTCGGAGAGGGAACGGTGACTGACGGAACGAAATCCGGAAATGGTATCGACTACTTCGCTATAAGATATAACTGATTATGAGAAAGACATTTATAATAGCTGTGGCTTTTTTGGCAGTGATGTGCTCGAAAGCAGAAACCGAAAAACCGCAGACCGAAATATCCACACTTCCAGACGGCGGCAGGACTGTCATAAAAGTCATGTCTTCCAATGTGAGGAATGGTGAAAGTGATACAGGGGACTCCCTTTGGTGCAACCGGCGCAATGCTTATATCGCAATGCTGAGCGACACTCAGCCGGACATTGTCGGTATGCAGGAGGCCAAGGCCGAAACTGCCGCTGACATGGCGCTTCTGCCTGAGTATGAGGTCTTCCGCGTGGCTGAATATGACGGCTCGAACCCGACTGTGCTACAGGACCATCTTCCTCCTAACCTCATCATGTTCAGGAAGTCGCGTTTCGAGAAACTGGATGCCGGCGTCTTCTATTACAATGAAGAAGACCCCGGGAAGCCTGTCCATTATCCTTTCGGCGCTTCAGGATGGCAGGTCCGCGGCTGCGTATGGACTAAACTGAAGGTCAAGGCCAATGGCCAGATAATATATTTCTTCGACACGCATTTTACCCATGACCCGGAAGTCACGGATGCCGAGGGAAACAAGATCTTCAACATTGAACCTAGGCGTAAAGCATCGCAACTGATTGTCTCCCAGATAGAAAAGCTCGTCGGGGAACAGAAGGCGTCCGTCTTCGTGGTCGGCGATTTGAACTGCTCGCTCTATGACGGATCGACCAGAAACGGCGCCTACAGCCTGGAACCGCTTACGGAATACATGTGGTCTGCGCGAGACGAAGCGGCATACTATGACGGCGCTGTCAGCTTCAACGGATTCGACCTGACCTACAACAAGAAAATCGGAAACATCGACCATATTTTCTATCGCGGGGCGGAATCCATGGACTTCATCACGGTGAACGGCCATGATTATGGAAAGACATTCATTTCCGACCATTATCCTGTGACCTGTACCTTTAAACTTTGATAGACATAGACTTATATGAAGAACTTACTTACGTTTCTGCTTGCCGCGTTCATGACCTTGTCGCTTGGCGCGGCGCCGAAACAATATAATCTCACATCACCGGACGGCAGGCTCGAAATGAAGATCCATGTCGGGGAAGGCCTCTCGTACGATGTCCTCCACGATGGCGTTCTGCTGCTTGAAAACTCCAGAATGTCAATGACTTTGCAGGACGGTACCATTTATGGAGCCCACGGTCAGACATTGAAACGCGCCCGCACCCGCAGTGTGGACAGGACCGTGAAATCACCGGTCTACAAGAAATTCGAGGTTGAGGAAAAGTTCAATGAACTTACGCTCGAATTCAAGGGCTTCAAGGCTGTGTTCCGCGCCTATGACGAGGGTTGCGCATACCGTTTCATTTCCGTTTCCGAAAAGCCGTTCATCGTGTCTGACGAGCAGGCTGATTTCCGCTTCCCGGAGGATCGCTCCGCGTACATCCCGTATGTGAACAAGAAATGGAAAGGCTCGCTCCAGGATATCCTTGTCAATGATTTCCAATGCCCTTATACCTGTTCTAAACTTTCGGAATGGATTGACAGATGGAGCATTGCGCCGATTCTGGTTCAATGTCCCGAGGGCAAGAGCGTTGTGATTACGGAAGCGGACCTGATGGATTATCCCGGCATGTTCCTGTATAATTACAAGAAGGGGACTGGGGAGACCTTGAGCGGTTATTTCGCCCGTGTGCCTGACGATGTGGAAATCGGAGGACACAACATGGTGCAGGAAATGGTCAATTCCAGAAAGGACTACATTGCCGAGTGCAAGCCCGGTGCGGAGTTCCCGTGGAGAGTCATTGCGGTAGCCTCATCCGACAAGGAATTGACGGACTCCGACATTGTCTGGAAACTTGCGACGCCGGCGGATGCTGACGCGGACTGGTCCTGGGTGCGCCCCGGAAAGGTGGCGTGGGAATGGTGGAACGCGTGGAATATCAAGGGCGTAGACTTCGAGGCGGGCGTGAACAACGACACTTACAAGTACTACATTGACTTCGCCGCCGAGAACCGGATCGAGTATGTGATTCTCGATGAGGGCTGGGCCGTAAAGTATGCCAATGATCTTACGCAGGTAGTGCCGGAGATTGATTTACAGGAACTTGTCGAATATGGCAGGAAACGTGGAGTCGGCATTATCCTCTGGGCTGGATGGTATCCGTTCACCAAGGACATGGAAAATGTCTGCCGCCGTTTCTCGGAAATGGGCGTGAAGGGCTTCAAGGTGGACTTCATGAACCGTGATGACCAGAAGATGGTGGAATGGTATCGTGATGCTGCCGCAATGTGTGCCAAGTATCACATGCTCATGAACTTCCATGGGGCGTACAAGCCTACGGGACTTCAGCGCACATATCCCAACGTGGTGAATTTCGAGGGCGTTTTCGGTCTGGAACAGATGAAATGGAGCGCCACGGATGTGGACCACGTGACCTATGACGTGACCATTCCGTTCATCAGGATGGTGGCAGGCCCGATGGATTATACGCAGGGCGCCATGCGGAATGCCGTCAAGAAGAATTATCGCCCTATCCGCACGGAACCGATGAGCCAGGGAACACGTTGCCACCAGCTGGCGGAATACGTGATTTTCGAATCGCCGCTGAACATGATGTGCGATTCTCCGAACAATTACCGTGCGGAGCAGGAGTGCACCGATTTCATCTCGGCAATACCGACTGTGTGGGATGAAACCGTCGCGCTCGACGGCAAAGTCGCCGAATATGTCGCCATGGCCCGCAGAAAGGGCGACCGCTGGTATGTCGGGGCAATGACCAATTGGGACAGCCGCGCATTGGAGCTCGACCTCAGCTTCCTTCCGGCAGGGGACTATACCATGACAATATATCAGGACGGGGTCAATGCCCACCGTATAGCTACTGATTACAAGAAGGTTACGTGCTCTGTTCCGGCTTCCCGCAAGGTTGAGGTGAAGATGGCGCCTGGCGGAGGATGGGCTGCGGAATTGAAACCTGTAAAGCCGGTTTCCCGCGAATTCGTACTGCAGGCTCACAGGGGAATTGCGGCCAGATACCCTGAAAATACATCATTGTCCTTCAGCAAGGCTGCGGAAATTCCGGTCTACGGCGGCATGGAAACCGACGTGCAGATGACGAAGGACGGGATTATCGTCTGCATGCACGACAAGAAACTGGACCGCACCACTGACGGCACCGGCATGGTGTCGCAATACACTTTCAATGAATTGCAGAAATTCTGGATTGACGGTGGCTATGGCTGGGATGAGAAATATGCCAAGACATTGAAAATCCCTACGTTCGCGACATATCTGGAGGCTTGCCGCGAGGGAGGATTGACGCCTTATGTCGAGCTGAAAAGGGTGAATGAGGAAGGCATCCGCAAGACAATCGAGATGCTTCACGATTTCGGCTTCGACGGGAAATATGTGCTTACTTCGTTCAACTGGAATTCCATCTTGACCGCCTCGAAGCTTACTGATGCACCGTTGCAGTTCATGAAGGCTGGCGGACGTTATACGAAAGAGGATGTGGACACTTGCAGCCTCAGGGTCAAGAACTTGGTAATCAGGCCGAAATCGACAGACCTGACCAAGGAATTCGTGGATTATTGTCATGCGAAGGGCTTGACGGTGGAGTGCTACGGCATCCCTGTCGGCGATGAAAAGCTTGTGGAGCAGCTCATCGGATGGGGCGTGAAAGGCGGCACCTGCAATGATTGGAAAGGCCTTGGACTTGATTGCCCTGATAAGGTGCAGACCTATCCGAAGTGGCTTGACAATGCTGCTATCTATCACATTTATCCGTCTTCGTTCAAGGATAGCGACGGCGACGGTTATGGCGACCTGGAAGGCATCCGTTCGAAGCTGGACTATGTGAAAACGCTGGGTTTCAATACAATATGGATTAGTCCGGTGTTCTGCAGCATGTTCGAGGACGGCGGTTATGACATTACGGACTACTATAAGGTCGACCCGCGTTTCGGGACCAATAGCGATTTGGAAAATCTGGTCAAGGATGCCCATGCGAAGGGGCTGCGCATCTGCCTGGACCTGGTTGCCGGACACACTTCCGACAAGCATCCGTGGTTCTTGGAATCAGCAAATGGCGACAGGAACGGCCATTACAGCGACTATTATATATGGATGGACAGCAAGGACGGCCGTCCGCGTGACTCCGAGAAGAAGAAATGGGTGGACTGCAATTATCCCCGCGGTGCCCGTTACATGAAGAACTACTACGATGTCCAGCCGGCATTGAACTACGGCTATCTTTCTCCAGATCCGTCGCGTCCTTGGGAGCAGTCCTACGATGCGCCGGGCCCGAAGGCTGTACGCCAGGAACTTAAGAACATCATTGCCTTCTGGTTCGACAAGGGGGTTGACGGTTTCCGCTGTGACCTGGCATGGTCACTGGTGAAGGGCGATGATGCGGAATTCCATGGTGTAAGAAAGCTTTGGGATGAGATATTTGCCTGGACCTCAGCGAATTATCCTGACAGAATATTCCTTTCCGAATGGTCCAGCCCGGTCGAATCCATTTCGTGCGGCTTCGATATCGACATCATCCGTCACAATGGCTGCGGCAAGACGATGTACCGTGACCTGGTCTATAACACTCGCCGCAATGCCGATCCTTCAACCGGGATTTATCCGCCTTGTGACTGCTGGTTCGACAAGGCAGGGAAGGGCAAGATTTCCTCTTTCGTGATTCCTTTCACCGAGATGTATCACAAGACTCTCGGTCAGGGCTTCCCGTGCATGCCAACATCAAGTCATGACACATGGCGCATGAACCGTAACCAACGTTCTGACCCGGAGGAGCTTAAAACCATGATGACGTTTTTCCTGACAATGCCGTGGGTGCCGATTGTCTATTATGGCGAGGAAATCGGCATGAGGTCGATGGATGGCGTACAGGCTGTCGAGGGTAGCCGCGACAGGTCTGCGGAGCGTACCCCGATGCAATGGGGCGCAGGCCCGACCGCCGGATTTTCCACCTGCGCGCCGGAAAAACTCTACCTCCCGATTGACCCGAGTCCGACCCGTCCGACCGTCGAAAATGAAATCAATGATGCCGCTTCAATGTATTCCTGGACTAAGGGCCTTCTGGCTCTCAGAGCGTCGATACCTGCTCTTGGCAATACAGGTGACTGGAAATATGCAAGTAACCCCGACCAGCCGTATCCTGCTGTGTATGAGCGTTCTGCCAATGGGGAGAAATATCTTGTGGTAATAAATCCACGTGCTGAAAAAGCGAAATGCACCATTACCGGATATGACGGTATGGAATCTGTGGTTTGGGGTGCTCCGGAGAATATTTCCATGAAATCTTCCGGACAGGGACTTGTGATTACCATCAAGGGTGTCAGTTCCGTAATCTGCAAAATGAAATAGTGATGAAGAAAATTAAATTGGGACTTTTCCCCAAGGTGGTGATTGCCATACTTTTGGGCTCACTTCTGGGCATTATCGCGCCTGATGTGCTGGTGCGCATCCTGAAGACTTTCAATGTCTTTTTCGCACAAATCCTGAAATTCATCGTGCCGCTTCTGGTGCTGGGCCTGGTGACGCCGTCCGTGGCGAATCTGGGACGCGGCGCCGGGAAAATGCTGATCGCCGTGATGATTATTTCATACGTCTCTACGGTCGGTGCCGGATTGTTTTCATACGGCATCGCCACGACATTGTTCCCTCATTATCTGGAAGTCGGGGAGATTGCGACGTCCGCTGCCGAAGGGAAGACTTTCGCTCCTTTCATTGAACTGAAGATTCCTCCGATCTGCGACATTCTTACCGCGCTGCTCCTGTCTTTCATGGTGGGTGTCGGCATTATCGTGACCGGCGCGACCGGATTGAAAAAGGGCTTCGATGAGTTCGGGGAGATTGTGAAACTCACCATTGAGAAGGTGATCATCCCGCTTCTGCCGTTCTATATTTTCACGATGATGTGCGAAATGAGCGCTGCCGGAAAACTTTCCGTGGTGCTAGGCTCCGGAGTGAAAATCATCGGTACAGGCGTGGCGCTGTCCATCTGCTATCTGGTGCTTCAATATCTGATTGCCGGGGCCCTTTCCGGAAAAAATCCGTTCAAGTGTTTGTGGAACATCCTTCCGGCTTATCTTACTGGCTTTTCCATTTGTTCCAGCTCGGCGGTGATTCCGGTTACGCTGGAGTGTGCCATAAAGAACGGGACTCGCAAGGATATTGCTGATTTCGTGGTGCCGCTCTGCTCTACATTGCACATGTGCGGTTCTACGATAAAGCTTACAGTTACCTCAGTAGCAATAGCTTACATGTGCGGCATCCCGCTTTCTTTCGGACTTTTCCTGAACTTCGCTCTTCTCCAGGCCGTGGCAGCCGTTGCCGCTCCGGGCGTGATGGGCGGTGTTCTCATGGCTTCCATCGGGCTGCTGGAGTCGGTGCTGGGTTTCACGCCTGACCAATGCGCTCTCATGATGACCATCTACCTGGCTCTCGACGGCTATGGTCCTGCTTGCAATGTCAGCGGAGATGCTGCCATCGCTCTGGTTATCGACCGTTTCTTCGGAAAGTCGCGTAGCGCTGAGGTGAGTGAGTAGTTCTATGAGTGGTTCGTGCCGTTTATGATACCCTCCCGGCAGATGAAGGCTGCTTCGCTGTCGGGAAGGCAATCCATTGCGAAACAAGGCGTGGTCATGGCTATCTGCGACATCAGGGATGTGATTTCGTCCATGATTTTGCGTGACCAGCGGATGCTTGACACGGAACCGACGATGTTTGCGTAAGCGTCCAGCCCTTTCAGCCGTTTGATACTATTCTGCGGTGCCTGGCTGAGTTTTACGATAGCCCCTACCGGTACTTTCACATTGCGGTAGCAAGGCGTCTTGCCGCTCCAAGGCGTGCCGTAGACGAACACCTGCCCGTTTTCGACGCGGAGAATCGGGTTGTCGTCATTGACCAGCTCCGCCCCGGGAATATTGTCCAGCCAAAGTCGGCTGTGCGTGCTTTTTCCCGTTCCGCTCGCGCCCAGGAAAAGGTTCGCTTTACCGTCAATGCTGACGACCGAGGAGTGTATCATCAATGAGCCGTAACGTGATGAGATATAGGTGCACGCGATACGTAATGCGAAGTCTATCAATGACATTGCAGCGTATGGCCTGGTTCCTGCCTCTGCCGTGAATTCGCAGGCGCGGCAGTTCTCCGGAACTTTCAGAAATCCGCTCCGCACGCCATCAGTTTTCAAAAACTCGAATATGGTGTCGCCCCCGCGTCTATAGATTTTATATCCGGGATCAATGTTCGACACGTCCATTATGAGTTCCGCGTCGCTGATGTCCGCAGCCCATTCAGGTGTGTCTCCAGCTACCTTGAATCTCAGCATTTCTTCATCGGACGGCGCTGTCGCAAATGGCTCATATTGAGAGAAATCCAATGTATGTGCATTGAAATTCCCCGGCAATTCGCTTCGGCTTTTCACGAGTGTCCGTGCCGGAATTTCATCTCCCGCCCTGGTGGGCAGCAGATCCATCCCTTCTCCGGCAGCCGCTTTCCGTATGCGCTCCGCTACCGGTGCCGTATATTCCATGAAATGCCAGGGTGCATCCAGTTCGACACTGAAGTGCAATCCGCCTGTCCGGAAATGCTTTATCTCACTCATTATTCTTCGACTATTCCTGCTTCTACCAGACTTTTGCAGAGCGCCGCGGCGTCTTTGGCCGCGATTTCCTCTGAAATTTCATATTCCTCACAGAGCAACTTTGCCAATGTCTCTGCCGTGAATTCTTCATGTTCAACCTTTTTCAGCAGAAATGCCGCAGAGTCATTGAGCCTTATGAATTTACTGAAATTTACCTGGTTCAGTCCTTCTCCGGAGATGATTTTTTCCCCGCAGATTTCGCGCAATACGAAGCCGTCCTTGATTTTCATATTCTTAGTTTCAGAATGGTCATTTGTCCGCCGTGCAGGTGTCTCCTGCTTCGCAGAAAAACAAAGGTACTGATTTTTTTTAAGTAATAATTAAGGATTACTAACTTTGTATTTAGTCCGGGAGATAGACCGGAATGCAGTTATGGAGAAAGTAGTTATCAGCAATGACATATTTTTTGCGGAAGTCCTCCGTGTCCTCCGCGAAGGCAAGAATGTAACCATCCCCGTCAAGGGCGTGAGCATGCTCCCCTTCATACGTGGGGACCGGGATTCCGTGGAACTTGAGCCCCTGGCCGATGCTCGCCCTCTGGCCGTAGGAGACATCGTACTTTTCCGTGTCGCAGGCCGATACATTCTTCACCGCATTATCCAATTGGATGGTAACCAAGCTGTTATGCAGGGTGATGGCGCCATCTGCCGCGAACATTGTCCCACTTGCGACATCTTCGGCCGCGTAGTGACCATCCTCAAGAAAGGCCGAACCCCTATAAATCCCTACACCCGCCTGAACCTCCTGAAGGCCCGCATCTGGCACCGCATCCCTCTCCGCCGCTACCTCCTGGCTATCTACCGCCGCCTCTTCCGCCTCCACGCGTGAATGTTATTCAGACCCCTGCCTCCGCCGTTTTTATGCCTATGCCTCCACGCGTGAGTGCACGCCCGCTTCCATCTCTCAGTATAAGTGCATCCTCCGCTTCCGCCTCTCCGTTTTTTCTGAACCACTTGGCAGGCATGGATGCTTGCAGGTAATTGTATAACCTGCTGTGTCACAATAGTATAGCTCTACTTTATGCGCAATCGCCCCCTGCCAAGTCCCATGTTTTTTCATGAGACTTGGCAGGGGTTTAATGCTGTAAGTGACTGAAAGATAAATGATTGTGCAAAATTGCGCCTGCCAACTTGTTCCGTTTTCCGTTAACCGCTACTGTTAAGTTGGACATTCGCAAAAAAGACTTATATTTGTGTATGCGGAAGATTCCGCGTAGCAAGACATAATTTTTATAACGAAGCATTTGCTATTATTTCGCGTTCTGCTAAAGCCTCGCAAACTTTTAAAGCAATAATTGACGCTGAAATATTAGCTGGAGCATCGCATTTGCGCTGCCCCATAACTCAGAATATAGCATGCTCGCGCCCTTTCGGGTGTGGGTATCTTATTTGAGTTAGAGGGTTGCTTGCGAGGCTACCCGGCAGAACGCAATAAGAAGCTCACGCCCTTCTTGTTGCACTGGAGCGACTGATAGTGATGCTGTAACTATCAGTCAATATGGCAAATAACGAGAATCTCCATGCCGCCAACAAGGCAAAGAAGGACGAGTTCTACACACAGCTGTCAGACATTGAAAATGAATTACGTCATTACAAGTCGCATTTTAAAGGCAAGACCGTCTTGTGCAACTGCGATGATCCACGTGTAAGCAATTTCTTTCATTATTTTTCGTACAATTTCGAATATCTTGGACTGAAGAAACTGATTACAACATGCTATAAGAGTCAGGATATGAATATTTTGAGCATGAATGACTGTGAATCGGCGATTTATCTTGAGTATAATGGGGACAAAGATGGAGACAGGATTCCTAGTCCGGAGGAAATAGGAATTCATAATCTCGAAGAAGATGGCGATTTTCGTAGTCAGGAGTGTATAGAATTGCTCAAGCAGGCGGATATTGTGGTCACCAATCCTCCGTTCAGCTTGTTCAGGGAGTATGTAGCTCAGCTCATTAAGTATGACAAGAGGTTCATAATCATTGGTCACCAAAATGCCATAACATATAAAGAAATATTTCCGCTCATTAAGGAAAACAAAATTTGGTTGGGCTTTGGATTCAAAGGCGGTGCGGGGCATTTCATTTCCAAATATGAAGATGTTGCTACAGCTGGGGATCATAAGGCTGGTATGATTCGCGTCTCCGGGGTGACATGGTTTACGAATCTTGATATCTCCAAGCGCCATGAGGACTTGATTCTTTACAAGAAGTATACTCCGGAAGAATATCCTGAATATGATAATTATAGGGCAATCGAAGTTAGCAAGACAGATGAAATACCATGTGATTATGACGGGGTAATGGGTGTTCCTATCACTTTTTTGTATAAATATAATCCGGAACAATTCGAGATTATAAAGTTCCGAAAGGGTGATGATGGTAAGGACCTATCAGTTAATGGAAAATGCCCATATTTCAGAATCTTGATACGTAGATGTAAATAACCAAACACACCTCACCATGAATATAACATTGAAAAAAATAACCGTCAGGGAACTCACCGCCGGTTACATTGACCATGAAGAAGGCGGAGTAAAAGGGTATTCCGGTAAACTGGATATCCGACCTCCTTATCAGAGAGAATTCGTTTATGATGACAAACAGAGAGCAGCAGTCATTGACACCGTCATGAAAGGATTTCCGCTTAACGTCATGTATTGGGCCACCAGAGAAGACGGAACATTCGAAGTCATTGACGGACAACAACGTACGATTTCTCTTTGCCAGTATGTGAACAATGATTTCAGCTTTGCCTTCAAGTCCTTCTGCAATCTTACCAATGATGAGCAAGATCGTATATTGGACTATGAACTAATGATTTACATCTGCACAGGTGCTGATAGTGAAAAATTGCAATGGTTCAAGACAATCAATATCGCCGGGGCTAAATTGATGGATCAGGAGCTTCGCAATGCCGTTTATTGTGGCCCGTGGCTGGCAGATGCCAAACGTTATTTCAGTAAGAGCGGTTGTGCGGCATACGGCATAGGAAGCCGATATCTCAATGGCTCTCCCATCCGTCAGGATTTCCTTGAAACGACCATCCGTTGGATTTCTCATGGAAACATTGAAACGTATATGGGCAAGCACCAGCATGACCCGAACGCAAATGAGTTGTGGTTTTATTTTACTAACGTCATCCAGTGGGTAAATGCTACATTCAAGATATATCGAAAGGAAATGAAGGGCGTCCCTTGGGGTGAACTGTACAATAAATATGGTAAAGAAATCATTGATACTGAAGCTCTTGAAAACAGAATCAAGAAACTGATGATGGATAGTGACATCAAGAAAAAATCCGGAATTTATTCCTATGTCCTGGATGGTGATGAGCATCATCTGGATCTCAGGGCATTCGATGAAAATACCAAACGCGAAGTCTATGAACGCCAAGGAGGGCATTGTGCCAATCCTGAATGTCTACATAAGGATGAGGTTTTGGATATCAGTGAGATGGAGGCTGACCACATTACCCCATGGCGTGACGGAGGCCGAACTACTGCCGAGAATTGTCAGATGCTCTGCCGCGACTGTAACCGTCGGAAAGGCGCCCGGTGAAATAGTCTCTTGCCTCATGCAAGCCTTATATCTCGCGAGGCCGCGGCAGTGATGCAGAGGTAAAATATCATGCTGACGTGAGCGATAAAACGTTTTTTGCGCACGTCATGCACGAAAACTGTGCTGACGTGAGTAAATCAGCCGTTTTTACGCACGTCATGACCGAAAACTACAGCAGCGCCGCGAAAAGCCTGATGACCTTCTGGCCGAACTGCTGGTACCATGGCCGGGCCATCCAGTCCTCCAGGGTCACCTCGTGTGACGCCTCCATGTCCTTGAGGAAAATGGCCTTGTTGACCTTCGCCGCCGTGACATCGTAGACATAGGCATTCAACTCATAATCCAGGTTGAAACTCCGGAAATCCATATTTGCGGAACCGATTTCGGAAAGATAATCGTCACTTACGAACGTCTTTGAATGGATGAACCTTCCGGAACGCTCATAAATCTTTATCCCGGCCTCCAGGCACTCCGTGAAATACGACCTGTTGGCAGGACCCATGAAGAAAAGGTCCGCCTTTTTCGGCACCATGACCCGGACATCCACACCGCTAAGTGCCGCAGACTGAAGCGCTTGCAGCATCGGTTCAGGAGGAACGAAATACGGCGTCTGGATGTAGATATACTTCTTCGCATGCTGGACAGCCCAGACCGCACCCATGTGGATGTTCGGCCAACGCGACTCCGGCTCGTCCGGGACGATCTGGATGAGCTTGTCCTTCCCCTTCAGCTTGAAATTCATGTCCAGACTCTGGATCGGAGTCTTCGCCAATGCCTCGGCAATACCATTGCCTTCGGTATCGTTGTCTATATCAATGCTTTCATTTTCAATGCCTTTTGCCGTGGTGTCCATTGCCGGTTCCGAAGATTCATCCTCCTTGCACATCGGGAAATACTTCGTGAAATCATTGTCCACCTCACCATCTGCCGTAATCCAGGAATTGAGGAAACTGTACTGCAATCCTGCCACGGCATTGCCCGTGATTCTCATGTGCGTGTCGCGCCATCTCACGAAGTAGTCATCGCTGATATTCATGCCTCCGGTATAGCCGATACGCCCGTCGATTACCACGATCTTACGATGGTCGCGGTAGTTCAGCTGCGTGACGAGATTCACGAGCGGCCACCTCGGCTTGGTGAACTTCTCCACCTCGACACCCGCCTCTTTCATCTCATTGTAATACTTCGGACGGATGACGATATTGGCGATGTTCTCGTGTATGAACCTGACCTTCACCCCTTCACGAGCCTTCTGCATCAGCATTTCCTTGATCTGCTTACTGCCCTGGTCCTGACGGAAATAGAAATATTCCATGTGGATGGACTCCTTGGCATTGCGCAGATCCTCCATCAGCAACTCGAATTTACGATGCCCCGACGTGATGATTTCCAAACCGTTACCATCGGTCACGCATGTGGAACCATCGCAAGCCAGAAGCTTGGTAAGTGTCTTGTAATCACGACGTATGAGATTGTCCTTCTCGTGCCCGAAAAGCAGTTTGAGCACCTTGTCATTGGCCTTCTCTCCGAATACCTTGATGAACTTCTGATGCTTCCTCTTGAAAAACCACGAGTGGCGGAAATTGATGCCGACCATGAAGTAAAGCAGAAGCCCCACTATCGGCAATATCGTGATAATCAGAAGCCAGGCGATTTTTTTCGATGAGTCTCCGTTGTCGAAGATGATGACGACGATGGTGCCGATTATGAGCAGCGCCAGAAGAATAGAGAAAAAAATGGAGATAATGGTCATTTCATTAATATTTAAAGTTTGCAAGTTGTCAAACTTGTTGAACGTTAGTGCGAATTTGAGGGTTGTCTCTCGTTCGAAGGCTGTAAGCCCAACGCACTTTTTATGTGCACGTTACCCTCACCCTAAATCCCGGGTCTCGGGGAAGGGACTTACCATCGCCCTCGCGGGCTCCATAAGCGGTGTTTCGCCATTGCGAAACTATATTTATCATTAATAAACTATCAGATAAATCCCTGCTGCCAAAATCGCGCCGACAAGCGGGCCGAATACAGGAACCCAGCTGTAGCCCCATCCGCTGTCACGTTTCCCCTTCAGAGGAAGGATGGCGTGGGCGATACGTGGAGGCAGGTCCCTTGCCGGATTCATTGCATAACCCGTAGTTCCTCCCAGCGACATGCCCAGTGCCATGATAAGTGCCGTTACAGGGAAAGCTCCGATGCCTCCCGTCGTCACCGGACTTCCGTTGAAAGCCGCGATGTTTCCGGACGTTCCGAGCGCTAAAATGCAGAATACCAGGACGAAAGTGGCGATAAGCTCGCTGATGAAATTGATGCTTTTATGCTCTATCGCCGGCATTGTGCAGAATACTCCCAGCATGCCGTCAGGATTCTGTGAAGAAGCATTGAAATGGTCATAGTAGAACAGGTAGACCAGCAGCGCACCCGCGAAACCGCCGAGCATCTGCGCCGCCATATATGGCAATACCGCATTCCATGCGAAGCCGCCGGCTACCGCAAGTCCCAGAGTCACAGCAGGATTCAGGTGCGCGCCGGAATAAGGGCCGGCCACGAAAACACCGCACATGACCGCGAAGCCCCAGGCCAATGTTATTACTACCCAGCCGGCTCCCTTGGCTTTCGATTTCTCCAATGTGCAGGCTGCGCAAACTCCGTCTCCGAGCAATACAAGTATGAGAGTTCCAATGAACTCGAACACACATTTGTCAAACAATGTCAGTTCCATGTCAAGACGTATCTTAGATCTTTATTCCTTTCCTGAAAGCGTTCTCTTGATGGCGTCGGCCCAGCCTTCCTTCAGTTTCAATACCTTGGTAGCCGGTGCCAGCGGTTCGAACACCTTGTCGGCGTTCCATTGGCGTTTGATGTCGTCCAATGATTCCCAATACCCTGTGGCAAGTCCTGCAAGATAACATGCACCCATCGCAGTAGTCTCCGTGACCCTTGGCCTGATTACTGTGGTGCCCAGGATATCTGCCTGGAATTGCATCATCAGATTGTTCCTTGATGCTCCGCCGTCGACTTTAAGTTCGGAAAGCTTTATGCCGGAATCCTGTTCCATCGCATTGACGATATCCATTGTCTCGAACGCGATTCCTTCGAGTGCGGCTCTCGCGATGTGCGCAGCCTTCGTGCCTCTGGTGAGGCCGCAGATGGTGCCCGTCGCGTATTGATCCCAATAAGGCGCGCCCATTCCGGTCAATGCCGGGACGAAGTAGACTCCTCCGTTGTCCGGAACCGTCATTGCCAGGCCTTCTATCTCGGATGAAGACTTGATGATGCCGAGTCCGTCCCTGAGCCATTGGACTACCGAACCTCCAACGAAAATGCTGCCCTCAAGCGCATAGTTTACCTTGTCGCCGATTTTCCATGCGATGGTCGTGAGCAGGTTGTTCGATGACATGATGGGTTTCTCGCCGCTGTTCATGAGCAGGAAGCAGCCGGTGCCGTATGTGTTCTTTACAGAACCGGGAGTTATGCACATCTGCCCGAAGAGCGCGGCCTGCTGGTCTCCGGCAATACCGGCAATCGGTACCTTATGTGCGAACAATGTTGTCCTGGTGTGGCCGTAAATCTCTGAAGATGAATGCACTTCCGGCATCATTGACGCAGGGATGCCGAAGAGTTCAAGCAATTCTTCGTCCCATTTCAATGTATGGATGTTGAAAAGCATTGTCCTGGAAGCATTGCTGACGTCGGTGACATGGATGTCTCCTCTGGTAAGGTTCCAGATGAGCCAGGTGTCCACCGTTCCGAAGCGCAGTTTTCCCGCCTCGGCCTTGGCACGTGCGCCCGGCACGTTTTCCAGAATCCAGCGGATTTTGGTTGCGCTGAAATAGGCGTCCAGGATGAGCCCGGTCTTCTCACGTATGAACTGCGTCAGGTTCTATTCCTTGAGACTGTCGCAATACTCCGATGTCCTGCGGTCCTGCCATACGATAGCATTGTAAACCGGCTCGCCGGTCTCCGCATCCCAGACAATCGTCGTCTCGCGCTGGTTGGTGATGCCGATACCGGCAATGTCCAATCCGTTGATTCCCAATGATGTAATGGCTTCGGCCACCACGGATGCTTCTGATGACCAGATATCTTTCGGGTCATGTTCTACCCATCCCGGTTTCGGGAAATGTTGCGGGAATTCTTTCTGCGCCGTAGAGCAAATCCGGCCGTCGTGGTCAAAAACGATGGCGCGTGACGAGCTTGTGCCCTGGTCAAGTGCCAGAATATATTTGGTTTTCATCGTGTTATTTTGTTTCGCAAGTTGTCTGGCTTGCTGAATTGTCGTTCAAATTGTGGCATCAAAGCTCTTTTCTGAGCCTTGCTTTCGGGATTCCAAGCTGGTCGCGGTACTTGGCGATGGTCCTTCGGGCCACCTTGTAGCCCTTGCCGTTCATTATGGTCACCAGCTCGTCATCGGTAAGCGGCTTGTGCTTGTCCTCCTTGTCGACACATTCCTGGAGCACCTTCTTCAACTCCCTTGTGGAAACCTCTTCACCCTGCTGGTTTTCAAGACCTTCGGAGAAGAAATACTTCAGCGGGAAGATGCCGAAATGAGTCTCGATATATTTGCTGTTCACGACTCGGGATATGGTAGAAATGTCGAAGCCTGTTTTGGCTGCGATGTCTTTCAATACCATCGGTTTGAGATTGGACTCGTCCCCGTCCATGAAATAATCGTGCTGGTAATCCACGATGGCCTGCATGGTGCTGAGCAATGTGTTGTGTCTCTGTTTCAACGCCTCCACGAACCACTTGGCTGAATCCATCTTCTGCTTCACGAAGGTGGCCGCCTCTTTTTTCTGCCTTTCGGAAGAATTGGCCGCATCCATCAGCAGTTCAGCGTATTTCTTGTTGATTCTTATCTCCGGAATCGAGAATCTCGGCATTGAGAGCTTCAGTTCGCCGTCCTCCAATGTGAGGATGAAGTCCGGAACGACCTGCTGCGCCTGGTCATTGTAAGAATCGTCTATCTGGCCGCCCGGTGACGGGTTCAACTTGACGATCTTGTTCATCGCCGCCTTCAGCTCGTCCTGCGACAAGCCCAATTTGCTCTTTATCTTCTGGAAATGCTTGTTCGAGAACTCCTGGAAATAATCTGTCAGGATTCTCTCCGCATTGATGACCTCCGGTGTCTGCTTCAGCCCTTTGAGCTGGATGAGCAGGCATTCGCGCAAGTCTCTGGCGCCTATTCCAGGCGGGTCGAATTGCTGAATGATATGCAGCATGTCCAGCACTTCCTCGCGGGTCGTCGTGATGTTCATCCTGAAAGCCAGGTCATCCACGATACTGTCAATGTCCCTGCGCAGGTATCCGTCATCATCCAGGCTTCCGATTATGAACGCCGCCACGTTATGCTGCTGTTCGCTCAACTCCCTGAAACCCAGTTGGTCCATAAGGCTTTGCGTAAAACTCTCCTTGACGGAAAAAGTGTTGTATTGCGGTTTCTCGTCCTTGCCGTAATTGTTTACATGCAGCTTGTATTCCGGTATGGAATCGTCATCTTTGATTTCCGACAATGACACTTCACGCGGCTGCTCATCTCCGTCTTCATCCTTGCTCTCAGGCGCATCGTCGTCAAGTACCGGATTCTCTTCCAGCTCCTTACGGATGCGCTGTTCCAGTTCCTGAACCGGCAGCTCGATGAGCTTGATGGTCTGGATCTGAAGAGGGGAGAGCTTCTGTACCTGTTTTAGTCCTAGTTCCTGTTTCAGCATGATTGATATGGATTACAGATTGGCGGCCGGCCTGGCAACCATGACCGTATCTACTACATAATTGTGCTCCTTGTCCACTGCGGGAAACTGGATGTTTTCCTTGACTACCAGGGCGGAAGGATAAGACGATTTTATCTTCTGGAGGAATTCCATGGCTTCAGATTTGGTCCTGAAATCGCCCGCGACCACTCTGAAGAAAGGATTCTGGTAATTCCTGTATGCCGGAACTCCCGGGTAATTCATCCTGAACGTCCTCATGATGTTTTCCGACATTCCCCTCGCATTCTTGCTGTTGTCGAAGAAAATGCGCACCCTGTAGCCGGTCAATGTACGTGCCGGGTTCTTGGCAATGTGTTGCTTCATTGCGCCTGTTATCGCCTGCGACTGGTGGATCTTCACGTCGCCGGTCCCGTAGTCGTGGGCCGTCAGGAGATTGAAGATGGATTTTCCTACCAATGCGGAATCCACCGCCGACGCCTGCCTGTAAACAAGCGAATCCACCATTACCTTGTCCTCTGTCCTGTTCTGTGCCGCAGCTATTACTGAAAACAGCATTGCACACAATATCAATATCTTACGTCTCATTTTCATTTATTTTGCGGCATTCATCAGCTCTTCCAGCGGAATTCCCTTCCTGGTGATGGTCTTGTGCAGACCTTTCGCTTTCACCGTGGTGGAAACATCGATAGTGTATTGTTCCGCCTTGATGTTCCGGGCCAATCCCAGAACCGTGAACAATGATATTCCGGGAGCCAATGATGCCCTTCCCGTCAAATTGTATTTCTCATCGCAATGTGGTTCCACTGCGAAATCATCCACCGTAAAATACACCAGTTCAGCGCCTTTGTAGTAGACGACGCCTGAAGTGTTCGTGACCCTGAACCCGAACATCGGGTTATGTATGCCTACGGCCACAGTTCCGTCAATGCTCTTGAGGCCTGACGGTGACAATGATACCAGTTCGCACGAGGTTACACTTATTTCCTTGGCCTTGCTGCATCCGGTCAGGCATACGGCAAGTATCGCGATGAACAATATGTAAATTTTTCTCTTCATAATCTTCGAAAATCGCCTCATCCGCATAAGGTCGGTTTTACAAAAATAGTGAAAAATTAATAAATGTCATATCTTTGCATGCGGTTTTGGAAATCAGAGCCGTAACATCTAAAGGAGGTCCTAAATGGGAAACAAGAAAGTATATATAGAGACTTACGGGTGCCAGATGAATGTCAATGACACCGAGGTTATTTTTTCCATCCTGAAAAAGGCTGGATATGACCGTACGGAAAATATGGACGAGGCTGACGTGATAATGGCCAATACCTGTTCCATCAGGGACAATGCCGAGCAGCGTATATGGGGCCGCATTGACCAGTTTTATGGACAGAAACGTCTGCACGAGGGCGTGGTCTCCGGCATTGTCGGCTGCATGGCCGAGCGCCTGAAGGACAAGCTCTTGGAGAGCGGGCGCGTGGATTTTGTCGCCGGTCCGGACTCGTACAGGTCTCTGCCTCTGCTTCTTTCTCGGATTGCTCCCGGCAAGCCTCAGATCAATGTCGAGCTTTCCCGTGAGGAAACGTATGGCGACATCGAGCCTGTCCGTATCGACAAGAACGGAGTTTCCGCGTTCATCTCCATCATGAGGGGATGTAACAATGTATGTTCGTATTGCGTGGTTCCTTATACCCGTGGAGCGGAGCGCAGCCGTGACCCTCATACTATCGTGAGGGAGGCGTGCGACGTGTTCGCCAAGGGCTACAAGGAGGTTACTCTGCTCGGTCAGAACGTGGATTCATACCTCTGGAAGAATCCTGACGATCCTCAGGAGCAGGTGGATTTCGCGGACCTTCTTTCAATGGTTGCGGAAATCAGCCCGGAACTCCGTGTCCGTTATTCGACTTCCCATCCTAAAGATATCAGCGACAAGGTGATAGACATGATGGCCAAGTATGACAATGTCTGCCGTCATATCCATCTGCCTGTCCAGTCCGGCAGCAATGTGATGCTGGAGAAGATGCGTCGCCGCTATACCAGGGAATGGTATCTGGACCGTGTCACAAGGATACGCCAGGCCATGCCTGATTGTGCCATAACTACCGACATCATAGCAGGTTTCTGCGGTGAGACGGAGCAGGACCATCAGGACACTCTGGACATCATGCGCCGCGTGAAGTATGACTACGCCTACATGTTCCAGTATTCCGAGCGTCCGGGAACATTGGCTGCCCGCAATTATCCTGATGACGTCACTCCTCAGAAGAAGACCCGCCGTTTGAATGAGATTATCGCCCTGCAGAACGAGCTGAGCCTGGAAAGCAACAAGCGTGATGTCGGCAAGACGTTCAAGGTTCTCATCGAAGGAACGTCCCGTCGCAATGACGAGGAACTCTGCGGCCGCACCACGACGAACAAGATGTGCGTGTTCCCTGCCTTGCTGGCCTCTGAAAACAACCCGGCCGACGGCCACAAGTTTTTCAATGTAGGCGACTACACCACCGTCAAAGTCCTCTCCTGCACCTCCGCCACCCTCATCTGCGAGCTGGTGTAAGCCTAGAATAATTGCATGACGATATCCGCTGTCGTTTCCAATCTGGTAATAGCGCAAAGACTCGTGCCCATATCCTTTATGCTAGTGCCCAAAAGGTACACGTTATCGTCTATAAAAAGGAAACGGTCGTGGGATTTGTGAGGGATTTGTATGAACTCTATCGGTTCGTATTGTTCATTGTGCTTTTCGAGATCTAATTTGAATTGCTGTGTATAGCGGGAGAGGATTGTGGCAGAGACTCCCGCTGCTCTTTTGGTCAGTAGCGTCAGGACTCGTTCATCAACGAAATTGTCAATAAGGACAATGCGCTGTTTGGCGCTGCGAACTAGTTGTGATACGTAGTCCCAAGCGTCCCAGACGCAGCCTGTAGCGAAGATTTGTTCCGGAGTGATTGCAGGAGCCAATTCGTCCATTCGTTTCATGATATGTTCTACCTTTTCGTCGGTTGACGTCTGATGTGATTCCAGTCTTTCAATGCGCTGGAACATTTCGGCGTTGGTGGATATGAAACGTCGCATTGCAACAAAAGCGTCCATGATGCGAATGCTTACTTCAATAGCGGTATCGCTTTTCAATACCGCGCTTAATTGAGCGACGCCTTGTTCGGTGAAAGCATACGGAGCACGTCTTACAGCCATCTTGAATGACTCTATTTCAGATTGGGACATCATATTGGAGGTCACAATTTGTGACTTCCAATTATCGAATTCTTCTTTGGATAACTGAAACATGAATCTTTCAGGAAAACGACCGGAATTGCGTTTTACTGCCTGATTAAGTACTTTTGTTTCAACGTTATACATTTTTGCCAAGTCTCTGTCAAGCATGACTTGAACACCTCTGAAGGTGTAAATGACGCGTTCTATTGATTGAGGACCGCGATTTGTGATGTCATTTTTCGGGGTCATATCTTTCTTTGTCATAATTGCTTGCCAAGTTATTTTTTAGGATTACTTAATCAAATCATCGTGATTTGTTCGTCGGCGAAGCTGTAGAAGCAGCCGTTGGCTATTATCAGGTGATCCAGAAGTGATATTCCGAACGTGTTGGAGGCTTTCTTCAGACGTTCGGTTTCTTTGATGTCCGCTTGGCCGGGATGCGGGTTGCCGGAAGGATGGTTGTGTGTCATAATCAGGCCGTCCGCCCTCTTTTCCAGAGCTTTCCTCATTATCATATTCGTGTCAATGGATGTGGAAGAGAGCCCTCCGGATGTCAGTTTCTCCTTGAAAATCACGATGTTGGACCTGTTGAGGTACAATATCCAGCATTCTTCATGGTCAAGCCCTTTCAGAATCGGGGCCATCAGTTCATAGACTTGTTTCGATGTCGTGATAGGTGTTCTCGGCGACGTGGAACTTTCGGAAGCGAACCTGCGTCCAAGTTCGAAAGCGGCAGTTATCGTAACAGCCTTGTCTTTTCCTATGCCGGGCACTTCCATCATCTTGTCGATTGACATCGATGACAATCCGGTCAGGTCGCACGCGTTGTGCAGGAGTTCATGCGAGATTTCCAGGACATTCTTCTTTCCATAACCCGTCCGCAGCAGAATTGCCAGCAGCTCGGCATTGCTCAGGGCCTCCGCCCCTTTGGTGAATAGCCTTTCCCTAGGCCTTTCCTCTTCATTGATATCTTTCAGTTTCATCATGTAGGTTGTTTGAGTTTCATCGGCAAGATACAGAGGAAAAAACGAAAAAATCTGCATTTGTGGACTTTGCACATGCAGATTTTTATGATTTTTATGTTCCGTGGAAGATTTTTATCTCCCATGTGACAAAATTATAATTTTTCAGAGCGATTTTTTATATTCCCTTAGTGCGTTTTTTAAGGATTACTTACTCCGTAAAATCAGGTCACCCAGCTCCCTGATGTCGCGCACTATCAGATCCGGAGGGAAAAATTTCGGGGCCGGATTGTTTCTTGCATCCTCTGCCACCTTCAGCGCGGTCTCCAAAGTGGTCTCGCCGGACAGCACCAGCACACCTACCGCTCCCGCGTTATGGGCCATGGCTGTGTCAGTATAAATCCGGTCTCCCGTCATGATGATTTCTTCCGGTTTGAGCCCATGCCTGTGCATGATGCCGTCCAGCATTGTCGGATCCGGCTTGCCGAGAACGATGTCAGGTTTCCTGCCGGTAGCGTGTTCAATGCATTTCTGCAGGGAGCCGCAGTCCACCAGTACGGTCTTCTGGTCGGTAGGGCATACGCGGTCAGGATTCGTCGCCACGTACGGAATGCCCTGGCTGGCCCACCATGCTGCGCGGCAGAGTCTCGGATAGGTGAGCGTAGTGTCGAATGCTACGACCAATACATCAGGCACATCTTCCGGGTCGTCGCTGCAAGCTTCGAATCCGGCCTTCTCGAATTGGCTGACCATGCTTGGGGTCCCGAGCATGAAAAGCCTCTTCGCCTGCGGATAAGTCTCTTTTATATAATCGATTGCAGCAAGAGATGTCGTATACATGTTTCCCTCGTCAGCCTTGATTCCCAATCCGTCCAGCTTATGCAGATAATCTGCAACGGATTTCGTCGGGTTGTTTGTCAGGAATGAATATCCCACCCCGGCCTTCGTCATGTCCTCCAGGAATCCCGGCGTGAAAGGAAACAGACGGCTTCCCATATAAATGGTACCGTCCATATCCAAGGCAATATGCTTGATTTTAGCAAGCTTCTCCCTGATCTCCGGCGTCAGTTCCTTGTTGTAGTCAGTTGTCATTACGATATGATTTTTAATTATTTTTCCAAAATTCGATACGATTCGTAAAGATAATGAAAAATAACGAAACGAAGTGCAAAGATGTCCTCCGCTGGCAATGCGTCCTGCGTTGCTACTTTGTACCATCTAAAACGTTTTCTCGGAACAAAACGTATAAAATTGTACATCTGGTACCGCTTAAAACGTTTTCGCGGAACAAAACGCGGGGTACATCAGATTTTTGCCGTTTATGACGTGAGGTTCGGGAAAGGAGAAAGTGATGAGATTAGCCACGCTGCGCGTGCCTTTTCTCTGCTCCTTGCCGGAGGGGCCCTTGCACGCGTCATGAAGCTCACGGCCGAGGCCGTGGGGCTTTTTCATCTGAATGCCTTTACAGGAGCGAGCTCCTGACGGCCTTCAGATGAAAAAGCCCGGCGCGATGCGCCGAGCTTCATGACGTTTGCGGAGAGAAGGAGATTCGAACTCCTGATACCCTTTAGGGGTATACACGCTTTCCAGGCGTGCCTCTTAAGCCACTCGAGCATCTCTCCAATAACAACCCTGTCGGCGCACGAAACGCGGAAACAGGATTGCAAATATACTAATTATCTGTAAAACTACAATGTTTCGCGTTTCAGTTTTTCCACATATCTGTCGATATGCCTGAGAGCCCTCGGAATATCTATGCTCTGTGGACACTTGGGACGGCATTGGCCGCAGCCTATACAATGATCCGCCTGGCGGACGGTCTCCACGGCCCTGTCGTAACTGACAAGATAACGCCTCTTCAGCCTCTGGAAATGATCCTGTTCGCAACTCTGGGCGATTTCACCGGAATTCACATGGTCATTGTAATGCCTGAAAATCGTCGGGATGTCGATGCCGTAAGGACAAGGCATGCAATAGCTGCAGGCGGTACACGGCACGGTAGGGTAGTCCTCCATGAGGTTCGCCATCTCCATCAGGAACGCTATCTCCTCATCATTCAGCGGTCTGAAATGCGAAAACGTCTCCACATTCTCGATCAGAGGGTCCATGGACGACATGCCGCTCAGCACCGTGAGAATATTCGGATACGAACCACAGAACCTGAACGCCCAAGACGCGATGGACATCTGCGGCTCACGCTCTTTCATTTTCTCCGCGATGGCATCAGGCAGTTTCGCCAAGCGCCCTCCGAGAAGCGGCTCCATGATGGTCGCAGGAATATTGCGCTTCGCCAACTCCTCATACAGATAATCCGCATTGACATTCTCCGGAACCTTCGCATGCTTCCAATCGACATAATTCATCTCGATCTGCACGAAATCCCAATGATATTTCTCATGGAGCTCCATGAATTGGTCGAAAACCTCCTTCCGCCCATGGAAAGAAAAGCCTAGATTGCGGATGCGCCCTGCCTCACGCTCCTCCAGAAGAAAATCAAGCAGGCCGTTGTTTATATACCTCTCCTCGAAACCCTCGAAACCGGAAGTCCCGATGGCATGAAGCAGATAATAATCGAAATAATCTGTACGCAATGCCTTCTGCGAATCACGATACATCTTCAGACCGGCCTCGCGTGAAAAATTATTGAAATTCGACAACTTGGTCGCAATGTAGTATGACTCACGAGGATAGCGGCTCAATGCGATACCGGCAGCCTCCTCCGACTGGCCCTGCAAATAGGCTGGCGACGTATCATAATAATTGACACCGTTCCGGTAGGCATAATCCACCATCTCATTGACAGCCTCCTGGTCGATATGGTCCTTGCCGTCCTCGCCCTTCTTCATCGGCCACCTCATGCACCCGTAACCCAGCAACGACACCTTTTCCCCGTTTTTCGGACTCGTGCGCATCTGCATTGACGCATCCCCGGAAACCTCGGTCCGCTTGTCAGACGAAAACGAACATCCTGTCAATGAAGTCGTCCCCCCAGCCAATGCACCTGCGCCGGCTGTCTTGAGAAAATCTCTCCTGTCCATAAATCCGCTCATAGCTAGTCTCTCCTATGTACTTTAAGCCCGTTGACCCGGATTGCGCTCAAAGGCCTTGACGGACAGAGGAATTCGCACGCGCCGCAACCGATGCACCTGCTCTCGTCCACCGTCGGGATTCTCAATGAATCTTTATCCGAAGGATCCTTTCTGACCATCAGGATAGCCCCTGACGGACAATGCCTTGAACAGTTCCCGCATGAAACGCCATCTCTGTTCACCACGCACAAATCCAGGTTCACCTTCGCCACACCGATATGCATTGTGGTCTTCTCCTCGATACTGTAATTCCTGATCGGTCCGGAAGGGCAGACCTGTGCGCAACGGTTGCACTCCACACGGCACCATCCGCGCTCATAAGACATCTCCGGCTGCATCAGATGCTCCAGCGACGTCGACGGGCGCAGAACCCCGTTAGGACACTGTGACACACAAAGTTGGCACGCGGTGCAATGCTGGTAGAAATCCTTGACGCTCAATGCCCCGAAAGGAACCAGCGGCGTCTCACGTTCAGGCGCCTTCTTGCCGAGGACCGTAGCCAGACCGCCGTCCACCTTCTTGTCCTGCGCCTTCAGGGTCAATGATCCCAGGACCAATGCTGATGTGCCGATGAATGCGCGCCTGCCGCTGTCTTTTGCCGGAACGTACTTTTTAACTTCCTGAGCCTCAGTCTGTTTCGCTTTCCAGAAAGGCATGTATCTTATAGCTCCGTGCTTGCAGGTGTCTATGCAGTCGAAACAATCCACGCATCTGCTGTAATCTATCTTGTGGTTGTCCACATCAATGCACGCCGCCTTGCAATTCTTCTCGCAGAGGTGACAATTGCCGCACTTGGAAGTATCGAAGAACGGACGGAAAATCGCAAACCTGGAGAAGAAGCTCAGGACCGTTCCCACAGGGCAGATGGTGTTGCAATACGTCCTGCCGTTGCGGGCGGCCAGAAAGACCAGCACCGCGAAAGTGACAGAAGCGATGATGAATGTAGGCAAACTTCTGATCCACACCTCTTTATGCTCGAATGCAAATCCCCCGGCCTTCTCGGCAATCCATGCGCAAAGATTGTTGCCCCAAAGCCATACGGGCGCGAAAAGATTCTGGGCAATGCGGCCGAACGAGCTGTATGGAGCAATGAGTGCCGTAACCGCGCTGAACCCGGCTATGAGAAGAATGATGAAAATCACCAGTACGCCATATCTCAGCCATTTTTTCTCGGGCGACCAACTGTAGGACTTCTTATGGGTCTTTCTCCAGCCCTTGAATGACCGCGCGGCGATATCCTGGAAGATTCCGAGCGGGCAAATGATTGAGCAGTAAAGCCTTCCAAAGACCAATGTCAGGAGGACCAATGCCAGGACGACGCCTGCATTCACTGCCAGAACAGCAGGTAGGAACTGGATTTTCGCCAGCCATCCGAACCATTTGGCTGCCAGGCCCGTAAAGTCCAGAAACAGAAGAGTACAGAGGATAAATACGGTTCCTGCTGCAATTGTGCGAATCTTTTTCAGCATAAACTGTTATTAATTCAATATTATCAGAACTGGAGCGGGATGGCTCAATTCGAGTTTGACCTCGTCCTTGTCCGCGACGTTCAATGTTGCCTTCCACCAGTTGTCAAAAACCACGCCCGAAGTCTGCCATTTCAGACCTTCCGACTTGATGGTGAGAGTGTTGTCCGGCGAAAATATGGAAATCTCCCTGCCGTTCCCCACGAAAAACGAAGTGCTGGAACAGATGGCGAAAGATGTGGTCCAATCTGAAATCATGTCCACGTCCAGTTCGTGCTGAATCTCCACGCCTGCCAGCAACTCCCTCTCTTTCAGACCGTTGAGTTCCTTGGCGTATTCCATCAGATAAGCCAGGTTCCCGACGGTATGGTCCTCCCTTTTTCCTCCCGCACCCAGGATATGAATCGTATCTATATCATGGTAATTCATCAGCGCGTAGCGGAAAGCCTTGTTCAGGTCATTGTAATCCTGCTCCTCCACCTGGACGATGATGCCGGCATATTTCCCGCGCATGGATTTCGGCAGCGAATCTAGATCCCCGATTATGGCATCCGGCAGCCTCTCCTCTCCGAAAATCTTCACGTTGTTCCGCATAAATGCAGTCGCCGCCCCATCGCAGCAGATGACGTAATCAGCTGTGCGAATGAGATATAGAGGATATTCCTTCTTGGGGAAATCTCCGTTGCAGATGATCGCCGCGCTTGCCATATCTTATTTTTTACGAATTATGCCCAAACCATGTCTTACCGGAATGATGACGGTCTCCACCCTCGGGTCGTTCGCCGCCAATTCATTGAATCTCACGATTCCCGCGGTCTGCTTGTCCTCCGGCACGTGCTCCGCGAACACCTTCCCGTCCCAAAGGACGTCGTCGGCGAGAATAAATCCTCCGCTTCGCGTCAATGCTAGCGCAAGTTCGTAGTAGTCAGCGTATTCTCTCTTGTTTGCGTCAATGAATACGAGGTCGTAGACTGTCTTCCCGTCCTGCTCGCGGAGAAATTCCTTGGCGTCCCCTATGTGGAGCGAAATCTTGTCTTCCACGCCGGCGCGTGTGAATCCCTCCATTATCAGGTCTTCCATCTCGTCATTGATTTCAAGCGTGTCAATGTGTCCGTTTTCCGGCAGTCCGAGTGCCATGCAGATGGCGGAATAACCTGTGAATGTTCCGATTTCCAGCACGTTACGTGGAGAAAGCATCTTCGCCAGCATATATAGAAATGCGCCTTGGGTGCGTCCGGACAGCATCCTCGGGTAATTGGTCCTGATATTGGTCTGACGCTCCAGCCAATCCAGAGCCTCATTCCTGAAAGAGCTATGAAGGTCTATGTATTTTTCCAATGGACTTTCCATCTCACTACTAATTTTTGTCGTTTCGTGCCTCGCGTGCGGGGGTGCCTCTGTTTCAGCTAATTACTAGCTGCGACCATTGCAGGCCCACGCGCTTTTATATTCGTTACCCCCTCTCTAAATTCCTCCCCTCGGGGGCGGGACTTGCCCACGCCCTATCGGGCTCTAAATTACCTATCGGGCTTTAAGTTATTTTCAATGTTGCCTGGGTAGAGGGCTTCATTGTGAGTTTGCGTGGAGCGTAATATCTTGAATATTAGTCGTTTGATTAATTTCAGAGTTGACAAAACCCTAACTCTGAAATCAGCTATATTGCTGACTGGCAGGTGCTTATGCTCCACGCTAACCTTCTTCTACTTCCTCGCGTGTGGGGTTCCCTCTGTTTCAGTTTGTTACTGACCAGGACTCTTGCAGGCCCACGCGCTTTTATATTCATTTCGGGCTCCAATCCCTATCGCATATCACAACATAATCAGCGAGCTGGTGCGGCCAGGGGCGAAAATCCGGCAGGCCATGTCGCGGATTTCGGCGGCTGTGACC
>FR882200.1:40907-44342 GCA_000434935.1 Bacteroides sp. CAG:709 | reverse complement strand
CTGTGACCGCCTCCACCTGCCTTCTGGTCTCCTCCGAAGAAGAAACCATGCCGTAAGCCAGGAGGCTTTTCCCCATGCCGAGACATTGGGCCTCCCCGTTGTCCGAACTGATGGCGAGCTGGCCCAGAAGCTGTTTCTTAGCCGCATTGAGCTTCCTGTCATACAGTTCCGACTCCTGCAGCTTCGCCAGTTCCCTGTTTATGGCAGCCATGCATTTCTCCAGATTCTCCCTCTCGCATCCGAGCGATATGGCCAGAATTCCGGTATCCGAATACTGCGTATATGAGGTCTCCACGCCGTACACCCAGCCATGTTTTTCACGCAACACGCTGTTCAATATCGAATTCATTGCCGGTCCGCCCAATATGTTGCTCATCAATACAGTAGCGATTCTCTCCTTCTCCTCGTAAAGCGACGGGGCGAAACCTCCGATCACCGCATTGGCCTCATGATTTCTCTTGTTCAGCACGTCGCTGAAGACATTGTCCAGAACCACGGGCTTCAGCCTGGCCTGTCCGCCGGTGGCGTCAGCATTGTCCACGAAGAACTTGCTAAACATTTTTCGCGCGTCAGCCTCCATCTTTTTCTCGTCGATGTCGGCGACGATGGTGAATGCCATTGACTGCGGTACGAACTTGTCTTTCATGAACTTGCGCAACTCTTCCGCAGTGATGGCCTTGACCGATTTCACCGTCCCGAGTATAGGCATTGAAAGCGGATGTCCCATGAAAAGCTTCTCCTCGAAGCGGTCGTAGATGTCGTCTGCCGGGCTGTCCTTGTAAGACTTGATTTCGTCTATCACGACGCCCCTTTCGGTATCGACTTCATTGTCCGGAAACATGGCCGAAGTCGCGATTTCCAGCAGCAATGACTCTGCTTTCGGCAAATCTTCTTTCAGCACCGTCGCGTGGAGCACGATTTCCTCTTTGGTCGTGTAGGCATTCAGTTCTCCGCCCAACTTGTCGAGGTAACCGTTTATCACTGAGGAACTTTTGTTTGCCGTACCCTTGAAAAGCGTATGCTCTGTAAAGTGAGCGATGCCGCTATGGAACCCTGCCTCGGACCTTGTTCCGCAACTGATGCCCAACGCGCAATAAGCTACGGCGGATCCGCCTCTCTTCACTGCATATCTGATTCCGCACCCTGCTTTCCCTGTAATCATAATATGCTGTTTATCTGGTTTTTGCAATCTTTTTAAGATCTCCCTTGAGAAAGCCGGCATTCTCCGTGCCGGTGACAGTATGTTTCTTGTAATAGAACAGCTCGTGCGTTCTCGCGTCAATGAGAATCTTCCAGCATACAGCGCCCTTGTGCGGCTCCGTCGGGGTAATCACGTAGCTGACCAATGTCCTGCTGTCGCCTGCCAGAAACAGGCTGTCCGCCACGTCTCCGCTTTCTATGTCAATGCCTTTCTGTGCGATCTTTTCACGGAATGCGGAATCCGCTGCCGGTGCGATGTCCTCTTCAGCTATGACTGCCTTGCGTCGCGACGATTTGCTGAGAGGGGTCACGTATGAACCGATGCCGGAAAAGTTGCCCTGCAAGGATTTGGCAATGTAGCCCTGCATGATGTCCACCAGTCCCGGAAGCATCGCGGCCTCACGTCCGGAAGGAAAATCGGCAGCGCAGACAGGCATGCTCACGACCTCCACCATGTCATTGACAGTCTTGGCATTGGCCTTGCCTTTCACGATGGTGAGCATCATTATGCCCGACTGCTCCTCCTTTTTGTATTTCACCTTCACCGGAAGCATAAAATAGTATTCCTCATTGTTTTTCAATGAGTTGAATTCGTCTACCGAACAGAATTCGAAAGGGGAGAGGCTCCAGGTGTTGTTCAGCGCCTCCTGCAATATCGGGTCAATGAAATTGGTGCCCGGCAGGACGACTTTCATTGTCCTCGTGGCGAAGTCGCTGAGCTTTTCTTTTCTGGTCGTTATCTGGGCCTGTGAAAAAGCATTGACACTCATCATCAATGCCGTCAGGAATATTGCTATTTTCTTCATCATAACACGTCTCGTTTAAGTTGCGCACGCATTGTCCGGCCTAATTGGCGTCACATGCTGCGTGATAGGAAACAAAGTTACAAAATTTATGTTTATCTTTGTAGAGAATGTCCTAATATAAACAGCTTTCAAGCTATGCCGGAAAATTCGCAATACATAGTCTCCGCGAGAAAATATCGCCCGGATTCTTTCGAGGATCTCATCGGGCAGGATAACATTGTCAAAACACTGAAGAACTCCATTGTCAGGGGAAAATTGGCGCATGCCTATCTCTTCTGCGGCCCGCGAGGCGTGGGCAAGACGAGTGCCGCCCGCATCTTCGCCAAGACCATCAACTGTTCTTCGCCGACGGCGGATATGGAGCCTTGCGGCCAATGCGAGTCCTGCGTTTCTTTCCAGGAAGGACGTTCGTATTGCATCCATGAGCTCGATGCCGCGTCCAACAATGGTGTCGAGGATATCAAGACGCTGATGGACCAGGTGCAGATTCCGCCGCAGGTGGGAAAATACAGCGTGTACATCATCGACGAGGTCCACATGCTGACCCAGTCTGCGTTCAATGCTTTCCTGAAAACGTTGGAGGAACCGCCTGCACATGCGATTTTCATTCTGGCGACCACCGAGAAACACAAGATTCTGCCGACGATCCTGTCCAGGTGCCAGACCTACGATTTCAACCGTATCAGCATTCCTGACATAGTGAGGAATCTGCGCGACATCGCGACCAAGGAGAATATCAATATTGATGACGAGTCGCTCCACATCATCGCCCGCAAGGCTGACGGGGCAATGCGTGACGCGCTCACGATTTTCGACCAGACGGTGGCGTTTTGCGGTACCGATGTGAAGTATGAGGACGTCATCAGAAATCTCAATGTCCTGGACTACGAGCATTGCTTCCACCTTACTGATGCAATGCTTGCAAATGATTATGGTTCAGCGCTTCTGGAGTTCGACAATGTGTTGTCCAATGGGTTCAATGCCCTGTATTTCGTGGCTTCGCTCAGCTCTCATTTCAGGAATCTGATGGTGGCGAAGAATGGTGCTTTGGACGCTTTGCTGGAATTCCCGGATTCATTGAAATTGAAATATAAGGAGCAGGCGGACCGCTGTCCGATCCAGTTCCTGTACGATGCGCTTTCCGTGACCTCCCAGTGCGAGTCCGGTTACAAGGAGAGCATAAATCCGCGTCTGCATATCGAGTTCGCGTTGATGAAACTTTGCTTCCTTACTGGAGGACCTGTTTCATTGCGTCCGGCGGCTCCTGTTACGGCTCCTCAGGCCGCACCTCAATCTGCGCCGAGGACAGCACCTCAGCCGGCGCCGAGACCGCAGCCCCAGCCAGAACCGGCCCAGCCTGATACGGCTCCAGCCAAGCCTGTCAATGTTGCAGAAACGCCTGTAGCACAGCCTGTTGCTGAAACGGCTG
>FR882200.1:32393-40880 GCA_000434935.1 Bacteroides sp. CAG:709 | reverse complement strand
TCCGGAGACACCGGCGTCACCGGAAACTCCGGCTGAAACGGCTGCTCCGGCACGTCGGAAAAGGACTTCCAAGTCGGCAGCACTTTCACTGGATGCGATAAAGGAAGAATCCAATGCGACCTCATCGGAAGTTGCGAACAATAATCTTTCTGACAGGATACCTGAAAATGCAGAGATTACCGGACATTGGCAGAAATTGCCTGAACAATACAGGTCCCGTCCGCGCCTTTATTCGACATTGGCCACTACCAAGCTGAATGTCAAGGAGATGGATGGCTACAAGCTGCTGGAATTCTATGTCATGAACCTGGCGCAGAAGACTTGGGTTGAGCAGGAATTGCTCCGCGAACTGGAGGACAAGCTTCAGAAGTCATTGGGCACCAAGCGGGTAAGATTGGCTGTAGAGGTTATTCCGGAAGAAAAAGTCGAAAAGAAAATATATATGCCTGAGGATAAGGCGAAAGCCATGATGGCAGGTAATGAAGAAATCAGGAATCTGGTGAAAGACCTGGATTTGGATGTGAAATAATAAAACGAAGGGAAAATGAAACTCCGTTGCGAAAATCTTGTTAAGAAATATGGTGTAAGGACTGTCGTCAAGGGCGTGTCCATGGAAGTTGAGCAGGGAGAAATCGTCGGATTCCTCGGTCCTAATGGAGCAGGTAAGACTACGAGTTTCTATATGATTACAGGTCAGGTGGTTCCGAACGGCGGAAGAATCTACCTGGATGATGAGGACATCACGGATCTTCCTATGTACAAGAGGTCTCTCAAGGGAGTGGGCTATCTTCCGCAGGAGGCTTCCGTGTTCAGGAAGATGTCTGTCGAGGACAATATCATGTCAGTCATGGAACTTTCCGACATGACCAAGGAGGAACGCCGTGACCGTCTGGAGTCGCTTATCGACGAATTCAACCTTTCCAAAGTGCGCAAGAGTCTGGGAATCCAGCTGTCAGGAGGTGAGCGCCGCCGTTGTGAAATCGCCAGGGCGCTTTCCATTGATCCTAAGTTCATTCTTCTGGATGAGCCTTTCGCGGGCGTGGACCCGATTGCTGTGGAGGATATCCAGTATATCATTGCGAAGCTGAAGTACAAGAACATCGGCGTGATTATCACGGACCACAATGTGGGTGAGACCATGGCGATCATTGACCGTGCCTATCTTCTTTATGAGGGCACGATTCTCCAGTCCGGCACGCCGGAGAAACTCGCGAATGACGAGGATGTCCGTACGAAGTACCTCAGTTCCGGATTTATCCTGAAGCGTTCACCGGCCGTAGAAAAGGCCCGCCGCGAACATGCCGAGATCATGGCTGCCCGCGCTGCCGCTGCCGAGAAACTCTAGCGTACGATTTCCACTTTGTCCCCGCAGTCGTATATTGCATCCTTGTCCATGTACGTCACGGTGGACGGAACATGCACCTTCCTGAGATTCAAGCACTTCTCCACGGCATAAGCCTCGATTCTCTCTGTCCCTTCCGCGAAAACTATCTCCTCCACGTTTTTCAGGCGGCAGATGAAATTCTTTTCTATTACCTTGACCGGCTTGAGTTCCAGTCTGGTTATCGCGGGCGGGATAAAGTGCGGCGCATCGTTACCTGTATTGTATAACACATTCTTGTATGCAGTCAGGAACTTGTTGGCGGGATCGACATTGATTTCGCGGAGGGTACTGAAGTTGCTGCCCAGATAAACCGTGTTCTCTCCGACACTCTCCACATTGCTGCCCAGATACAGCTTGTCATATGACCCGTTGACCTTTTTGACAGGGCAGAAAGACGTGATTCTGAAGCCGTTGATGCTGAACGGCACCAGCACATAATCGAGTCCGGAGTCCTTCACCTCTGCAACATTGAGCCTGCCCTCCTCGAAATTATACGCGAACTTCCCGTCCTCGAAGAGATTGAAATCCACCCTGACAGGCTGGAGCACATCGCGATATTTCCCGGTATCATCCATTTTGTGGTCAATGCCGTTTGTCGGGTCGCTGACGTGCCACTCTTTGTCCACATATGCGTAGTTCCAGGCATGGCCGCCGACCCCGACGAGCCAACCGTTCACGCACATTGCCGGAATATCCTGGCTCTGGCACATTATCTTGAACAGGTTGGCATAACCCTGACAGACGCAGACCTTATGGATGAACACGTCATAAGGGTCGAGATAAATGGTCTCATTTCCGCTGCCGTATCTGACATTCTTCACGATCCAATTGAAAATATTGTCGTATGTCTGAATCTTGCTGCCCGCTTTCAAGTTGTTGTCAATGAATTGCTTGATCTCGGCAAACTGCTTCTCCGTAATCTTCGTTTCTCCCGGAGTCAATGTCTTTGCAGGGTCCACTGCCGTCAACAATTCGCGCAGCGCGAGTGCCCCGTCTGCCGGCAGCCGCTTAGCCCCGTCATCCTCCGGAAAGTCAATGCCGACCGGCGGCTCCTTGTCCGGAATCCGTTCACTGCCGTCCTCTTTTCCGCATGACGCGAATCCAAGAAACGCCAACAACATCATAATCAGAACCTTATTGCCCATGTGTCTTTCGTGTTTGGGCACAAATGTAACATTATTTTGCTGTCGTTGATGAGAATAATCCTATATTTACGGGAAATCGCTCGAAAAATGAAAAGAATATTTGCAGCATTGACATTGACCTTTATCGCGACGGCGTCATTGGCGCAGACGGGGACTTGGAGCGGCAGGTTGGACGTTTCCGGCACGACGCTTTCGCTAGTTTTTCACATTGGCGACAGCACCGCCACTCTCGATGTGCCAGACCAGGGCGCGAAGCAGATTCCGGTATCGGTAAAACGCTCCGCATTTGGTTCCATTGAGTTGGAAGTGCCGTCCATAAATGCTTCATACAAAGGACTTTGGACAGGTAAACTCATCACCGGGACATTTACTCAGAATGGAATGTCATTTACTTTGCCGTTGGTCCCGGGAGCCCCGGTTCTGAGGCGTCCCCAGACCCCTGTCGGGCCATTTGCCTATGTCAATGCCGATGTTTCATTTTCCAATGGTGATGCTGTTCTGAAAGGGACATTGACAATGCCGGAGAACTGTTCCCGCCAGACTCCTGTGCTCCTCATGGTTACCGGAAGCGGGCAGCAGAATCGCGACGAGGAAATGTTCGGTCATAAGCCGTTTGCAGTGATTGCCGATGCGTTTGCCAAGGCCGGGATTGCGACATTGAGATATGATGACAGGGGATTCGGTGAGTCCACAGGCGATGTCGTTTCCTGTACCACGGAGGACTTGAAGAATGATGCTCTTGCCGGGATCGGTCTTCTGCGCGAGAAGTTTGACCATGTCGGAGTTCTCGGACACAGTGAAGGCGGAAGCATTGCGCTGATGTTGGCTGCGGAAGGCAAGGCTGATTTCGTGATTAGCCTTGCAGGCATGGTGGCCTCCGGTTCCGAAACGCTTCTGGACCAGAACCGTCGAGCGCTCCAGATGACCGGGATGCCTGAATCCGAAACCAACAACTATTGCAGATTTCTTGCTGACGCCTACGCGGCTGTTGTCAATGATATGTCGTTACCGTCTCCTGACAACTACTGTCTCCCTGCCGGGCTCAAGCAGAATGCATTCATGCTAAGTACTTCATTGAAAACTCCTTACATGAAATATTTCTTGGGAATGAATGTGTCGGATATCTTAGGCTCGGTCAAATGTCCGGTAATGGCTCTCAATGGCACCAAGGATACCCAGGTAGACTGCGATCGCAACCTGTCACTTCTTCGCCAAGGCCTTTCCGGAGGCTATACTTTTGCTGATGAATCTTCGGTCAATGTCGTCAAGGCCGAAATCGGGCTGAACCATCTGTTCCAGCACTGCCGGACCGGTGAAGTGTCAGAGTACAAAGAAATCGAAGAAACCTTCTCCCCGGATGTTCTCACCGAAATGATAACCTGGCTACATCTCCGCTTATCGCAAAATTGATTAAGTAATCCTTAAAAAAACTTGGTAAAAATTCTGAAAGCGGGACACAGCTGTCTGATGGACTTCTGCTAGCGAGGGCTACCTGGCGGGACGCGGCCACGGCTGGATTTGTAACCTATTGATAATCAGGTATCATTTTAATAGTAGCGTGGAAATGCGGCCTATTTTTGGCTACGTTTCCACGCTTTATTTTGTAACTAGTTGAATATCAATGTCTCCCGAAACGGAGTGTGGCCGCGTCCCGCCAGCTGCGTGGATGACCACCCCTCGGGGCCTGTGCGATTCCTGCGTTTGTTTCGAATCCACGTCCTCAAAAGAGTAGCATGACAAAAATGGAGGAGCGTTTTACCCGATATTCACATAGTCGCGGATGTCCTGCGGGGATACCGGGTTGCTGCCCAGGATCAGCAGGCGCTCGACTACGTTGCGCAGTTCACGGATGTTTCCCGTCCAGCTTTTTTCCTGGAGCATCTTGATGGCTTCCGGAGAAAAATCCTTCTTAGGCATACCGGATTCTGTGCTCACCTGGTCGTTGAAGTACTTGACCAGCAGCGGAATATCGTCACGTCTTTCGTCCAGTGACGGCACGTGGAGGACGATTACGCTCAATCTGTGATAAAGGTCCTCCCTGAATGTGCCCTTCTCGATTTCCGCTTTCAAATCCTTGTTCGTGGCAGCCAGAACCCTGACATCCACGATGATATCCTTGTCGCTGCCGACACGTGAAAGTTTCTTTTCCTGCAATACGCGCAGCACTTTCGCCTGGGCTGCAAGGCTCATGTCGCCTATTTCATCCAGGAACAATGTACCGCCGTCGGCCTGTTCGAATTTTCCTTTATGCTGTTTGATTGCAGATGTGAATGCACCCTTTTCATGTCCGAAAAGCTCACTTTCGATGAGTTCTGACGGGATGGCCGCGCAGTTGACCTCGATGTAAGGCATGGCGCTGCGGTTGCTCTGCTGATGCAGACTCCTGGCTACCAGCTCCTTACCGGAACCATTAGGTCCTGTAATCAATACACGGGCATCAGTCGGCGCCACTTTCTCTATCATCTCCTTCAGATGTTTTATCGGTGCGGATTCGCCTATCATCTGTTGCCCGAACACTTTCTTCTTCAGATTGGTGTTTTCGGTGATGATCTGCGTGCGCTCCGTCGCGTTCTTGATGGTGATCAGTATCCGGTTGAGGTCCAGCGGCTTCTGGATGAAATCGAAAGCGCCTTTCTTTATGCATTCTACGGCCGTTTCAATGTCGCCGTGGCCGGAAATCATGATGATGGCGGAGTCAATGCCGTCCTTGCGGAGCTTTTCCAGTACTTTCGTACCCTCCATGTTGGGCATCTTGATGTCGCAGAAAATCACGTCATAGCGTTCCTTCTCCGCCATCTCGATGGCCGTAGGACCATCTTCAGCCACTTCCACATTATATCCTTCATCTGACAGGATCTCGCTCAATGAGTTCCTGATAGCTCTTTCGTCATCAACAATCAATATTTTCATCTCACTACTAATTTTATTCGTATTTTATTATGATTTCGCGATATTCTTCGGGAATCGTATCGTGAAGCAGGCCCCCTGGATGGAGAACGACCGGCTGTACGAAATCTCTCCGCCGCAGCGCTCCAGGATATTGCGGCAAATGGCAAGACCCAGTCCCGTTCCGCTGCTCTTCGTGGTGAAATTCGGCGTGAACAGCCTGTTTCGGTTCTCATCTTTGATGCCGGGACCGTTGTCCTCCACCACGATATCATAGAACCCTTCCTTGGAACTATTTCTGACAGAAAGGATTATCTGTCCATGCTTCGGCTCGCGCCCGGCCTCCATGTCCTCCGTCTGTTGGTTCTCGATAGCCTGCACGGCATTGGTCAGCAGGTTCACGAACACGCGGATCAGCTGCGGCTTAGGCCCCATTACCAGCGCGTCCTTCAGTCCGAAATACTGGAAAGTGATATTGTCCTTGTCGTCGAACATTGAAATCTGGTCGGACGCCATGCGGTCCAGGTCGATAGGCACCATCTCCTCGGTATAGAGTTTTGCGAAAGTCGAGAATTCATTGGCCGTATCGGTCAAGACCTCGATGCTGTCGAGCACCAGCCTGGATATGTCGTCGAACTTTGTCTCCCAGCTCGGGTCGTTCTTGCTCTTCAGGCGTATCAGCCTCTGTATCTGCAACTTCATTGGCGTAAGCGGGTTCTTGATTTCATGCGCCACCTGACGCGCCATCTCGCTCCAGGCCCTCTCCCTCTCTACCTGCGCCACCTGTTTGCTGGACTCGGAAAGGTCATGTACCATCAGGTTGTATGCCCTCACAAGTCCGGAAATCTCATCCTCCTTATCGTAAATGATGTATTCCAATCCCGCAGTCCTGGCGTATACCATCTTGCGTCCCATGTCAATAATCGGGCGGAACATCTTGTCTACCACTCTTGTCGTGAAGAACCTGGTGATAATCAGTAATATGAAGAACACCGTCATCACGAATACGGAGTGGAATATCGCATCTGTCTTGAACGAAAGTCCGGAATCAGTATATGGTGCGCTCAAGATTGCCATGACCTTGCCCTCATCATTGAAAATGGGCGCGTACATGGTGTAGAAACTCTTGCCGCCGAGACTCTCCTTGTGGATGTAGTATCTCTTGTTGTTATACATGATGTTCCGGTACGCCTCATCATTGGTCCTGGAACCGATAATCATGTTTTCGAAAATCTCAGGCGACGTGGTGTTGAACACTTTGCCGCCCGGACTGTACAACGTTATGTCCGACCTGGTGTAGTCTCCGATATTGTCGATAATGGCTGACACCTCGTTCGCCGGCATATCCCTGTATGAATGCAGCGCCCTCGTCTTGTTCTCCATAAGTGACTGGATAGTAGAGATTTTGCTGCTCATGAGCCTCATTACGTTGGCATCATTGCGCTTGTAGACGAAGAACACCATGATGACGCTCATCGTGACCAATGTCATGAGCATGGACAGGAAAAGCACCGTGTTCACTCTGGATTTGTAATAGTTCTTCTCGAAATCGCCGCGCCTTTTCCTTCGCAGGCAGCAGAGGCTGATCCAGAAATACGTCAGCAGGCAGACGATGCTCGCCGACAATATGTATTGCAATATGCTGATTCTCGGACGGGACAATATCACCACTTCTTCCGGCGAAACATGGTTGAAGAAATGGACGTATGAACCTGACGCTATCCTGTTGTGGTCAGGGTCACGACCGTCCTCCTTGAACTGTCCTGACAATATCGTCGGGTACGGGTAGTCTCCCTTATAGCTGACCAGTTTTCCGTCAATGTATTTGGCATACGAATACAGCGGCGGTATCGTCACGGAACCCGGTGTCCCTGAATCCAATATGAAAGAGTATCCACGTTCTTCACGGTCTGCCTTGGAATTTATGCCGAGCAGCATTCTCACTGAACCCTTGTCAGGAGTATAGTACACGAACATGCCTGCATATTGCGCCCTTCCGTTCATGTTCCGGCTGTACCGGAATCTGGAATCGGAAGCAATCGGCTTTCCGTTCAGGATTCTCTCGTCAATGAATTTCAGCATCTGAGGATCAGAGGTCTTGTCCTTGTAGATGTAGAGGCTTACATCATAATCCTTCGATATGCGGCTCATGTAAGTCTCTGTGATTCTGTTCAATATCACCCTGTAGTTCCTGGTCGT
This sequence comes from Bacteroides sp. CAG:709, assembly GCA_000434935.1. Classification (GTDB taxonomy): domain Bacteria; phylum Bacteroidota; class Bacteroidia; order Bacteroidales; family UBA932; genus Cryptobacteroides. The sequence goes on along the minus strand of FR882200.1, from coordinate 33,266 downwards.
GAAGATGACTTCCGGTATGGAATTGTCGGCTTCTATGACCTTTTCGATGCCTCGCAGCTGCAGCTCCAGCCCGAGGTCCCTGTCTATTGACAGGCGGTTCATCCATATTTCCTCGCGGCTGAACTCCTTTTCACGCCCCAGAATCGAGAACATGCTCATGAAATATACGGCGCAGAAAACCGAAAATGCAGTACGTCCGAATCTGGATGCCATGTTGTATTTCAATCCCGTGAGCCTGTGGACCGGCACGCGGATCATCTGCAGCCCCATCGGAATCACCGATATGAGAGTCAGGTACGATACATATATATACAATGTGTATCGTCCAAGCTGTGTGATTTTATAGAGCTCCAGTCCAATGTTCGAGTTGAGTATGAGGCTGCGGAAAGATAACGTTATGTAGACCAGCAGCAGTATGCAGAACGCGACAGTGGCGCCTATCATGAATGAGGCCCTGTGCCTGGTGTTTTTCTCGAAGACATATTCCAGAATGTCTCTCCTTACCATGTAGGTCGAGAAGAAAAGCAATATCAGCCAGAGGTTTATGATCAATACGGCACCGAGGGAATAAAGCATCGGCCCGTCCGCGTAAATCGTAGGCGAGAAGAGGAAAGACGACCCCTGCATCCCGTATCCGAAAAGGTAAAATGCCAGAAATATCAATGTCAATGCCACGACTGCCAATCGCAATACCTTGCGGCTGCGGTTGAAATGCAGGTAGAGCATTATTCCCAATATCATGAAAGTCACTGATACCCAGACCATTGTAGTGTCAGGAAGAATCGGCATCACCCTGGTGGTCTCCTGTATGATTTTCATCAGCGGATAGCCGTTCACGGAAATGACCGAGCCGCCGCTGTAGCTTATCGGCTG
>FR882200.1:1064-32386 GCA_000434935.1 Bacteroides sp. CAG:709 | reverse complement strand
CGCCGCTGTAGCTTATCGGCTGCAATGAGAATCTGTCCGAGAGCCTGAATTTCGGGTTAACCCCGTTTATTGACCTGGAATCCAATGTGTTCCTGATTTCAAGTCCTCCGATTATGCGGCTGCCTCCTTTCCCGAAGAGCGCTTTCACCAGGTACCATTTCGGCCCGATGTTCATGAACTTGACCGTGGTGTCTGCTTCCGCGAGAGGTGAAATCAGGTTGTAACGCAGATTTGCGAACCGCTGCACCACCATGCGGTCCGCGATATCGTCATTGTCCAATGAAAACTGGTTGCACCATGACTGCAGGGAGTCGCCGGCATAGCGGTACACGACCATGTCCTCAGGAATCCCTTTCAGGTTCAGCCAATCTGCGGGCGATGTGGCCAGCGCGGTGTTCATGTATGATTCCAGCTTGTCGAACCGCTTGTTTACCGCGCTCGTGAATCGTTTGGCGGCGAAATCCGAAAAGTCCGACCTCCTGTTCAGGAATATGTTGGCAATGATGCTCAATGCCGCTATCGCGAAGAACAGCAGACCGGCGTTCTTGCCCGTCAATGAACGGAAGAATTTTCGTGCTTTACTATGTTTCAATGTTTTGGACATGTTCTGCTATTCGTGGTGATAAGGCTCGCCCTTTATGATGGTGAATGCCCGGTAGAGCTGTTCTGCGAAAATCGTCCTGACCATCTGGTGGGAGAAAGTCATTTTCGAAAGCGACATCTTCGAGTCTGCCCTGTCATAGACTTTCTGTGAGAAGCCGTATGCCCCTCCGATGACGAATGCAATATTTCTGCCGCTGCAGGCCATCTTGTTCTGGATATAGGATGCAAATTCCATTGACCTGAACTCCTTGCCGTGCTCGTCCAGCAGGATGACGTCGTCCGCCGGACGTATCAGCCCCAATATCAGGTCGCCTTCCTTTTCCTTTATCTGGTCACGGGAAAGTGCCGAGGCATTCTTCAGTTCGGGAATCTCGTTGATAGTGAATTGTATATAGTGGGAAAGCCTGCCGGCATACAGCTCCAGGCCTTCTTTTACCCACTTCACATCGGTTTTTCCGACTGTTATCAATGAAATTTTCATCAGACTTCCGCGTTTTCCAATCTTGTCATCCACAAAGATAATGAAAAATCATTTTCGCGGCTCGGAATTTGCAAATAGAATGCTTGATGTACAACAATGTAGGAAAACAGTATGAAAAACAGATTGCTCATATTCTTATCTGCTGCGGTAGCGTTCTGCTGCTGCGGACATAAGACATCTGCCCAGGATGAGGGGTACGATGTGTTCGTTCCTATTGCCAAGTACATCCGTCTTGGAGATGCGGAGAAACTCTCGGCGTGGTTTGACGACAGCCTGGAGATTTCCATAATATCCAACACCAGCGATTCCAGCAAGAATCAGGCGAAACAGATCCTTAAAGCATTCTTCGACAGCTATTCCCCGCGAGGGTTCGACATAACACATACGGCAGGCCGTTCCAATATGAAATATGCCATCGGAAGGCTCAGTGCCGGCGGCGAATCTTTCGAAGTGACCATCTTCGTCACTTTCAAGCAGGACACATATAAGATACAGCAGCTGAAAATAATGAGGGAAAAATAAAAAAAAATGCCTATTTTTGCTCCAAACCAACCGACTACAAATGCAAGTTCCAGATATAATCATTGCAATTGACGGATATTCGTCCACAGGCAAAAGTTCGTTTGCCAAACTCATAGCTAAGGAATTCTCGTTTCTTTACCTGGATTCAGGGGCATTGTACCGCGCCGTGACACTGTACGCGATGGAGCATGGCATGGTTCTTCCTGACGGTAGCATTGACATTCCCGCTCTTGACGCGGCCCTTCCTGCGCTGGATGTCCGTTTCGAGTACGCCGACGGCGGCAGTCATACTTTTATCGGCGACGAGTGCGTGGATGACAAGATCCGTACTATCGGGGTCTCTTCCCATGTAAGTCCGGTTTCGGTGATTCCGGAAGTGCGCAGTTTTGTGGACCGGAAACTTGTCGAATATGGAAAGAACAAGCGCATCGTCATGGACGGACGCGACATCGGTACGTCGGTATTCCCGAATGCAGATTTGAAGATTTTTATGGTCGCTGATGACAATGTCCGTGCGGAACGTCGTCTGAAAGAGATGCGTACGTCAGGGCAAAACCCTGATTTCAAGGAAGTTCTGGAAAATTTGAAGACGAGGGACTATATTGATTCACATAGGGAGACATCCCCGTTGAGGCAGGCTTCCGACGCCATTGTCCTGGACAATACAGATATGACTCTCGATGATCAGATGGATTGGATTCGTAATCTTGTAAAGGAGAAATTCGGAGCTTAGTCGACATGAACATTACGGTGGAAATCGATCCGGATTCCGGATTCTGCGGGGGAGTGATAAGGGCAGTTGACCGCGCCGAGGAATATCTTTCGGGCGCGGAACATTCCAGATTATATTCTTTGGGCTCCATTGTGCATAACGAGGCGGAACTTTCGCGCCTTCGTGCAGCCGGGCTTGTGACGATCGGCCTGTCGGATCTCTCATCCCTCCATAAAGGCGACAGCCTTCTTATCCGCGCTCATGGCGAACCGCCTTCCACATACTCCAAGGCAGAAGAGCTTGGCCTTGAGGTGATTGACTGTACCTGTCCGGTGGTGCTGAATCTCCAGAAAAGCATCCGCGAGGCCTATGCCCGTGTCAATGCCGCCGGCGGTCAGATCGTGATTTTCGGAAAGGTCGGCCATGCCGAGGTGCTGGGGCTTCTCGGCCAGGTGGGCGGCGATGCGGTCGTGATAGAAAATATGGACATGTTCATGGAAGCATTGTCCTCCGGCAAAATCCGTCTTGAAGGCCCCGTGGAAATCTTTTCGCAGACCACCAAGAGCCCTGCCGAGTATTCTGCCATCTGCTGTGCATTGCGCGAAGCGATGGCGAAGGAACATGAGTTGTCCGAGGAGCGTTTCCGCGGCACTGGTCTTCTGGCGGTGCATGATACCATCTGCCGGCAGGTGGCGAGACGCCATGAAAGGCTCTCTGACTTCGCATTGCATCATGATATCATAATTTTCGTCTCCGGCAGCGAGAGCTCGAACGGCAAAGTTCTCTGCAATCTCTGCCGCTCCCTGAATATCCGGACTTATCATGTCAGCGATGAAGAGGGAATCCGTCCGGAGTGGTTCCGCCATGACGACCGCGTCGGTGTCTGCGGTGCCACATCTACCCCGAAATGGCTTCTCGAATCTGTCGCGTCACGCATCCTGGCATTGAACGGCTAAGGACATATTCAGCTCATTTTCAATGAAAATTTGGCAGTTACGCCGCATTTTTATAAATTTGCGCCGTCATTCGGAAAACTGAATCAAATTTTATTAGATATATGGCAACAACAGCTGATTTCAAAAACGGAATGTACCTGAATTTCAACGGTAAACCATGTGTGCTCGTATATTTCCAGCACGTAAAGCCGGGAAAAGGTCCAGCATTCGTAAAGACTAAACTCCGTAACCTTGAGAACGGACGAATCCTCGAGAATACTTTCACCGCAGGTGCGAAGGTTGATACTATCAATGTCGAAAGACGTCCTTACCAGTTCCTTTATGGTGATGAGGATGGATACAACTTCATGCACGAGGAGACATTCGAGCAGATTCACCTTCCTAAGGATGTTGTGGAGAACGCAGACCTCATGAAAGAAGGACAGCACGTGGAGATGATGTTCTTGGTAGACGAGGAAAGATGCCTCACCTGCGAGCTTCCTACATACGTTACATTGAAGGTTACCTACACCGAGCCAGCAGTAAAGGGCAATACCGCTTCTACCAGTGCTCTTAAAGAGTGTACACTTGAGACAGGTGCCAAGATCATGGTTCCTCTCTTCATCAACCAGGATGACGTCATCACAGTAAATACCACAGACCGTTCATACGGCCAGCGCGTATAATCTGACTGTCAATACAATATTAAAAATGAGGGTCGCCCGCAATTCCGGGTGACCCTCATTTTTGGTTCGGCGATGTGCCGTTATTTCTGGCGCATGAACATCTGCACAGGGCAGCCTGTCAGGTCGAAGTGCTCGCGGAGCTTGTTCTCCAGGAAACGCTTGTATGGATCCTTGATGTACTGCGGCAAGTTGCAGAAGAACGCGAATGCCGGGAATCTGGTAGGAAGCTGGGTCATATACTTGATTTTCACCAGCTTGCCCTTCCACATCGGAGGTGGATAATTCTCGATTTCCGGAAGCATTGCATCCATGAGCTTGGAAGTGCTTACCTTGCGCGAGTAATTGTCCCATACGTGTGCGATCTCATTCAGCACATCCAGGATTCTTTGCTTCTTCAGCACGGATGTGAAGATGATAGGCACGTCATTGAACGGAGCGATTCTCGCTTTCAATGCCTTGGTGTATTCCGCCATCGTGTTGCTCTCTTTCGTGAAGAGGTCCCACTTGTTCACAACCAGGACACAACCCTTTCTGTTCTTCTTGATGAGGTTGAAGATGTTCATGTCCTGTGCCTCCATACCTGTGGTGGCATCGATCATCATGATGCAGACATCGCTGTGCTCGATAGCCCTGATGGAACGCATCACGGAGTAGAACTCCAAGTCCTCATTGACCCTGTTCTTCTTGCGGATGCCGGCAGTGTCCACGAACATGAATTCGTGTCCGAACTTGTTGTAATAGGATGATATTGAATCTCTTGTGGTTCCGGCGACAGAAGTCACGATGTTTCTGTCCTCACCGAGAAGCGCATTGGTCAGAGACGATTTGCCGACATTAGGCTTGCCCACGATGGTGATTCTCGGTACGCCCGGATGCTCATCCTCAGCCTCCGTATCTTCGGGAAGTTTCTTCAGGACCTCGTCCAGAAGGTCGCCTGTGCCGCTGCCGTTCGCTGCGGAAATGCTCCATATTTCTCCGAGGCCGAGGCCATAGAACTGGTAGGTGTCGAAAACTTTTTCGCCGGAATCCACCTTGTTGACAGCCACGACCACGGGCTTGCCGCTCCTTCTGAGCAGACCTGCGATCTCAGCGTCGTAGTCGGTGATTCCGGTGGAAGCTTCCACCATGAACATTATCAAATCCGCCTCTTCAATGGCGATTACTACTTGTTTTCTGATTTCCTCTTCGAAAACGTCATCAGAACCGGAAGTATATCCTCCGGTATCCACCACTGAAAACTCCTTGCCGCACCATTCGCATTTTCCGTAATGCCTGTCGCGCGTAACGCCTGCGGTTTCATCTACAATGGCTTGCCTCATACCTACGAGGCGGTTGAAAAGTGTGGACTTACCCACATTCGGGCGTCCTACAATTGCTACTAGACTCATCTTTTTACTAGTTGATATCTACTCTCACGAGAAGATTGTTTTTCCCGTATCCCGGGCTTCTTGTTTATAATATAGGGCTCTGGCCCTTCTTTTCTGCTTTCTTCTCCAGCGGATACAGGCCGCATCCTATGCAGGAGTCGCTATAAGTTCCGGAACATGTAGCTCCGGAACCGTTACCGCCGTGCGTTTTCGAAAAGCGTTCGTCGTCTTCCTCGCGCATGCACCTGATGCCGAGCTTCTTCATGTTTTCATTCGAACCGACATCCGTCTGCGGAAACTGGCCGTTCTTGCGGAATATGATGTTGAAACACATTCCCAAGACCCCGAATCCGACGAGTACCAATGCTGCCAGAAAGACTTCCATTATATATTGAACTTTTTTAGAAAATGAACTCTGGACTGATAGGCTCGTTGTCGCAGACCTTGCGGATGATTCTTGCAAATGTCTCCGTCATCGAAACCACCTTGATCTTGCTCTTGTCCACGTCAGGATTGCTCGTAAGAGGGATTGTATCAGTTACATACACCTCTGAAAGCTTGGAAGCATTGATCCTGTCGTAAGCCGGTCCTGAAAGGATTGCGTGGGTCGCACATGCGCGCACGCTCTTCGCGCCCTTCTCCATCAGGATGTCAGCGGCCTTGGTCAATGTTCCTGCGGTATCGATCATGTCGTCGACGATGACCACGTTCTTGCCCTCTACCTCACCGATAGCAGTGATGGATGCGACCACGTTCGCTCTCTCTCTTGACTTGTGGCAGATGATGACCGGACATGCGAGATCCTTGGCATAGGCATTGGCCCTCTTGGCGCCGCCCATATCAGGAGCAGCGATTGCCAAATCCTTGATTTTGAGAGATTTCAGGTAAGGTATGAACACCTTGCTTGCATAAATATGGTCTACCGGAATGTCGAAGAATCCCTGGATCTGGTCAGCGTGGAGGTCGCAGGTCATGATTCTGTCAACTCCTGCGGCGCAGAGAAGATTGGCTACGAGCTTGGCTCCGATGGAAACTCTCGGCTTGTCTTTCCTGTCCTGTCTTGCCCATCCGAAGTAAGGCATGACTGCGATGACTTTGTAAGCTGAAGCCCTCTTGGCTGCATCGATTGTCAAAAGAAGCTCCATCAGATTCTCTGCCGGCGGGAATGTGGACTGCAGAATAAATACTGTAGCTCCACGTACGCTTTCAGTGAAAGAAGGCTGGAACTCACCGTCGCTGAAGACGGTAACTTCTGAATCTCCGAGGTGAATCTGTCCCTCTCCTTCCGGCTGAAGTCTGTTCAACTCGTCAACTACCTTTGCAGCAAAGTCTTTCGAGGCCCTGCAGGCAAACAATTCCATTTTGTGTACGGTGTTCATTTTTAAGTTATTGGTTTGTTCTGTAAATGTCGATCATTTGGTTTGTTCCGCCTCGTCCTTGCTCTTCAGGTCCTCCAGCACGGAGCCGATGTAGCCCAGGATTTCCTCCTTTCCGAGACCTGAATTCGAAGAACTTACGAAGCTGAGCGGAAGCTCTTCCCAAAACTCTCCGAGCTGTTCCTTGTCCCGCTCCAGCTGCGCAGCCCTTGCCACAGGACCCAGCTTGTCGCCTTTGGTGAAGATGATGGCGAATGGTATGTCGCTGTCACCCAGTTCGTTAAGGAAATCCATGTCAATCTTTCCGATTTCATGCCGAACGTCTATCAACACGAAGAGCATGACCATTTCCTGTGAGTGGTTCAGGTAATCCCGAATGACATCCTGGAGTTTGGCACGCTCTTTTTCCGGAAGTTTGGCGAATCCGTATCCCGGCAAGTCCACCAGATACCAGCTGTCGTTTATGAGGAAATGGTTCACCAGTCTGGTCTTTCCGGGAGTACCGGAAGTCATGGCCAGCTTGCCGTTTCCGCAAAGCATGTTTATCAATGATGATTTACCCACGTTGGACCTTCCGATGAAAGCGAACTCGGGCAGTTTTCTGGCCGGTTTTTGCGTAACCTGCGTGCTGCTGCCCGCAAATTTCGCGCTTGAGATTTTCATATTCGTTTTCATCAAATGACGGTTTCTAAGAAACTGTATGGATTTAACTTTTGCTTTTTAACCAAAAGCGTTGCAAATATAGCAAAAATCATTGGACCGCACACCCTGTTGTTAAAGTTTAATGAAGTTATTTTTCCGTAATGCGAAAGATTGCGAAATAAGTGGTGTCCCGATTTTGATTTGACCAAAACCAATCGTAAATTTGAAGAACCACACAATTGATGACATGGTCATATAGATTATACATATATGGATAGAAATGCCATAGACTTATATACGTTGCAGACGCAACTCAGGACGGTGCTGGAGGATTCTTTTCCTGCGAAGATGTGGGTGAAAGCAGAAATCAGCGCTGTCAAGGCGAGAGCAGGAGGACATTGTTACCTGGAATTGTCGCAGAGCGGGGACGCAGGACTGGCCGCCAAGGCCACGGCGATAATCTGGAGCTCCAAGTTCAGAATGCTTGCGCCTTATTTCCAATCAGTTACAGGAATACCGCTCCAGGAGGGCATCAATGTTCTCGTCCATGTGCAGGTGAACTACAGCCAGCTATATGGACTGTCATTGATAATCGACGACATTGACCCGGAATATACTGTCGGGGACAAGGAGCGCGAGCGGCAGGAAACCATTGAACGGCTGAAGCGGGAGGGACTGCTGGACCGTCAGAAGCGGCTGACATTGGCGCCGTTGCCTTACAGGCTTGCTGTCATCTCTGCGCCGGACGCGGCAGGTTACCGGGATTTCATGCGCCATCTGCACGAAAACGATTACGGTTTTACCTTCCACACGGACCTCTTCGAGGCTGTGATGCAGGGTGTTGCGGCTCCGTCTTCCATAGCGGAGGCCATTGCCGCTGCATCCGGGGCAAGTCCCGGGTATGATGCCGTGCTGATTCTGCGTGGCGGCGGTGCGAAACTGGACCTTGCCTGCTTCGATGATTATGAGGTAGGTGCGGCGATAGGGCGTTGTCCCGTTCCCGTGCTCACGGCTGTCGGACATGACCAGGACTACCATATCTGCGACATGGCCGCATGGGAATACGTGAAGACGCCGACAGCATTGGCCGATGTCTTTCTGGATATCTATGCTGCTGAGGACCAGTCTCTTGTATCATACGGAACCCGTCTGAAAACGGCCTTTCTGAACAAGATTTCGCTGATGTCCTCGAAAGTGGACCTGCTGGAAGCCAGAATCCAGGGCGCAGACCCGAGAAAAATATTGTCCCGAGGATATGTGCTCGTGCTGGACGGCGACGGCGTCGTGCTGAAAAGCGCCTCCGGCAGGAAGGCAGGGGACAATGTCTCTGTCATGTTTGCCGACGGGCGGCTGGACTGCGAAGTGAAAAACTACAACCCCGGAAAATAATTGACTATGGATAAATTCGATTATAAAAAAGCTGTCGATGAACTTGAAAAAATCGCGGTGAAAGTCGAGGACCCGTCCACGGGACTTGACGATATAGACAAATATGTCAGACGTTCAAGCGAACTTGTCGCCTCCTGCCGGGCCTACCTGCGCACGGTCAGGGACAAGGTCGAAAATATAGATACCATATAATATATGCCAGCCATGACACGACATTCAATGATATATGAGACGGACCCATACTTGGCTCCGTACAAGGAAGCGATAGAAGCCAGACACGCTCGCATTGAAGCGGAACGTGACAAGATCGCCGTGGACGGCTCGCTGTCCAAGGGATTGAACAACCACCTTTTTTATGGCCTGCACCGTGAGGCCGACGGGAACTGGATTTTCCGCGAATGGGCGCCGAATGCCAGCCGCATATACCTGATAGGTGAATTCAACAACTGGAAGCGCACCTCCGCATACGCATTGCAGCCGACAGGCGGCGGAAATTGGGAAATCCGGCTTCCGTCAATGTTCCTGCATCATGGCGAGCTTTACAAGCTGTTCATCGAATGGCCGGGCGGCGGCGGAGAACGTCTGCCGTCGTATGTGCGCCGTGTGGTCCAGGACCCTGTGACCAAGGTGTTCAGCGCCCAGGTGTGGGAGCCCGAAAAGCCGTACGTCTGGAAGCACAAGAGCCCGGGTCCGCGCCCGCATCCCCTTATCTATGAATGCCATATCGGAATGAGCTCCGAGGAGGAAAAAGTCGCCACGTTCGAAGATTTCAGGGTCAATGTTCTTCCGCATGTGGAGAAGCTCGGCTATGACACATTGCAGATAATGGCATTGCAGGAGCACCCTTATTACGGCTCCTTCGGATATCAGGTTTCCAATTTCTATGCGCTCTCGTCACGTTTCGGCACGCCGGAAGAATTCAAGCGGCTGGTAGATGAGGCCCATTCACGCGGAATTGCCGTGATTATGGATATCGTGCACTCGCATAGTGTTGAAAATGAGGCGGAAGGCCTCAGCCTTTTCGACGGGCGGGAAGACCTTTATTTCTATAAGGGCAGCCAGGGGCATCATCCTGCATGGGGCTCCAGATGCTTCGACTACGGAAAATCCGAAACCAAATACTTCCTACTCTCGAACTGCAAGTTCTGGATGGAAGAATACCACCTGGACGGCTTCCGGTTCGACGGCGTGACCAGCATGCTGTACTGGAACCACGGCCTCGGCAAGGACTTCGTCGGTTATGACAATTATTTCAATGACGGTGTCGACGAGAATGCCGTGACCTACCTTGCGCTCGCGGCTATGCTTACGAAAGAGATTGACCCTGATGCGATTACGATTGCGGAAGACATGAGCGGCATGGCCGGACTCGCGGCTCCTTTCGCATCCGGCGGACTCGGATTCGATTTCCGCATGGCTATGGGAATCGCGGACCATTGGATCAAATGGCTGAAAGAGAAGAGCGATGAGCAGTGGAGCATGGGAGAAATATGGTGGGAACTGACGAACAAGAGGGCGGATGAGAAGACCATCAGCTATGCTGAATGCCACGACCAGGCGCTTGTCGGTGACAAGACATTGATATTCAGACTGATGGACAAGGAGATGTACACCTCGATGAATGTGGAATCGAGAAATCTCGTCGTGGACAGAGGCATTGCCCTTCATAAACTCATCAGGCTCGTGACGCTCGCGACCGCAGGCGACGGATACCTTACGTTCATGGGCAATGAATTCGGGCATCCGGAGTGGATTGATTTTCCGCGTGCCGGGAACGGCTGGTCTTACAAATATGCGCGCAGGCAATGGTCGCTCTGCAAACCGGATTACCTTAGGTACAAATACCTTATGAATTTCGATGAAGACATGGTGCACCTGTTCCGTGATTCCGGAATTCTGGCGTTCAGACCGGAGCTCATCAGGGCGGACGAAGAAAAGAAAGTGTTGGTATTCCGCCGTGGAAGTTATATCTTTGCATTCGATTTCAATCCATCAGGTTCTTTTTCCGATTATGGGTTCGAAGCCCCGGAAGGAGACTGGAAATTGGTGCTTGATTCTGATGAAAAGTGCTACGATGGCTTCGCCAGACTAACTACCGGAGAACTTCATCACGCGGACACGGCATTGTCAGTATATCTGCCTAGCCGTTGTGCGCTTGTTTTGGTGAAAATTAAGTAAATTGATATATAATATGGCATTTCTGAAATTCAACAAGGCCGAGCTTGTGAATCTGTCGTATTCATTGAAACGGGAGATCATTTGCGCGAACAAGACGGGTGCATATTGCAACACCTCGATTGTCACGTGCAACACAAGACGTTACCACGGCCTTTTGGGAGTCCCCGTGGATAATTTCGGAGGCAGCAAATACATGCTGCTGTCATCGGTTGACGAGAGCCTTTCCGTGAACGGGAAGATGTTCAACCTCGGAATTCATTGCTACGGAGAAATCTACGAACCTAGAGGACACAAATATATTGTGGACTTCATGGCGGATCCTGTGCCTACAGTGGTCTACAGGGTAGGAGAGATGGAGTTCGTGAAAAGCATTCTGCTGGCTCCTGACAAGGATCAGGTGATGATCCGCTATGAATTGCGCAGGTCTCCGGCCGAAGTGGAACTGTATCTGAAACCGTTCCTCGCTTTCAGGAACATCCACAGCCTTACGAAGCAGAACTCCGAGGCACGCACCGACTACGAAGATATCCAGAACGGCGTTTCCTTCAACATGTACCAGGGATTCCCTGACCTGAACCTGCAGTTGAGCAACTCCGGTTTCACATTCAAGTCATCCCCGTACTGGTACAACGGAATCACATATTCCGATGAGGCCCGCCGCGGATTCGACTGCAAGGAAGACCTCTTCGTGCCGGGCTCCTTCATCCTGAAAATGAAAGAGGGCGATTCCATAATCTTTTCGGCATCAGTCGAAGAGGAGAATCCGAGGATGATCACACGCAAGTTCAATGCTGCCCTGAAGGGAATGAAAGGCATCGGCAATTACCATGACCAGCTGCTGCATTGCGCAGACCTCCTGACACGCGACAGAAATGGACATAAGATGATAACTGCCGGATTCTCATGGCTTTACACCGGACTTCTGAGAGAGACGATGTTCTCACTTCCGGGATTCACCCTGACCACGGGCAAGCTCGCCGAGTTCGAGGAGATTCTGGACAATATCATCGCCGACAACGAAGAAAGGTTCTACTCCAGAACCACGCAGGTCGAAGCGCCGCTGATGCTCTCCACTGTTCTTCAGGAATATGTCAATGCCGGTGCACCTGCGAAAAAGGTATGGAGCAAATACGGCGATGTGGTGAAGAAAGTCATTGAAAGCTATGCTCCCGGATGCAGGAAGGAGATTTCCCTCCAGCCGAACGGCCTTCTATGGGCACAGAAAGACAGAACTGCATTGACATGGATGAATGCCTATATCGACGGCTGTCCTGTCACCGAAAGGGCAGGTTATCAGGTGGAGACCAATGCTTTCTGGTATGATATGCTGTGCTTCGCCATCGAGATGGAAAGCAAGTATGGCCGCAAGACAAGCGGATTCGTGGAGAAATGGTCTCCGGTAAGAGATATGGTGGCAGAGAACTACCAGAAGATGTTCTGGATGCCGGATAAGGGATATCTTGCTGATTATGTGGACAATAACGGACAGAATACAGATGTCCGCCCTAACCAGCTCTTCGCCCTTGCAGTGCACCATCAGCCGGTGGATGACACCGTGCTCGGCAGCATGATGAATGTCGTGGACAGGGAGCTCGTGACATCCAGAGGCATCAGGACATTGTCCCCTAGGGACTTGAAATACAGGGGAGTGTACGAAGGGACACAGAGGGAACGTGACCTGGCATACCATCAGGGTTGTGCATGGCCGGCATTGCTCCTGCCTTATGCCCGCATCAAGTTCAGAATGGATGGCGAGGCATTCTGCAAACGTGCGGAATGGCTGATGGAGGGATTCTATGATGACCTCAACAAGCATGGCGTCGGAATGTTCTCCGAACTCTATGACGGCGACCCTCCTCACGAGCCGCACGGAGCAATATCTTCTGCGATGAGCACCGCTGCTCTTCTCTATGTGGAAAATCTGATCAACAAATATAAGGAGGAAAGATAATGAGAGTGCTGATGTTCGGATGGGAATTCCCTCCACATATTGCCGGCGGACTGGGTACAGCCTGCTACGGTATTGTTAAAGGCTTGGCTCACAATGGAGTACAGACCATGTTCGTGATGCCGTCGGCGTCCGGAGACGAAGACAGGAGCGCAGCGGACATTATCAATGCCAGCGAAATCCCGGTCGAGGTTTCCAGTACCATGAACGTGGATGATTTTCTGGACAAGGTACAGTTCGTGCATATCGGCACCAACATGGTACCTTACCTGGATCCGGCAGAGTTCCATTCTCTGGTGGAAGAGGACAGGAAACGCCAGGTCCGTGATTTCTCCATACATTACGGCCAGACTTACAAATTCTCCGGCAAATACGGTTCCAATCTCATGGAAGAGGTTGCCAGATACGCAATGGTCGGAGGTACTATCGCAATGACTCATAAGGGCGAATTCGATGTCATCCATGCACATGACTGGCTTACGTACATGGCCGGCATCGCCGCGAAACGCCTTTCCGGAAAACCGCTCGTCGTACATGTGCATGCGACATCGTTTGACAGGAGCAGTGACAACAATATTGACACCCGCGTATACGATATCGAGAAACGCGGTATGGAGGCTGCCGACAGGGTAATCACCGTCAGCGACCTGACCAGGAACATTGTCATAACCAAGTACGGCATCGATCCTTCCAAGGTGGTCACCGTCCATAACGCGGTGGATTTCAGCGGACGAAGCGAGATACAGGTGGAGAGGGGAGTGAAAGAGAAAGTCGTTACTTTCCTCGGACGTATCACCTTCCAGAAAGGTCCGGAATATTTCATCGAGGCAGCAGCCAAGGTCCTCAAGAAATGTAAGAATGTACGTTTCGTCATGGCCGGCAGCGGAGATATGATGAACCGCTCGATCCGCCAGGTGGCAAGACTCGGAATTTCCGACAGGTTCCATTTCACCGGATTCCTGCGCGGGGCAGAGGTCCAGAAAATGTTCGCATTGTCCGAGGTATACGTGATGCCGTCGGTTTCCGAGCCGTTCGGTATTTCTCCTCTGGAAGCCATGCGCTCCGGAGTGCCGTCGGTAATTTCCAGACAGTCAGGTGCTGCGGAGGTCCTGAAATACGCTTTCAAGGTGGACTTCTGGGATGTGGATGCCATGGCAGATGAGATTTATGCTCTTCTCCAGTATCCTGCACTTGCGGACTTCGCGTCCAAGTATGGCTATGATGAGGTCAATACCCTCAAGTGGAACAACGCCGCTGCCAAGATAAAGAGCGTTTATGAATCAGTGATAAAATAAAAAATTAAAGATATGAGCAAAAAAAGTCTGTGCCTGTATTTTCAGATTCACCAGCCTACCAGACTGAGACTTTACAGGTTCTTCGATATAGGTAAAGATTCACATTATTATGATGACTTTACGAACAGGACAATTCTCCGCAGGGTTTCGGAACTTTGCTACCTGCCGATGAACAGCCTTCTCCTGGATCTTATCAAGAAATATGACGGCGCATTCAAGGTGGCCTTCTCCATTTCAGGTTCAGCATTGGAGCAGTTCGGGAGATATGCTCCGGAAGTCATCGACAGCTTCCGCAAGCTTGCCGACACCGGCTGCGCGGAATTCCTGAGCGAAACTTATTATCATTCATTGGCTTCCCTCGCTTCCGAGGCGGAGTTCAAGCATCAGGTCCTGAAGCACAAGGCCGCTGTCGAGCAGTATTTCGGAGTGACACCTGTCACCTTCCGCAACACCGAGCTCATCTATTCCGACGCTATCGGCGCCCAGGTTTACGATATGGGATTCAAGACAATGCTGACCGAGGGTGCAAAGCACATCCTGGGATGGCGCAGCCCTGATTTCGTGTACTCTGATCCGAAACAGCCGAGGCTGAAGCTCCTTCTCAGGAACTATGAGTTCAGCGACGATATCGCATTCCGTTTCTCAGACAGAGGCTGGAAAGAGTGGCCGCTTTCAGGCGACAAATTCCTCTCTTGGATGAAGAACGAGGTGGCCGCATCCGGTGACGTGATAAACCTGTTCATGGATTATGAGACATTCGGAGAGCACCAGAGCGCATCTACCGGCATCTTCGATTTCATGAAATATCTGCCTGAGGCTGTGCTCAAGGACGGCACGTTCGCATTTGCTACACCTGCCGAGGTGGCCAAGCATTGCAAGCCGGTATCGGAACTCGAAGTCCCTGAGCCGATTTCATGGGCTGACGAGGAGCGCGACGTTACCGCATGGCTCGGAAACGAACTCCAGCAGGAAGCCTTCAACAAATTGTACGGCCTCTACGAGAAGCTCGCCCTCATCAATGATCCTGCCCTGTTCAATGAATTCGGACATCTTCAGGAGAGTGACCACTTCTATTATATGTGCACGAAGTTCTTCTCCGACGGTGAAGTCCACAAATATTTCAACCCTTATGACACTCCATACGAGGCGTTTATCAACTATATGAACGTTTTGAGTGATTTTATTATCAGGGTAAATGATGAATATTCCGCAACTGTTGCTAAATTTGCGGATTCAAATGCTCCGGAAGTTAAGCCGGAGAAGAAACCTGTTGCGCCGAAAAAGACTGTAAGCAAGCGCACTACGGCTGCCAAACCGGCTGCAAAGACTACTGCGAAGCCGGCGAAAAAAGCCGTGAAAAAGAAGAGTGAATAAGAATGGCGAAAGAACTGAACAAACCTGATTATCTGTTTGAGGTCAGTTGGGAAGTATGTAACAAGGTCGGAGGTATCTACACCGTCATCGCTACGAAATCCCTGTTCCTCAAATCACAGCTGAATAGACATCATGTTCTTATCGGTCCTGACGTCTGGATGGATACGGATGCGAATCCCGATTTCCACGAAGACCCTTTATTGTGGCAGGACTGGCGTCTGGAGGCAGCCAAAAGTGGCCTCAGACTAAGAATCGGAAAATGGAACGTTCCGGGTAATCCTGTGGCTATCCTTGTGGATTTCAAGCAGTTCCTTACGGAGCAGAACTGGATTCTCGGTAAATATTGGGAAGTTTTCGGGGTGGACTCCATCACCGGAAACTGGGATTACAAGGAGTCTGCACTGTTCGGATATGTATCCGGAAAGGTGATAGAGAGTTTCTATAATTTCTATCTCTCATCTTCAGACAAGGTGGTCGCCCAGTTCCATGAATGGCAGACTGGAGCCGGCGTATTGTACCTGAAATACAGGAAGTTGCCGGTGGCCACCGTCTTCACGACACACGCTACCGTGGTCGGAAGGTGTCTCGCTGGAAACAACTTGCCGCTTTACGATTCGATGGAGACGTACAACCCGGATGACAAGGCGCGTCAGTTCAATGTCACTGCACTCTACTCTCTCGAAAGGAAGTCAGCAGAGAATGCAGACGTATTCACCACGGTGAGCGACATAACTGCCAGGGAGTGCGAACACTTCCTGGGCAGGCCTGTCGATGTGGTGACGCCGAACGGCTTCGAAAACAGCTTTACCCCGGCTACTGACGAAGAATACGTGCGCATGCGCGCCGCCGCCAGAGGAAAGCTGCGTGAAGTCGCTGCCGCAATGTCTTGCTCCGAAGTCCCTGAAGATGCGATACTTATAGGTATCGGCGGACGTTACGAATACAGGAACAAGGGCATTGACGTGTTCATCGATGCTGTCAGCAAGGTCAAGAACTCAGGACTGCGCGGAAAACAGATTCATGCCTTCATCATGATTCCGTCCGGCCATAACGGCGCGGACCGCGATCTTGTGGCGAAACTCTCCGGAACAGGAAACGCCGACTACAGGACTCAGGTTTCCCATTACCTGATGAACCCTGAATATGACCAGATTACGCGAAGATTCAGAGAACTTGGGCTGGACAATGCGTCCGACTCCGATATAAAGGTCTATTTCATACCGTCATATCTGAACGGCAATGACGGCGTCTTCAATATGAAGTACTATGACCTGCTCATCGGTCTGGACCTGGCATTGTTCCCGTCTTATTACGAGCCTTGGGGATATACGCCGCTCGAAAGTCTGGCATTCCGTGTGCCGACATTGACCACGACCCTCGCCGGATTCGGCTTGTGGGTGGATACCCATTACAACAAGGAGCACCCCGGCATCACGGTCGTCGAGCGCAATGACTCCAATTATCAGGATGTGGTGGATGCGGTAGCGGAGAGAATCCGCGAAATATCCCTCATCACTGACGAACAGAGAAAAGAATATATGGACAATGCGAAAGATGTGTCGTCTATCGCATTGTGGGAAAATCAAATACAATATTATCAGGAGGCTTATTCAATGGCCATTGACAAAGTGATTGCGGCCAATGGAGCGTTCCCTGAATCAGTAGAAAAACGGATTATGACATACGAAAAACTCCCGACCAGCACTCCTTCATGGAAGAGTGTAATGGTTACCAGGCATCTGCCTGATGCATTGAACGGACTTGAGGTACTTTCCAAGAACCTCTGGTGGTGTTGGAACGAAAGTGCTAAAGCATTGTTCAAGGCCATTGACCCTGTCATCTGGCATGACTCTGGCCACAACCCGATGGCTGTGCTCGATACTGTCAGCCTGAAGAGATTCAAGACTCTCAGCAAGGATGCGGCATTCATGGGCCAGTACGAGAGCGTAATGCAGGAATTCAATGATTATATGGCACTTAAGGCCGAGAGAAAAGACCCTTCCATCGGATATTTCTGTATGGAATACGGTCTGGATTCTTCGCTCAGCATCTATTCAGGAGGTCTCGGTATTCTCGCCGGTGACTATCTGAAAGAGACAAGTGACATGAACGTGAACCTGGTGGCTGTAGGTCTGCTTTACCGTTACGGCTATTTCACACAGGTGCTTTCCGCACAGGGTGACCAGGTAGCGAAATATGACGCACAGAACTTCTCCAAGATTCCTGCAAGTCCTGTAATGGACAAAGACGGCAACTGGGTTACCACTAGCGTGGCATTCCCTGGAAGGACCATCACGGCCCGCATCTGGAAGGTGGCAGTCGGCAGAACCGACCTCTATCTCCTTGATACTGACTATGAAGCGAACATTGAAGAAGATCGTCAGGTGACATATCACCTTTATGGCGGCGACTGGGAGAACAGACTCAAGCAGGAGCTTCTTCTCGGTGTCGGCGGTGTACGCGCTCTCCGCGCATTGGGCATCAATCCTCAGGTTTATCATTGCAATGAGGGACATGCAGCGTTCATCGGTCTGGAGCGTCTCCGTGAATATATCCAGAACGACAATCTGGAATTCCCTGAGGCATTGGAAGTTGTACGTGCATCATCATTGTTCACCACACATACTCCGGTTCCTGCAGGACATGACGCTTTCGACGAGGGCATGCTCCGCAAATACATCGGGCATTATCCGCAGCGCCTGAAAATCGACTGGGAAACCCTTATGGGCCTCGGCAAGATCAACGGCAATGACGTGAACGAGAAGTTCTCCATGAGTATTCTTGCTGCCAACATTTCCCAGAACGTGAACGGCGTTTCAATGCTCCACGGCAAGGTGAGCCAGGATATCTTCTCCAACATGTATCCGGGCTATCTCCCTGAGGAGTTGTATATCAGTTATGTAACAAATGGCGTGCATTATCCTACATGGGCTGCCAAGGAATGGAAGGCCATCCACGCCAAGGTGTTCGGACCTGAGTTCAAGACACATCACTACGACAAGAAATGCTTCGAAGGAATCTACAAGGTTTCAGATGAGGAGATATGGAATGCCAGAAAGGAGCTCAAGAAGACTCTTATCAGGGTGGTCAAGGAGAAACTTTCCAACCCGGCTGTGGCGAACCACTATTCTCCACGTCAGGTAGTCACCATCAAGGAGACCCTCCGCGACGACGTGCTTACCATCGGTTTTGCAAGACGTTTCGCCACCTACAAGCGTGCTACATTGCTCTTCTCCGATCTCGACAGGCTTGATGCCATCGTGAACAACCCTAAGATGCCGGTACAGTTCCTCTTCGCAGGAAAGGCACACCCGGCAGACAAGGCAGGCCAGGATCTCATCCGTCAGATCGTGGAGATTTCCAAGCAGCCTAGATTCATCGGCAAGATCGTGTTCGTTCCGGGCTATGACATTTCCCTGGCCAAGAGACTCGTTCAGGGTGTCGATGTGTGGATGAACAACCCTACAAGGCCTCAGGAGGCTTCCGGTACATCAGGAGAGAAGGCTGCCATGAACGGCGTCATGCACTTCTCCGTACTTGACGGATGGTGGGTTGAGGGCTACAAGCAGGGCGCAGGCTGGGCTCTTCCTCTCGAAAGGACATACGATGACCAGAACTATCAGAACGAACTGGATGCCGCTACCATCTACACCACGATCGAGAACGAAATCGCTCCGGTTTATTACGATGTAGACAAGGCTACCGGTCATTCAGAAGCTTGGATCGAGTACATCAAGAATACTGTCGCGCAGGTTGCATGCAACTTCACCACGAACAGGATGCTTACCGACTACGTGAACCAGTATTATGCTCCTCAGTCAGTGCGCGCGGCAAGCCTTATCGCTGACAACTACAAGGTTGCCCGTGAAATCGCAGCATGGAAGAAGAACGTGCGCAGGGAGTGGCCTTCGATCGAGGTCATCTCTTACACACAGCCTGATTCATCATATTCACTGTCCCAGAACAATGTTCTCAAAGCAGAAGTCGTTCTCAATATCGGTTCTCTGAAGCCTGAGGACATCGGAGTCGAGATGCTCTTCGCCGTTACCGACAACAAGGGCAAGCTCCATATCCAGGACAAGTGTGAATTCAATATCGTCGAGTCCAAGGACGGAGTGGTAAAATACCAGTCATCTATCCTCCCTGAGAGAACGGGAATGTATCAGGTGGCTACCAGGATTTATCCTAAGAATCCGCTCCTGCCTCATAGACAAGACTTCGGACTTGTAAGATGGTTATAGCGACCGGCTTTTTCGACGGTGTCCATCTTGGGCACCGTTTTATTTTACGTCAGTTGGTGGAAGAAGCCCGCAGGCGTAATGACGAGAGCATGGTCGTCACTTTCTGGCCGCATCCGCGCAATGTGCTCCAGGATGATGCACGGAATCTCAGGCTTCTGACCTCCATGGAGGAGAAAAAAGCATTGATCCGGAGCATCGGCGTCGACCATATCGAGGTGATACCTTTCACGAAGGAGTTCTGCCGCTTGTCGGCGGAGGAATACTTGCGGGACTACATCGTCGGAAAGTTCGGCGGCAAGGCAATCCTGGTCGGATATGACAACCGTATCGGGTCGGACCAATGCACGCCCGAGCAGACGGCTGAAATTGCGCGCCGGCTTGGGCTGGACGTGATAAGACCCGAAAGATTCGTGTCGGACGCGGGCATCGTCATAAGCTCGACCAAAATCCGCAACTCATTGCAGACGGGGGATATAGAAAAGGCTGATTCAATGCTGGGGTATCAATACCAGCTCTATGGAGTGGTGGTTTCCGGCAACAGGCTCGGCCATACCATCGGATTCCCGACGGCGAACATGCAGCTTTACGAACCGCTGAAACTTATCCCGGGGAACGGCGTCTATCTAGTCAAGGTGGAGACGCTCGGCCGTGTCTATGACGGCATGTGCAATATCGGTGTCCGCCCGACCCTCGGTTCAGGAAACGCGCTGACTGTCGAGACCAACATATTCGATTTCAATGAGGATATTTATGGTCTTGACATACGGCTTTCATTCGTTTGCAAGATTCGTAATGAGGTGAAGTTCAATGATTTCTCCGTTCTTGCCTCGCAGCTGGAAAAAGATAGGGCGCATTGTCGCATTCTTTTACGGGAAAAATAATTATCTTTACGAAAACGGGTAATTATGGATTTATTCGACATACTATGGCTGGTGATTTGTATCGGACTTCCTGTGATTTCCGGAATTGCTGCTTCTGCCGAGAAGAAAAAGAAGGCGCAGGGCCGGCCTGTTGTCACGCAGGAGCCTGAAGAGAATGACCTGCCGTCGTGGATGGAAATATTGACGGGGCAGCCGATGGAGGCTGAATCTGTTGATGAAGTTCCTGAAGAACAGACGGTTGTAGAGGAAGTGGTGCCCGCTGCAGGGAAGACGCTTGAAACGAAGCCGGCAGTAACAGTCCCTGCGAAAAATCATTGTTCCGATGCTATTGCGGATGGCGCCATCGGCGGGGCTGAACCGGAGAAACGCATTGATAAAGAACGCATTGACCCTGAGAAACTTGTGGTCTACACCGCCATCATGAATCCTAAATTCAATGAATATTGACCGTTTTATCGGAAAATTGATTATATTTGTGCGAAACGTATGGGGTTCTGTCTTATGGCAGAACTCATTTTTAGTTATAATTTAGTTGTAAGAAATATATTTTATTATGGCAGAGAATCATTATATGACGCAGGACGGGTTGGACAAGCTGAAGAAAGACCTTGCTGATGCCCTTGCACAGCGTCCTGTCATTTCTGCAGCCATTGCAGAAGCTAGAGAAAAAGGTGACTTGTCGGAGAATGCGGAATATGATGCCGCAAGAGAAGCACAGTCATTGCTCGAAATCAAGATTGTGAACCTGAAGAATCTTGTCGCCAATGCGAAAGTGATCGATGAGTCGCAGATCGGAACAGATAAAGTCCAGTTGATGAACAAGGTGAAAGTGGAAAACCTTGCCATGAAGAAAGTTATGGAATTCACCATCGTGGGTGAGACAGAAGCTGACTTCGCGAATGGCAAGCTCGCTTCCACGACACCTATCGCGAAAGCTCTTCTCGGTCATTCGAAAGGCGAAATCGTCGAGGCCAAGGTGCCTTCCGGCGTGATAAAGTTCAAGATTCTTGATATTACATTATAATTATGGCGACCATCTTCACCAAAATAGCGAAGGGCGAGATTCCTTCCTATAAAGTTGCTGAAAATGAGGACTTTTATGCCTTCCTGGATATCAATCCATTGGTAAAAGGTCACACATTGGTCATTCCTAAGAACGTGGAGGACGACTATATCTTCCATCTGGATGACAAGACTTATCTCGGACTTTGCGCTTTCGCCAAGAAAGTGGCGCTGGCTATTCAGGCCGCTGTTCCGTGCAAGCGTATCGGCGTCTGTGTCCTGGGACTGGAAGTTCCTCATACTCACATACATCTGGTGCCTCTCCAGCAGGAAAGCGACATTGATTTCAGAAAAGAAAAGCTTAAATTGTCCGAAGAGGAGTTCAAGGGAATCGCATCATCAATCTTCTCCGAATATGAGAAATTATAGAAATATCATGGCTGCTGCAGCGGTTGCTGCGGTGGCTTTTACTTCTTGCTGCCGTTCTGCACGTATTGAAGGAACACTTGCCGACGCGCCGGAGTCACAGGTAATCGTGAAACTGCTGGACGTGAACAAGTACAAGGTGCTCGACACCGTCAAGACAGATATCCACGGCAAATTCAGCTACAAGACCTCCATCGAGGCCGGCCAGCCGGAGTTCATCTATCTTTTCCACAACAATACACGTATCGCGTCAATGCTTCTTCAGCGTGGCGACAAGGTGCAGGTTACAGCGGACACTCTCGGAACATATTCTGTTACAGGGTCTGACGAGACATTGAAGCTTATGGAAGTGGAGAAGGACGAGGCTGATTTCGAGAACAAGTTCATGGCTGCTTCTGCACGTCTGAATGATCTGGATCCGTCTTCTGCCGAGGCAATCCAGCTCAAGAAAGACATTTCGGCGCAGTACATCGCTTATTACAGAAGCCGTGTGAAATACATTCTCCAGAACTCACATTCGCTTACAGCCATTCCGGTACTTTATCAGAATATCGGCGAATCACTTCCTGTTTTCGGCCAGATTACCGATGCCATTCATTTCAGGAACATCTGCGATTCACTCCAGACGGTTTATCCTGAGTCCAAGTATGTGAAGGCATTGGACAAGGAAGCGACGAGAAGGCATCAGATGCTCAGCCTGAATGCCCGCATCCAGTCAGCCGACGAGTCTGCATTTCCTGATATCGAACTCGCTGACATCAACGGCAAGAAGGTGAAACTCAGCAGCATGGATTCCAAAGTGGTGATGATTTACTTCTGGAGTTCGTCCGATGCCGCACAGAAGATGTTCAACCAGGATGTCATGAAGCCGGTGTATAATGAGTTCCACTCCAAGGGTTTCGACATCTACAGCGTAGCCGCTGACGCCGACAAGGCCGCATGGGCATCCGTAGTCAAGAGCCAGAAGCTTCCGTGGACCAATGTCTGTGACCCGGCCGGTTCGACCTTGGGCCTTTACAATGTCACCTCACTTCCGATGGTATATTTCATCTGTGACGGTGCCCTGGTAAGCGCTCCGCAGGTCAAGGACGCCGCTTCCCTCCGCAAGTTCATCGCTTCGAAGTTTTAGGAATAAATATTATAAAATATTCTCGGGTGAAAATCGCATTGATTCTTACCCGAGAGTTTTTATTGTTTTGTCGCTTGGGGCAGAATGGGATTTTTCCGATTCTGAAATAGGTCTAGCGATAATTTATGTTGAAGTAGTAGACATATGTTTCAGGAATTCGTCCTCCATATGTGTATTTGACGGTCCAAGTATTATATGTGCTTGTCATTGTTTGACTATTGATGGTCCCTTCATATGTGCTATTCTTTTTTAATTGACTATCATACGCTTTGGAATTTTCGTTTATCCATATTTGGAGATTCTTATCGTATCCACTTAATGAAGCCCATTTATTGTCACGTGAGACTTTTGTACTCATTGATACAGGAATATCTGTTGGTACGTGAAAAGAAGGTGATGTTATATATGGTTCTGAAACCCATCCCGTAAGCGTCACATGGTTGTTTTCCCATGTTATTTGAGTTCCGGCGCCGCTACTTTTCCACGGATTCTCCCCGCTATTCTTCGGCGGAGCAGCCACATACGGCAGACCGGTAATCTGCCTCGTGATGGTCTTGGACGCAGAAAACTCCTGCCCGTCCCCGGTCATGTATTTTACCGTGGCGGTAATATCCTTCTGTCCCCAGATGTTGTGCCCGGTCGTAGCCTCCACATTGATTTCCCCGCTCTCGTCTCCGGAGTATGTAAACGCCTCACCGTCAACCACAAGCGTAAACGAATCGAACTTCAGCAGCGAAGACGGAATGCCCTCCTTGCTGACGAAGAACGTCGCCTTGCCGGCGCCCATCCAATCATTCGCCACAGCGTTCGCAGCGCTAACATCTTTCGCATCAATGCCCTCAATTCCTTCATTTGCAGCGTAGTAGCTGTACGACGTAGCGAAACCGGAAACAGAAACATTGAAATCGACATTGACCGGAACGAACTCGGAAACATTGACCTTGTAATTCTGGTCGATGGCGGTCGCGGACGCGTATTTCTTGTACATGGCGCGGCCCTCGGCATCGGTGAATTTCAGCCAGAAACCGTCGTTCATGCCTGCAGGAACATTGACGAACACGGGGCCGTTTTGGAGGCTGATTCCCGTGCTGCTCTTCTCACCGGCGAAGCTGGTTCCGTCGAAAGTGCTGACTGATACGGAGTTGGCATGGAAATCGACCGCAGTCGCGCCGCAAGTGCTGGTTACACCGATGGCCCTGACACCCGCAGGTGCAGTGAGAGCCGCGGAAATCCTGATGCTTCCGTCGTCATCCCTGTCGTAGCCCGACTTCGCCGCCTCAAGCCAAGGCTTGCCGTTCTGCGCATAGCTCACGTTCCCCTCCGCGTCGTAGCAATTATAATATAGGTCAATGAACTTGCTGTCTTCGAGAGGCTCGCTGAATGTGCCGTTGAACTTGTCAACCGTTGATTCACTGTTGCTTAGCTCTGCAATGCTGCCGTTTTCAGCTACCGCAATGATTTTGTCTCCGGCCTCGAAAACATATTCGTTGCCATCGATTCCCACCTTGGTTCCCGGTGCAATCGTCAATGCGACTGCTTCACCTTTCGGCCTATCCGCCAGAAGGGCTTCCTTGCCGCAGGAAACCAGAACGGCAAGTGTAAACATAGAAAGTATAAATTTCTTCATTTTGCTGTCTTGTTAATTTTCCTCTTCGAGATCGCCGAACAGCATGTCGGGAGAGAATGTTAATGAATTGTTGACCGGGCTGCCGCAGAAGTCGTTTTTGACAGTCACATTGATGACTGCGATTTCCGGCGTCATGTAAGAATTTCTGTAAATCATTTGCTTCATTTTTTTACTGTACGGGAGTGAGGTGTCGGAAGAACTCCCGAAAACTATATTGGATAAAATATCCTGTCGGCGACAAAGATATTACTTTTCGTCGCCGAATGAAATTATCGCACCCCGGTCGGGGCGATGGAGTTAGTTAACTGATTGGTTTATAGATGATTGGCGCAGTTTTCCGGCGGTCCGTCCATGAGATTGGTCGTTTTAAGTGATTGTGAAACAATGGATTGTCCCACGAAATGCATGTCGTGCACATTAAAACGTTTTTCGCGCACAAAACCTGCATTTTGGCCGCTCTCGTGCGTGAAACGGGCCTTTTTACGCACGCCATTTCCACGCTGATCACGACATTGACGCAAACCCGGCGGTGAATCAGAAAATCTTCTTCTTGGAAACGGTCGGTACGAACTGCTTCAGGTAGAACGGCTCGAAATATGCCACGTCCTCGAACTGCTTATCCGCCAGCAACTTGCATCCTGGAACCAGCATTGACTCGGCCTTCGGACAAGTCTGGACGAAACTGGCATTGGCAGAATTGATCATTTCCGCGCATTTGCCGGCGCCGTCGCCGATGAAGAGCACCGGACCCTCTGCGAGAATATCGGCAAAGCTCTCATTGTCAATGATTTTCGGCTCGGTCTCAGAAACCTGCTTGCCGTCCGGCGTGAATACCGCGGTGTAGACCTCCATTCTGCGCGCATCGATCATCGGGACAATGTACTTGCACCCTTCCGGAAGCAATTTCTCTCCGATGGCCTGCCATGCCAGCGTGTCCAGTGAACCTACAGCCAGGAGCGGCAGTCCGGCACCGAAGCAAAGTCCCTTCGCGGTAGAGACACCGACACGCAGACCTGTGTAGGAACCGGGGCCCATACTGACACATACGGCATTGCAATCACGCACTCCAAGTCCCTGCTCGTCAAGCATTTCCTTGATGAACGGCGCGGTAAGCGATGCATGCTTGCGCTCTGCGTTTTCACGTCTTGATACGATTTTTCCGTCCTCGGAAAGGGCGGTGGAGCAGAGTGCTGTAGAAGTCTCTATGAACAATATTCTTTCCATGTCAAATGTCTTTATTGCCTGAACAGGAGTTCCTTGAAGTAAGGGAACACTCCGTACGCGATTCTCTTTATCGGTGAATAAAGTACGGATTTCTCCATAACTGCCTCATCCACAATATGGAATGACGTGTTCAGCGTGTTGAAAAGTATTATGAGTATACCTATTATCAATGTTGCTTTCAGCAGGGCGAAAACGGCGCCAAGCAGTCTGTCCAGCCAGCCCAGCATCACGAACTTTATGCTTGCCTTGATGACTTTTCCCAGCAGGTGCATGACCACGATTACCGCGATTATCATGAGAATGAACACGATGACATGCAGGACTTGCCCGGACATGTGGAGGTAGGGACCGGCCCATCCGCATACCAAGTCAGAGAATTTGAACGCCGCCCATGTGCCGAGAATTATGGAAACCAGTGCAATTATCTGATCCGTAAACCCCTTTACAAGGCCTTGTATGACGGATGCGGCCAGACAAATTGACAATATGATGTCCAATGTGCACATTGCATAAAAAATTTACTAACTTTGCAGACTGCAAAAATACATAAAAACTATGACATTCAAAGAGTACAAGGGCTTGAATCTCGTGTCTGTCGGCAATGAAGTACTTGACCGATGGAAGAGGAATCATGCGTTCGAGAAATCACTCGAACTGAGAGAAGGCGCTCCGGAATTCATTTTTTTCGAGGGACCGCCGTCAGCTAATGGTATGCCGGGCATACATCACGTAATGGCCCGCTCTATCAAGGATGCCATTTGTAGATACAAGACTCAGACAGGATATAAGGTGAATCGCCGCGCAGGATGGGACACCCACGGACTCCCTGTGGAGATAGGCGTCGAGAAGAAACTCGGCATCCACAAGGATGATATCGGCAAGAAGATTTCCGTGGCCGAGTACAATGACACCTGCCGTCATGAGGTCATGAAGTACACCCGCGAGTGGGTGAACATGACCGAGCGCGTCGGCTATTGGGTGGACATGAACGATCCGTATATCACTTACGACAACAGATACATTGAGACACTCTGGTATCTTCTGAAGAAGATTTACGACAAGGGGCTGCTCTACAAGGGCTTCTCCATCCAGCCGTATTCTCCGTCTGACGGTACCGGACTGAGCTCCCACGAATTGAACCAGCCGGGCTGCTATAAGGATGTCACAGATACGACAGCTACGGTACAGTTCGAGGTTATAAAGGATGCTAAATCGCAGCCTCTCTATGGTCTGGAGACATTGCCGGTGTACTTCCTGGCATGGACCACCACTCCATGGACATTGCCTTCAAACACGGCGCTTTGCGTGGGACCGGACATCGAGTATGTAAGGGTAAAATCCTTCAATCCATATACCGGTGCTGAAGCTATCTATGTGGTAGCCAAGTCATTGGTATCAGAATGGTTCAGCCCTAAGGCTGCCGAGCTCCAGCTCGAAGACTACAAGCCGGGCGACAAACTCATTCCGTTCAAAGTCCTTGACGGCACATTCAAGGGCTCTGACCTCGTGGGCATCAGATACCATCAGTTGATTCCATGGTTCAAACCGCTGGAAGGCGATGCGTTCAGGGTAATTCCGGGGGACTATGTTTCCACGGACGAAGGCACGACAGGTATCGTACACATTGCCCCGACATTCGGTGCCGACGACAAGAAGGTTGCCGCTGCTGCCGGTATTCCTCCGATGATGGTGCTGGACAAGAACGGCAATCCGCAGCCGCAGGTGGATCATGACGGCCGCTTCTGCTTGCTGGAAGACCTTGACCCCGAATATGTTGCTACGCATGTAGCTCCTGAATATAAAGAGTATGCCGGACGTTTCGTGAAGAACGCCTTCGATGATTCATTGCCGAAGGATGCTCCGACTCTGGACATTGACCTTTGCATGATGATGAAGATGGACGGCAGGGCATTCAAGATCCAGAAGCATGTCCACAGCTATCCTCATAGCTGGAGAACCGACAAGCCGGTGCTCTACTATCCCCTCGACGCATGGTTCATCAAGACTACTGCAGTGAAGGACCAGATGGTGGCTCTGAACAAGACGATTACATGGAAGCCGGAATCTACCGGAACAGGCCGTTTCGGACAGTGGCTGGAAAACATTCAGGACTGGAATCTTTCCAGAAGCCGTTTCTGGGGAACACCGCTCCCTGTATGGCGCACCGAGGATGGCAAGGAAGAGAAATGCATCGGAAGCCTGAAAGAGTTCTATGCTGAAATCGAGAAGGCTGTCGCTGCCGGTATCATGGCATCCAACCCACTGAAAGACAAGGGATTCAACCCTGAGGACATGAGCAAGGAGAACTATGACAAGATCGACCTGCACCGTCCTTACGTGGATGAGATTTTCCTCGTTTCCGAGTCAGGCAAGAAGATGGTACGTGAGAGCGACCTTATCGACGTCTGGTTCGATTCAGGTGCAATGCCTTATGCACAGGAAGGCCTGCGTTCGCTCGGACAGTCCAAGTTCGGCGCGACCGCGGATTTCATTGCCGAAGGCGTGGACCAGACCCGCGGATGGTTCTATACCCTCCATGCGATTCATACGATGATCAGCGGTACTCCTGCGTTCAAGCGCGTGATTTCCAATGGATTGGTGCTCGACAAGGATGGCAACAAGATGAGCAAGCGCCTGGGCAATGCCGTGGACCCGTTCGGTCAGCTCGACAAGTTCGGCGCAGATGCATTGAGATGGTACATGCTTACCAATGCCCAGCCTTGGGACAATCTCCGTTATGATGAGGCCGGTGTAGACGAAATCAGAAGAAAGTTCTTCGGAACACTATATAATACATATTCATTCTTCGCTCTTTATGCGAATGTGGACAAGTTCGATATCAATGCTCCGGCGGTTCCTTATGAACGTCGTCCGGAAATCGACAGGTGGATCATTTCCCTGCTCAATACATTGATAAAGGACGTGAAGGCCGCTTACGAGGATTACGATGTGACTTCGGCGGGCCGTATGATTCAGGACTTCGTTTGCGACCATGTCAGCAACTGGTACGTGCGTCTGAACAGGAAACGTTTCTGGGGCAGTGCGGACAATGAAGACAAACTCGCTGCATATCAGACACTTTACGAGGTGTTGAAAGACATTGCGATACTCGCGGCTCCTATCGCGCCGTTCTATATGGACCAGCTTTATCTTGACTTGGTTCCGGACGGAGAGGAGTCGGTACATTACGTGATAATGCCGTCATGCGACGAGTCAGTCATTGACAAGGACTTGGAAGAGAGGATGGAACTTGCGCAGAGGGCGTCTTCGATGGTGCTCGCATTGCGCCGCAAGGTGAACATCAAGGTCCGCCAGCCGCTCTCGAAGCTCATGATTCCTGTCATTTCCGACAAGGTCCGCGAGCAGCTCGAAAAGGTCAAGTCCCTGATTCTCGGTGAGGTCAATGTGAAGGAAATTGAGTTTATTTCCGACACTACAGGCATCATTACCAAGAAGATACGTCCTAACTTCAAGACTCTCGGAAAGGTTTACGGAAAGAGGATGAAGGAGATTGCAGCAGCGTTCGGTGAGATTTCCCAGCAGGAGATCAATGCTATCCAGAATGCCGAGTCTGCCGGAACTTCTTATGACCTTAAACTGGAGGGCGGCGACGTCATCCTGAATCCTGGAGATTACATGATCTCTTCAGAAGATATGCCGGGATGGCTCGTGGCTTCGGAAGGTCCGCTCACATTGGCACTCGACATCGAGGTCAGCGAGGAATTGAAGAACGAAGGCATTGCGCGTGAACTTGTGAACAGGATCCAGAATATCCGTAAGGATAGCGGATTCGATGTAACGGACAAGGTCGAGGTGGCGCTTTATGCTGATGGCGAGGCTTGCGAGGAGATTTCGAAAGCATTGGTATCGTATAAGGAATATGTTGCTGCACAGACACTTGCGCTTGATATTACGTTGAAAGATGCTGCCGAGGCAGTTCCTGAGGCCGTGGAGGCTGAGTGGAATGAAGGTACCATCAGAATTGCTGTGAAACGCAGCTAAAAATCACATAAGATTATGGAAGAGACTAAACAGAACATGCAGACTCCGGAGAGAACCTGCTACAGCGATGAAGAGCTCGCGGAATTCAAGAAGATTATTCTGGAAATGCTCGAGAAGGCCAAGGCTGAGTACAATACTCTCAGGCAGGTCGTCATGCATAACGGAACCAATGATATAGAGGATACCACTCCTTCTTTCAAGACCGTTGAGGATGACGGCGCAATGCAGCTTTCACGTGAGGAGGCTAGCCAGCTTGCACAGCGTCAATACAAGTTCATCCAGAACCTTGAGGCAGCGCTGGTGCGTATCGAGAACAAGACATACGGTATCTGCCGTGCTACCGGAAAGCTCATCCCTAAGGAGCGTCTCCGTCTCGTTCCTCATGCAACCCTTACCGTTGAGGCTAAGGAGAAGATGAACAAGAACAGGTAATACCATGAAAATATCCAGAGGCAGAGCTCTGCTTGTTACGGGAATATTGCTTGTGGTTATTGACCAGGTCATCAAGATTCTGGTCAAGTCCAATATGACCATCGGCGAGAATTTCAATGTCCTTGGCGATTGGTTCAAGATTCTTTTCATCGAGAATGAGGGCATGGCGTTCGGCATGAAGTTCGGCGGAATGTTCGGCAAATTCGTGCTGACGGCGTTCCGCCTGGTGCTGTTCGGTTTCCTCTGCTGGTGGATCACAAGTCTGAACCGCAAAGGCCGCAGGATTAAGGTCAATGCCGGAAAGGACAATGAGTCAGTAATTTATGAGCATGTGCCGACAGGTGTCCTGGTCGGCCTGACTCTCATAACGGCCGGTGCTTTCGGCAATATCATTGACTGCTTGTTCTACGGTCAGCTGTTTTCTGCATCGACGGCCTATGAGGTGGCCCAGTTCGGCGGTTCCTACGCGCCCGTGATGTTCGGCAAGGTAGTGGACATGTTCTACTTCCCTCTGATCGACACCACCTGGCCGTCCTGGCTCCCGTTCATCGGCGGCCATCCGTTCCGCTTCTTCGAACCTGTCTTCAATTTTGCGGACAGCTGCGTCACCGTCGGAGCCTTCTATCTCATCCTCTTCCAATACAAGTTCTTCGCCTCCGACCAGGAGAAGTGAATTTGTTTGGCGGGACGCGGCCACGGTGGTGACATGTAACTTATTGATAATCAGATGTCTTTTTAATAATAGCGTGGAAACGTGGGCTTTTTTTGGCTGCGTTTCCACGCTGCGTTTTATAACTCATTGAAAATCAATATCTCCATAAACCGAGCGTGGCCGCGTCCCGCCGGGGGG
>FR882200.1:0-992 GCA_000434935.1 Bacteroides sp. CAG:709 | reverse complement strand
GCAACTTTGTTAAAGTTGATTCCGAGATCTTCGACGAGTTCGTTTAGGTTCATGCCTTCCGGTAATTTAACTGTCTAATTCGGTCATTGAGCGTTGACAACTTGCTTATCAGTTCCTCAAAAGAAGGCGCTTGCC
This sequence comes from Bacteroides sp. CAG:709, assembly GCA_000434935.1. Taxonomy (GTDB): domain Bacteria; phylum Bacteroidota; class Bacteroidia; order Bacteroidales; family UBA932; genus Cryptobacteroides. Next base: position 857 of record FR882200.1, on the reverse strand, counting down.
CGAAAATCATGTGCTCACACATGAACTTGTAGTCATCTTGCCATAGTCTTGCAATATCATTGTTGGGCACGATACATAATGTGGCAGGATATAGCTCATCATAGTTGAAGCCCTTAAGTCCGATAAACTTTCTGCGATGTTCAAGTACCGCCTTATATAGGGTTTCGTTGTGGATTGCACGGTCAGCAATTTCGTTTTCAGAATCCATCATCATTGCTAAATCATATATATGTCGAGACATACGCTCCACTCTGACCTCGTTCTTCCTGAACTCTTCGTGCAGCAGGAATACCTTTTCAAGGAAAGTACGCTCGGGAATGACAGCGTTCACCTCGAATGGCTTTTCTGCAAATGGTGCTTCGCGGAAATGGGCGTCAATAGCAGCATTTATCGCTTTTTTCTCAATCGGCTCCATCATTGACCTTCCGCTGATTTCTATCTTTACCGTATTCTTGATATAGGGTAAGGCTTCATATAAACTATGATAAGTTATGGTTATCACCTCGGGATCTGTTGTTGTAACAGGAGTGATGACGACATCTACGGAAAAGGTATCTGTCCGTACCCCCAACTCCACTAAAGCATTCCGTACATCATGTTGCATCTTCTCTCTCTTACAAAAGAACAGGCAGAGCGACGCAACCTGTCACTAATTTGAGTCTTCGACAATTCACCGCCAAAGCCAAGGAATTCTCTGCTAAGTGCAATATCCACATCTTCGGAGAATCTGGCTATCAAGTTCCAGCATTTGCTGAGACTTGTACCTCTTTTTTATGTGCAGTAAAAGATTATGTGTAGTCATTTGATATAAACAGTTACTCCTCATTAACTTATCGCATCCATAGTCCATTTTTACT
>FR882199.1:33811-40709 GCA_000434935.1 Bacteroides sp. CAG:709 | reverse complement strand
TCTCCTCGGCCCGACGAGGATAACCGCTGCCCCCATGTTATCTCGTGAGACCAGGCATCCGGGACACCAAAGACCTCGCGGCTCCATGTCGGGGCCAATCAACCCCAGAACTCGCCGGAACGCGTAAAAAATTCACCGCCCCACCACCGGGAAGGGTGACGGGGCGTGACAAAAGGTTACTTGCGAAACCTCAACTACTTCAGCCACGTGGCGAGTTTATCCTTCGCTACCAGGTAGTAGACGGCGATGCCGATCCAGCTGGTGAGGACGAGCAATACGATGACGACGATCTTCTTGACCGGGTCAACATTGAGATTCCAGATTTCGACGGCGGCCTTGATGGTAAGGACCACGCCTATAATCCAAATAACAAATCCTATCATAGCAATAAAAATTAATTCTTGCCTGCCAGAATGTCTTCCGGAATGGAATCACAGCGGCGATAAACGCAGATGTCGCGATTCGGCACCTGGGTTGTCTTGGTGGAAACCGTCTGCGGACCGGAAGTGGTGCCGGTGGAAATCCATGTCATGGAATCAGCCGTCACCGTCGTCACGATATAGTCGGATGCCCAGAAGCCTGAATCATGATCATACCATCCGCTGATGATGTTCTGACCCTTGTCCTCCTTGTAAACAAGAGAAAAATTGCCGGTCAGATGACGGGAATACGGAGAATCGACATTCTGATAGATTTCGAACGTATTCTCCTTGCTGTCAAGCACAATGTAGCTGTACACGCCCTCCGGAATCTGACCATAGCTCCAGCTCTCCAGCTTCCATGTGCCGGTAATCTGGTACAGCGCGATCTCCGGATCAGTGTTATCCTCATAGGTGTGATCCTTTTCACATGAGCACATCACCGCAGACGCAGCAAGCACAGCAAATATTGCATTAAAAAATTTCATATCCTTAAAAATAATCAATCAACTTTATATTTCAAAACCAATGTTCTCTGCGAAGGCTTCGCATCGATACCGTCCAGAACAACCGACGCACTCCCCTCCGAATCAGGCAACGCGCTCCGGTCCAATGTCAGGACAATGTCCCCCTCTCCGGAAGGCGCGATCACCGCAGGATCCGTCCTGAACTTCAGCCAGACCGGACAAAATCCCGGCAAGACGCTCAATGTCAATGCTTTCGTTCCGGTGTTCACGCAGGCTATCCTCTCCACGACACGCTCATCAGATGAGGAAACATTGAAAACAACCTCATTGCGCTTGCACGCAAGCGGGCCGATCTTCACATTGAAACCCGAAGGCATTGAACCCGGAAGGACATTCACGAGCAGCGACAGTTTGGCCGCAGGCACCGTCGAACCGCCGATATAGACGTACAACGTGCGCTCCTGGAATCCTATGCGTCCGGCAGGATGGAAGAAGGCATTGACCTTCCCCTCCGCTCCCGGAGCAACGGGCGACGAGTCGTAAAGCACTGTGACACAGCCGCAAGACGAAGTCACCTTCGTTATGGAAACCGGAGACTTGCCGGCATTGGCAAAAACGAATGAGACCGGAACCGCCGATGCATCCTCGCGGACATCCCCGATATCGGCCTTCGCAAAATGGAACTTGAGAGGACTGTCAGTCAGCACGGCAGGCGATGCCAAGGAATCCAGGACATGTTCAGGGACAATGATTCCCTGTGCCGATGCCACGACTCCGGCAAAAACCAAAAATGCAGATATGAGCAGCTTCCTCCTCATTCCATGACAATGCTACAGCCAACCGGTTCCGCCTGCAATTCTACGCACGGTAATAGCAGCAGTCTGCTTCTCACTTGCGCCGGAAGACACCGTGAACGTGGTGCTGCCTTCCCTGAGGCCCTTGAAAGTAATGACTCCGCCATTTACCGTCGCCTCTGCAACGGTAGGATCAGCGACACTTACGGTAAACGTGGTGGTCTCCCCGTTCTTGAATGAACGACGTACATCCTTAGTACAGAGCTCGCCCGGAGCGACATACACGTTGGTAAGCTTCATCGGAACTCCATTGGCATTGTCCTCGATATTGCGCAGGAGAGTCGCGGCATTGATGACGCCGGAACCCATCTTGCCCTTGTAGCGGCCTTCCAGGTCCACAATCTCCGGACAAGTGTTGCCTAGGGTGGCATTGAGATAATTATACTGTTTCTTGCCGGTAAGATGCGAGTCGATGTCACTTACGGACTTCTTCAGCAGTTCACGATATTGCTCCGCGCTGAAATGCTTGTGGAGTTTCGCAGCATAAGAAAGTCCGAGAGCAGCCACACCGGAAACGTGAGGGCAAGCCATGGAAGTTCCCTCCATATAGCCGTATCCCTTTCCGTTGCTGGCCTCAGGGGTCAATGTCGACAAGATGCCGCCTTTCGCGCCGTGATAATCGGTATCTCCGCCTGGAGCAGCGATGTCAGTGCCGGGGCCGAAATTGGTATAGGTGGACGGAGTGAAGTCGCCACATACGGAAGCCACCGAGATGAAATCCCTGTAAGCTCCAGGATATGAAGCCATTGCAGCATACTCATTGCCGGAGGCGAAAATCACGAGACCGCCGTCGATCACACCGTCAGGAGAACCTGCATTGTGGATGAAATATTCGAAAGCCTCTTTCTCCAGCGGCTGGGCTTTCTCGAAATCTTCGTCATCGTAATACTTGGTCGGAGTATAATTGAACGGATCTGACAATGCCGAGTTATAGCCCCAGCTGCACTGGAGAATCACGGCGCCGTTGTCAGCAGCATATTTGATGGCGCGGACCTCATTAGGGATGGTCACGCCGCCGCTTCCGGCGAAAATCTGAAGGGACATTATCTTGACGCCCTTATCGCCCTTCGCCTTGTCACCGCCGGCGATACCGCTCACGCCGATGCCGTTGTTGTTGGCTGCGGCAATGATTCCGGCCACATGTGTTCCGTGGCCTGTGTCATTGACATCGTTCCATGTGACGATACCGCTGTTATGCACGAAGTTATATCCGTGGACATCACCGGCATAGCCGTTTCCGTCATTGTCCTTGCCGGAAAGGTAAACCTCATCCGGGTTGGTCCACATGTTGTCAACCAGATCAGGATGACTCCACATCACGCCCTCATCCATGACGGCCACGATGATGGATTCATCTCCGGTGCATTTCTTCCATGCCTCGACACATCCTGCATCAAGACCAGCGACAAGATGATTGATCTCGTCACCTCCCGGAAGCGAACCGGAGTTGCTGTAATTCCACTGGTATCCGGACTCAGGATCATTGAAATAACCTGACGCGAGAGCCTTGTAAGAGGAAAGCGGAACAGCCTTGGCCGTAGAAGTGCGCTTCAGCTCTTTACTGTACTCGACGGTGGAAAGTTCACCGAGAGACGCAAGACGCTCTGCGACATCCTTCACGTCAGCATCAGGAGAAAATCTTACTACATACCACAGGTGAAGACCGGATTTCCTGGTCTTTTCTTCAGTCTTTCCATTGTACGGGAACACTCTTTCCAATGTGCAACCGCCAAGATATGACAGCAATTCGTCCACTGAATGTATACCGGTGGTTTCCAACACATTGGCACGTCCGCCGGCCTTGGTAGCACATGCCTGGTCGAGCAGACCGGACACTTCAGGACGGAACTTGACCATGATCTCGCCATCCTGCGCCCCGTCCGGGCTGTTCACGATGACAGCACGAGCGGCCTCACCGCCGACAGGCTTCACCACTTCCTTCTCGTTGCAGGCAGAAAGTCCCGCAGCCATTGCCAGTGCAATGAATATATATCTGTACTTCATTTTCATAACCGCTCTTTACTTGTCCTCCACATAATCCGCCGGTTTCTTGAGCGGATATGCCTCATAATAGTAGTTCATATTCTCAGGAACATTGGTGAAACCAGGCCTCTTGCCCTCGAAATTGTTGATATCTCCGGACTGATTGAAAACGATGGTCTCAGGATCCCACTCCATAAGATGCGGATGATAGAGAATCCATTCAGGAAGCTCACCTTCAAGGACATTGAGGTTGATTCCGAAGAACTTCAGGTTAGGCAAGACCTTAGGCTTGCCGATAAGGCTGTAGTGGGCAGGATTGTTCTTTCCGTCAGGAAGAGTGTCATTGGCCGCACGTATATCCTCCTCCGTATAAACCTTGTCATAATCCTTCATGTCAGGAAGTTTTCCGTAGATGTAGTTGTATGACAGGCGCAGATATTCAAGCTTGTCCCAGTACAGGAGACGTTTAGGGAACTCGCCCACGAAGCCGCCCCACTCGGAAAGGTCATAGTTCGAATTCTTCATGTCCAACACGACCACCCTTCTGTTCGAAGCTGCATCCAGCGACTTCAGATTAGGGAAATTCTCCGGCGTAATGATATCAGGAAATTCATTGAAGTTGTTGGAGACAATGCCGAGGAACTCAAGATTCTTCAAGTTCTTGAAACTGTCGTCAATCTTCACGAGACCGAGAGCCGTCATCTGGAGCCTCTTCAGCTGCGTCATCTTGGAAATATACTCTCCGGTCGAGAAATTACGCCTATACCAGTCACCGTTACTGAAGAACTCGACGTCTTCGCATTTGCGCAGGAACTGGATCTCGTATGGAATACCGTCCATCGTCTGGAAGAACGAGAACTTGATGGAGCGCACGCGGCCCTTCTTGTCCTCGGTGTAACCCTTGTTGCCTTTCTCCCACAATGTCAGGAATGTCCAATGATCCATGGACTCGCCCTCGAACTCACTGATATCGAATCCAAGGCTTCTGGCGCAGCCTACGACTGCAAGAGAATCGCCACGGCGGCTATCCTCAATCTCCTCTGCAGCAACCTGTTTCACGGAGAGCTTGTCATTTTTCGCAAGCTCCGAACCATCCTTGGCCTTGAAGGAAAGCAATGCCTCCCTCTCTGCCGGACGGGTATTGTTCTCCCATCTGAGACGCAGTTTCACTGTCCTCGGACGTGAGCCCCTGTCCAGTTCGAAGTCATAATCCTGGAGCTGGACCCATTCCTTGTCGGCTGTCACGGTAGGGACGAAGTCCACATTGGCAGTAACCTCGACGTCAATATAACGCTTCTTGTAATCCTCATAGCTAGGAACATCCACCTCCGTCTTGTTCAGCACGATCATCTTCTCATAACCTGTCTGGACGACACGGATATCGGCCGTCTTGTTGGACTTGGACATGAAGCGGACGATACCCTCGCGGGTCTTGTCTGCAAGCAATGTCGTGTCAATGACAATTTCGCAATCTGTCGAGCCAATGCCGTTCGACGGGGAAATCGATATCCACGGAGATGTGGAATTCGCTGTCCAGCTATCCTCGGCGTCAATATGAATCACTTCGTTTCCACCCTCTGCCCCGATTGTAATCGTGCTGGAGCTGACTCCGAAAGAAACTGTCGGAGTTTCCTCTTTGCAGGCCGACATGAAAGACACGGCCGCAAGAGCTGAAATCAGAATCAATGTTTTTCTATATCTCATAGTTCCAACGTATTAAAGTTTAAGGGCCTCATCACATCCCCTGATATCCTGACCAGGAGAATACATGAGATTGAACCATCCCGACTTGATATATGAGCAGACAGCGCTGACATCGATGGAGATGTTAGGATTGTCCTGGATATCAAGATTGTAAATCATATACGAAAGCTCGTCTGTCACCACGCGGATATCATTGGAACCGAGGTACAACGCCCTGAGTCCCGCAAGCGCCTGACCGATTCCGGCAGGCCAAGTCCTCATGCACCTGTCGCCGTCCGCATCGCGCTGATGACGGAAAATGAACACTGACAGATACTGGTTGTTCACAGCCGTATATGGGAAATAATCGAACCTGTTGTAGCTCATGTCAATGCCCGAGAGGTACGGGAACGTAAGGCTGTCGAATTCATCCGGAAGCGACTTGAGCTTGTTGTATGCCATGCTGATGGTGGTAGTACGGTAAGTGTACTTGCCCTCGATGGCCTCCTTGGAAATCTTCTCCATGCCGTTTCCGTCGATTTTCAGATAAGAAATGGACGAACTGCTGGTACCGAACAGCTGTACAGGCAATTCCTTCAGTTTGTTGTAGGAAATGTCGAAAGTAGCAGCCTTGATTCCCCTGTAGGCATCGCCGTGCTCCACAGATGCAATCTGGTTCTTGGAGAAATCCACTGTTCCGACCTGATATGCAGACTTGGCGTCGAAGATGTCCGGCAGTTCGGTGAACTTGTTGCCGGAAAAGTTAACCTCCTCTGTCTCAGCATTGTATGCAAGGAAATTACCCTTCTCGTCACGCGGCAGTGAGGTCAATTCATTGTCGCTCGCCATGAACTGCACGAAGAATTGGTCCTTGCTGAACGGAGCAGTGAAGCTCTTCAGTCCGCAGCCCTGGATGACCAGAACGGAAAGACGAGGGATATTGCTCAGATCCGGCATGTTGTCAATCCTCTGGTTAGGGAAATACAGAAGCTGTATCGTCTTGCCGGCAGGTCCGTTGTTGATGGCTGAAATACCTTCCTCCATAGAAGGAATTGCAGTATTCACATTGAACGAATATGTGAGCGAAGTCAGTTTCGGACAAGTCGCGAGACCCTTCGGGAATTCAGTGAGTTCCGTGCAGGCGAAAATCTCGACATCGGTCAATGCCGTAAGTCCGGACATGTCAGCAGGGAATGTCTTTATCGGGCTGAAGGCAATGGTGATATGCTCCAGGTTCTTCAGCTGGTTTATTTCATCCGGAAGAGAAACGATGTCGGTAGCATTGACCTCAGGCTTGTACATTACCGGCATACGCTCGCTCAAGCTCTTCACGCCCGGCTTCACAGGGTCGCCCGCGATCTCGAAAGACTGCTGGAGCTCCTTGGAGAAGCGTGAACGAGGGTCACGTGTACCGATGGTCAGTCTTCTGTCGGCCTCATGGTCCTCAGGGGTGAAATAAGTAAGTTTGCGTCCGGTAGTGACGGTGGTACCG
>FR882199.1:18561-33796 GCA_000434935.1 Bacteroides sp. CAG:709 | reverse complement strand
GGCGGTACCGCCTGCGGCAGCATTGTAACCGATGGTTCCCAATGTGAGTTTGCGCAATTCCGTCAACTTGGCGATTGCGGCAGGCATTGCACCTTTCGCTCCGGTACCGGTGAGATCCAGGGATGCGACACGTCCGTTTCCGAGAATCTGGACTCCGGTGTTCGCCGTCCATGCGTCCACATCGCAGTTGAACTCCCACTTGATTCTCCAGTTAGGTCCGTCAAGCGCCTCCCAGATTTCACGGAGAGCCAGGGCATCCTGGACATGGCCTGATGTAGTATGAAGTGTGACAGGGACATCAGCATCAGTCTCCTGATTGTCCTTTACAACGAATTCATTTTCAGCGACATTGGTAGACGTTTCATAGACCTTCCTGAAATAGTCGAAGTAGGTCCTGAATTTCGTGACGGTATATGTGCCGCCTTTCAGGGCCACGAGGGTGTCACTGACACAGATGCCGGAAATATAGTCCGGGTCAGCAGCCTTCTCCCCGTCCACGAACTTATGGGTTACCTCAATGTTCGTGATTTCGGTTATTTCACCGGTGTTCTTGTTCTTGACCGTGAGGTCCACTGACTGGATGCCGTAGAACGGATGCTCGTCCGCACCGTCCTTGCCGGCCTTCGTGCCGACAATCTCGGACAAGTCCTTGACCAGACGGAATTTCGCCCAGCCGCGGTCCACTACATTCAGTGCAATGTCTTCCGAGACAATGCCGTTCGGTTTCACATCCAGGACGACCGTTTCTGATGGAGAGCCGACCAGGACGGAATTATCCAGACCATCATAGATCTCATAAGCCGTCATGGTGTACTTACCTGCAATCAGACGGATTTTCGCCGTCTGGAGGCCCCATTCGGAAAGGTTCTTGTCCACAGCCTCGACGACTGCGACCGGTGTGATAATGTCATTGTCTTGACTGCGCAATGTCACCCTTATTTTGGCTGCATCACGCAGATATTCAAGTTTGTCGCCGGCCTTGGTGTACGAGCCTTTCTTGAAAAGATGGAACTGCACGTAACCATAGCCTGGCTCCGATACCGGCTCCGCCTCTTCGGTGCACCCCGTGAAGAGCAGCACCGACGAGAGCAACGCCAGAATCAGTAGAGTCAGATTTCGTTTTTCAAACTTCATGTTGAATATTTTGTTATGTTTTTTTACCCGGGATTATTTCTTTACAATCACCAGAGTTGCGACAGCTTTGCCTGCATTTTTATCAGCAATCGTCTTATAGAAATGAACGAATACCGTTCCTGTGAAATTCTTGCTGACAGGATTTGTGCCTGGGTCATTGAAGAACTGAGCCTGATTGATAGAAAGGCCATTAATAGACGACGCACCGACATAGAGGCTGGTAGATTCTACATTCTTCTCATCCCAGTTTCCTTCATAAGCCTCGAATTTATAAAGCTTATCCGTACCTGAAACAGGATAGTAGCCTTCACCAAGACCCTTAGGAGCGAATTTCAGGGCACCGGCAGGACGTCCCATAGTCGTAACGATAGATGTTTCACTAATCTCTGCTACATAAGCATTGTCAACGCAGGAACCTGGTTTGACATCACTAGGTTTCATTCCGCTGAATCCTGCGTAATCCGCAAATTTGACAGTCGGCACATTCCCCATAGTTGCACCCCACTGCACCATGAAGTCATCAGCTACCGCATGTCCGCTCTGGGTTACCTTGAATCCGAACTGTGAAGTACAATTACCCCACTCATCGAAATGTTCCGAAATTACAAGATTTTTGGAAGCTGGCAGAACAAAAGCATAAGCGACACGGTCTGCCGTCGCCGTATTGTTATCCACAGAGAAGACCAATTTACCTTTCTTGTCATCATTGATCTTCAACCAAGAGCCGGAAGTAACCTGAGCCGGAGTACCATCTTTAACCTCAACTACATAGACTGAGTACTGCATATTCTTGGCCTTCACAGATACGCTGCTCGATTTCTCTGTCGTAACAGTGCCAGGAGTCCAAGGATCTGTTTTCTGGACAAAAAATCCATCATCCGTAAAATTCATACCGGCAGACCATTGTCCAACCAGATTGCTAGGGTCCAACATCACTACATCCTCAGCAAGACCTGCATAGGTAACAGGGAACTCCACAGGATTGTTGCCCTCCATATCGGTAATCTTTATCTTCTTGGAGAACTCGTATGGAATTTTATCCTCCTTGATAAAGAGCTGAGCAGCCTTGAAGTCCACGCTGTCAGCCTTTCCGGAAAAGCTGTCGACATCTGCATAATCCACCTGCATTTTGAGCTCCTCCGGCAACTCTGCCAACTTCCATTCATAATTGGCCACGATGCCGAATGCAAGATAGCTTGTGCCTCCCCACTCATCACTGGTCAATTCCAGCTTGTCGGCTTTATTGTATGTAGAACCCCAGTCCGTGGAAACATACATCTTCACGACACGCTCCTTAGGAGAACGTGTAATCTGGAAGACAGTCTGGGTCTTTTCACCCATGGTCATGTCAATCTTGGCCACTTCAGCCTCGAAACCGAGACCTGCATCACCGATTTTCACCTTGACGGTCACCTCACCGGCCTCACCGGCTACCTGTGCTGTCTCCACACCTTTGTCATCGAACATGCACCATGTGGTCTTGTCAATGGTAAGTTTCCAATCTGCCTCAGCCTTGAAAGTCAATTCTTTGGACTCTCCGGCAGCTATCTCGACTTCCTGTACTGCAGGAAACTGCGGTTCTTTTTCCTTCTCGTTTTCTTTGGAACAAGACATCATCGCTGCGACAGCAGCGGCAAAGGCAAGGCCTTTCGTAAACAAATTTGTTCTCATGTCAATAAAAATTAAGTTAAGTGTTGTTATTTTCCGGCTTCCTCATCTGTAAGGAACTCGAGAATGTTCACATAAAGGCCCACGGTGCCCACACCGTCGACACGGATTTTCATATACTGCTCGGCATACTTGTCGCACAAGTGCAATTCGGCGCTGTAGCCGTTCACCTCACCTCCGAGGAGCAGACCGTTTCCATAAACATAGTTCATGAACGTCCTGGTATTGCCGACAGGTGTCTCATCCAGCATGTACATGGTAGGATGCAGCATGTCAGACACATCGAAACGGAATTTCACATCATAGCCTTCCTGGAACATGCCTTTGATGACTATCGTCTCGTCATCCACCTTCTCCACCTTCGCGAGGTTGGACTCCTTGTTCGCATACGCGATGAGGAAGGATGAAGAAACACGGCACCAGCCGGTGTAATCATCGATATTGAAAGGACATATCTTCGTCAGGTATACTTTCGTCTCCGTGCTGTTGAAAGGCCAATCTTCATTTCCCTCTCCGACCAGACGAAGCGTCACGTAAATGTCACCGGAAGAATCTACATTGTCATAAATACCTTTCACATAGACCTTTGTAGCTGTTTCACCAGCTTCGATCGTAACTGTCTGGTCATCGATGACGAAATGTTTTCCGTAGACAGCCGTGCTCTTGGACGGAACAGCCTCCACTGCGAATGTCCTGTCATAGTCTGCGGCAGCGGTAGCTGCTATGTCGATGCCGTATGCGTCGCCGCTCTGCACTACCGGACAAAGGCTCGCCGTATCTGCAAACGCGATGGCAGAAGGTCCGTCATAAGTGGTATACTCAGTCTTGCAGCCGACAAGCGAAAGCATTGCCGCTGAAATCATTGCTGATATATAAAGTATCTTTTTCATTGATCTTCCTCCTTTTTAGCGGTTGCTTTCGTTAGGTTCGATTTCCGAATCCGGGGAGTTGAGCTCGTGCTGAGGGATCGGCCATACGAAGAGCGGATTGTCAGCATTGATCTTGAGCGAGCTGCCCTCCTTTACGGAGCTGGTCTGAGGCTTGCGCTCGAAGCCCTTGTGCCAGCGCTTGAGGTCCTGGAGACGGAAGCCCTCCATGTAGAGTTCCCTGAGGCGCTCCTCGCTGATGGTGTCCAGCCAGTCATCCTTGGTAAGGACGGTGGTTCCGTATGTAGAATAACGCGCCGTACGCAATGTGGTGATGTCCTTGGCTGCTTTTCCGTAGTCGCCCTTGCGGCAATATGCTTCCGCGCGGATGAGATATTGCTCGGAAAGACGCAGGACCTTAGGCATGTTCACATGATAGATGTTGTTCTGTATCAATTCCATATTGCCCTGGTACTTGACGAGCAGCGGATAGTTCAGGCCGTGCGCATAGCCGGTCTGGAGCTGCGCGAAGAAGATGTTGTAACGCAAGTCCGTCTTCGCATAAAGGCCCAATGCCCAGTCTGCCGGAACGTAGTCAGGATAATATGTTATCTGGTTGTAGTTCAGGAAGACCTGGCCCAATGCTCCGCCGAATGAAGTCGGGGTGAAACCGATTCTCCAGATGATTTCACGGGCATTGTCACCGGTCCACATGTACTGGTATTCCGACTGGTTCGAATAAGGGGACGGAGCAGCGACCTTCACACTGGACAGTCCGAGATATTTGTCTTCGATGACCTTGGAAGAATATTTCACGGCATTGTCCCAGTCCTGCATATAGAGGTAGACTCTGGCCATGAGGGCGTAAGCGGCGCTCTTGCAGAAGAACAGCGAGTTGTTCGTGTCCTCGAGTTCGATTTTCTCCGCAGCCTTTTCGAGGTCTTCGAGCACGAATGCGTAAGAATCCTTCAGAGAGGCCCTCTTCAGCTTTCCAGGGTTATGGTAGCTCTTCACCAGCGCCACGCCGAGTTCCTTGTCGGCGGTCTCCGGCTCATAAGCCTTGCAATACAATTTGATGAGTTCGGAGTAGGCCAATGCTCTCGCGAAATAGACCTCACCTTCAAGGCTTTCCAATTGCTTGAAATCCTGGTCGGACTTCAGGGTTTCACGGAGCCTGTCGTTATAGTCGAAGAAGAAATTGCAGCTTCCTATGATACTGTACAATGCACCATACACTGCCTCGACCTCGGTGTCGGTAGGAAGGATTTCCCATCTCCAGAAGTTGCCGTAAGTATTGGTAAATCCATCCACAGCATATACAAGGTCCGCCTGGATATCCGGGAGCAACGTAAGCAGTCCGCTGTAAAGCGCGCCGCTCTTGAAGTCGGAATAGATTCCAATCACTGCCTGGTCCGCCTCATCCAAGGTGGTGATGGCATTGTCCTCCTTTATGGCATCATCCGGATATTGGTCCAGACATGATACCACGGAAAGCGATGCCGCAATGATAATCAACAGTCTTTCAATATATTTCATTTGTATATACGTGCTTTAGAAAGTTAGTTCAATGCCGAGTGTAAACTGGCGTGACATAGGATACTGCGCCTTGTAGATGTTGCTTGAAGATTCAGGGTCAAGGCCGGAGAACGATGTGAATGTCAGCAGGTTCTGCGCCTGGACATAGGCTCTGGCAGCCGTGAAGAAACGTGTCTTTTCCAGCAGAGGACTTGGAAGAGAGTACGAAAGCATCAGGTTCTTCAGACGCAGGAAAGAAGCATCCTCCAGAAGATGAGTGTCGAACTGAGGAGAGACGCCGTGGCGAGGGATGTCGGTAATGTCGCCAGGTTTCTTCCAGCGGTCATAGAGCATTCTCTTCGACTGGTTGTAGGTGTCGAAGTTTCCGCCGCCTTCTTCGAAATAACGGTCGTTGTTTATCATCCACCTGTCGGCCACCCAAGAGAACTGTGCATTCAGGGACAAGCCTTTCCAGGTCAATGTCGTACCGAATCCGCCCTGCCATGGAGCGATGCAGCTCTTGCCGACCATCACTTTGTCAGATTCGTTGAACTGGTCGGTAAGTTCACCGTTCGCGTCAAGCCAGAGTGCGTCTCCGTTGATAGGGTTGACTCCGGCGAAGCGGTTCAGGAAGAACTCGCCGTATGAATGTCCTACCACGAGCTTGGTTCCGGTAGTGGATACCACGTACTCGTTCAAGCCATTGTAAAGTTCGGTAATCTTGTTCTTGTTATATGATGCGTTGGCATTGATGTTCCATGTGAAGGTGCGTGTCTTGACTGCATCTACATTGAGGTTCAGCTCGACTCCGCGGTTCACCATGCCGCCGACATTGTCCCATCTGTAACCGTAGCCTGCGTCGGCGTAGGACACCGGCACGGACATCAACATGTTGGAAGTCTTCTTGTTATAGAACTCCGCTTCGAAGTCGATGCGGTCGAAGAACCCGAGATGGATGGAAGCATTGGAAGACCATGTCTTCTCCCATTCGAGGTTTTCATTGCCCTTCGAATATGGACCGATACCGGCATTGCCGTAATAGTCCTTGCCGCCGGCGACGAGGGCGATGTGGTCATAGTTCGGAATGGTGGAGTTTCCTGAGGTTCCGGTTCCGAGTGAAACCTGCGCGAAGGTAAGCCAGCTTACGTTCTTCAGGAATTTCTCGTTCTTGGCGTCCCACATGAATCCGAGTGATGCAAAAGGCGCCCAACGGCCTGATTTACCGAATCTTGAGGATCCGTCACCACGGACTGAGCCTTCCAGGAAATAGCGGTTCGCGTAGCTGTATTCGGCGCGTCCGAAGAATGAGAGATATGAATATGCCGTAGTGCTGCTGCTCCAGCTTGTAGCTCTGGTAGCGGATGACACATCCAGCAGGTAGTCATTCGTCTGACCTGCGGTAGATACGCTGAAACCATCTGCCTTATAGAGGATTCCCTCCTGTCCGGCCATGATGTTCAGGGTCTGGCCCGTGAGGTCGAAGGCATAGCTTACGGTATTGAAAATGGTAAGGTTCAATGCGTCTGAAGAGCTGCGTGAAGCCTTGCCCTGTCCGTTGTTAGGCTTGTAGCTAGGAAGCACCGTGGTCTTCACTGCCGCGTGGCTGAAATCAACACCGCCCTGCGAATGGATAGTGAGGCCTTTCACCGGAGTGATATCCAGGAACAAGCTGGAAATGAGCTTGTACTTCTTGGTAATATAAGGATTCGTCTTCGCCCATTCGAGAGGGTTCTGTCCGAGACCTTTCCATGAGCCGTCATTCACGGAAGCGAGAGAGCCGTCCGCCCTGTAAGGATTCCAGTAAGGAAGCATGAAGCGGGCTGCCGAGATAGGCGTGTTCAATGCATATTCGCCCGACATTGACTCGGAGTAGTTTTCGTATGCGAACATGGTGTTCGTACCGAACTTGAGCCAGTCATTGGCCTTGGTCTCCAGGTTCGCGCGGAAATTATATCTGGAGAAGTCAGAGTCGGAAGTGGTTCCTTTCTGATCGTAGTATCCTCCTGACACATAATAGTTTGTACGCTCATTGGCACCGCTGATCTGAAGGTCATAGCTCTGCAGCGGGGCGAACTTGGTGAACACTTCATTGAGCCAGTTGATATCCGTCTTCGCCAGTTTATCGTAATCCTGGCCGGCAGTCAGACCGACTTCTTTCTCGTACTGGATACGCTCGGCAGTGTTCATGAGGTTCCAGTTTCCGAGCGCCAGCTGGGAGAAACCGAGCTGGGTACGCAACTGGATTCTTGCCTTTTCTGCCACGCGACCGCGCTTGGTAGTAATCACTACGACACCATTGGACGCACGTGCTCCATATATGGAGGTAGAAGTCGCGTCCTTGAGGACAGAAATCGACTGTATATCATTGGGACTGATGGCATTGAAATCGCTTGCGGAAATCGGAAGGCCGTCCAGGATGAACAGGGGCGCCGTACCCGCATTGATGGAGTTGGTGCCTCGAATCTGGAATGATGCAGTGGCGCTTGGTTCTCCCGAGTTGGAGAGCACCATCAAACCTGTAGCTTTTCCCTGAAGTGCCTGGTCGAAACTTGCGGCCGGCACATCTGCCAGAGCTTCAGATTTCACGGTGGCGACAGAGCCGGCAATCGTGCCTTTCTTCCTCACACCGTAGGCAACCACCACGACATCGTCGAGGGAGTTGTCCGCCTTTAGTTCTACATCATGGACGACGGTCGCTTGTCCGGAAGGGACAATGAATTCGGAGACTACGCATCCGATGTACTGATAAGATAATGTTTCTCCAGGAGCCGCAGTTACGGAGTATGCACCGTTTTCATCTGTCGATGCTCCACCCCCCCCTACCAGAATGTAGGCTCCAAAGAGAGGCTCACCCGTTTCAGCTGACTTGACAACACCTTTCACCGTCACCTTGTTCTGGGCAAATGCCACAGGCGCGATCAGAAGGGTTAGCAGCAGCAATAGCCGGAAATTCTTCATGTTGCGTGAATATGTTATTGATTCAAATTGGGCGCAAATATAGGGCGAAAAAAAACATGAACCAAGGAAAAATATGATTTTTTTCTACTACAACGGTTTATATCGCTGATTTTTATTGAATTAGCCTTTTAGGAAAGTGCACAATAAAAACTACCGCTGCATCTCACGATGTTGCGGTAGCCCAGGTTAGAAATTCTAATATATCTATGTTAAAACAATAGGTACAAACCAGTGAAAGCGCGTAAAAAACTAACTAAAAAACGCTTATCCTGATTCCGACGAGCAAGATAAGAAGTTTTTTCGAAACTTACAATCTTTAATCGAAAAAATTACATTTTTTTAACATCGTATCTCTTTAGTAATTAATATATAAGCAAAAACTAAAAAGATTTAATTATCGCTAATTATTTAGCAGTCACAGCTATTTTTAATGCGATTTATAACATAAACACGCGAAAAGATTAAAGATTATAAGTTAAAAGCACTCGTAAGTCATTCTTTTACACACCGTACGCTTGCGCCGGTTCCACGTGCGCCCAGACCTGACGGATCCGTGAGGGCACTTCCAGCATAGTAAACGCCGAAGAACAGTCTTTCCAATGAATTGAACAGGCAGCATGAACGTCCCCAGCCTTCATTGAGAGCCTTCGGCAGCGGGTCGGCAGACCAATAATAAACATCTTCACAGGTATATTGCGGAGCACCGAAAAGGCTGAGCATACCGGCTTTAGGGAAATAAGCATTGTCACAATTCTTCCAGTACCAGCCGTAGCCGTCCTCGTCTTCTTCCCACGGCTTCTCGCCAGTCTCATTTCCACTTTCATCCAGGACCACATCGACCCTAGTGAATTTGTCTGTTCCACCCAATGTCGCGAAAGCATTGCCCTTAGGTACGACATAGCCGGCAGGACATGGGTCGAAGATGCTCTTGTATTTCACATCAGAAGAAGTGTTTCCCCAAAGGTTGGACTCGGTCTGGTCATCCGTTTCCTCGGAATTGTCAGGACTCATGATATACCAGTCACACTTGATGCCGCCGGAATAAACAGGATGGATGGTAAGGAAAGTTTCCGGATGCTGTACGGCGTAAACCGCATTGCCAGGAGCGGAATATGCGACTACGGCCTTCTCTGCATTGGTTCTCCTTACGCCATCGCCTTTCTGCTGATTGGCGACATTGGCCGACGGGCGGAGCTTTACCTGCTCGGCGTACTTTGCATTTGCGGTAGCATCGTCGTCCGCGTAATAAATGGTCGGTATGTCGACGAACTCGGCAGCAGATGGAAGGAACGGATCCTTTCTGCCCCATTGGTAGAACAAGCCTCTGGTATTCACCGCGTCAGAAGGCTTGACACTGAGCGCGCCTAGATTCCTGTCCATCCATACCAGGCCGTTCTTGTCAGTCTTGGTCGTGATTCCATCATCCGTAACCCAGATATGCCAGCTCCAGAGGATGGTGCCGTCCGCAGCACACACTGCGACAACGGCATTGCCGGCGGCCTTGCCTGTGGAGAAATAAACATTCTCGCCGTCATACATCGGCTCGCCGTCAATGACGTATGTGCTTCTGGTCTTGTCTCCGTCCGGGACAGCCTCCCAGACAAGCTCGGCAAAAGCGGCATTCTTGATTTCAAGCCCCTCGGCAGCAATATATTTGGAATTGCCGTCACCTGCTCCGTTTCCTTTCACCTTGGCAGGGAAACGGTAGGAAGCCTTCGTATGGGCGATATAGCAGTTCGCCGTAACTCCGTCTTTTACAAGGTCTTCCGGTTCATAAGTCTGCATGACGCGGATGTCGCGGCTGTCAGTATAGCCTTCGTCACCACAAATCACGGAAATCACACCATAGCGGTCCGCGCCGGTAGTATTCTTTTCCGCACTGATGGTCACGGTACCGGAATTCAGGTCCGCATCGAAGCTCATCCATGTATAGTCACAGTCCAGATGCCACTCCGCATTCGTAGCTACCGCAATGGTCTTCGACCCGCCGTCCACAGGAAAAACCACCTGCGAAGACGAAACCTCGACCTTGCCCACATGAACCTCGGGCTTCAGTTCATCCTCCGGCTCATCGTTCTTCGAGCAACCGGCAAAGGTCAATGCCAATGCCGCCGTCGCCATCATATAGAGTCCTTTCATAAGGACATTGTCATATATTTTCATAATCATCATCAGTCAAGTTGTTTATTTCCAGTCAGTCGTAATATCCTCGTAATCAGAGAGTCCGGTACAGTTATAGAAGCATTTCGTTCCGGTGATCCGGTTATTGAAACCGCCGAGATTATAGAGCTTCTTGCGCTCGTAAAGGTGAATCTTGTTTCCGTTATACATCGTATAAGGCGATTCTCCCGTCAGACCGGTACAGCCTGCGAAAGCATAATCGAATTTGGATGCCTTCAAAGCCTTGTCGAACAATGCTGCCGGAATCGTCTTGAGCGACGTACATGCGATGAAGCACTCCTTGAATGTGGCGGCTGTAGATGCAGACGGCACGGAATCGAACAAGCCTTCAGGAATTTCCTGGAGAGATGAACATCCGGCGAATGTCTGGATGAAATAACATGCGGACTTGTTGTTGATGAACAAATCGGCAGGGATTGTCTTGATACCCGTACAGTCCACAAACAAATAACTGAACGTCTGGGCTGCAGTACAAGCCTTGAACAGACCTTCCGGAACACTGGTCAGGGATGTACACTTATAAAACATGTTGTTGAAATCCCTGGCGCTCTTGTTGTTTGCAAACAGACCGGCCGGGATGGCTTTAAGAGATGTGCAGCCATAGAACACCTTCTGGAACTTGTTCGCAACAGTATTCTTGGCGAACAAACCCTCCGGAATGGATTCCAGACCGGTACAGCCGGAGAATGTCTGATCGAAAGTGGCCAGCTTCGCCATACCTGCAAACAGGTCTGAAGGCAATGTTTCCAAGGCCGTGCAGCCGTAGAATGTACGCATCAATGTAGTGACATTCGCGCATTTCGAGAAAACATTTCCGGAAATGTCGGTAAGCGACGTGCATCCACTGAATGTGCTGTTCAATCCTGTAGTGGACACCGTGGAAGGGAACACATCAGCACCGACTGACTTCAATGACGTACATGCGTTAAAGCAGTTGAGAAAGTTGGCATTCCTCACAGTAATGAATCCGAACAGTCCGTCAGGAACGGATTTGAGAGACGTACACCCCCAGAACATTGATGACAGATTGCTCAACTTGGCGGCAGCACCTTTGAACATTTCGGACGGCAATGTCTCCAGAGCCTCACAACCATAGAACGTATTGCCAGCATTCGTCAGAGCCGTCAACGAGTTTCCGAATCCTTCTGGAATGGACTTTAGAACCGTGCAATTCTGGAAACAAGCATTAAGCGATGTCAGTTTAGTCGCTACCGGGTCAAAAAGTCCAGCCGGAACAGATGCAAGTTGCTTACAGCCAAAGAAAGTTTTTGACATTTCGATTTTTGTCGCATCAGTCCCCAGGCCTTCGAAAAGATCCTCCGGAAGTTCAGTGACATTTATTCCGTAAAAAGTCTGTAAAAGAGAGTTCACCTTTTTCATTCCTTTGAAAATCCCCCCTCTCAACGGCTTCATGAAGACGGCGCTCTCGAACACTTCGGAAAGAGATGTAACACCATCAAGTCCCTCGAAGAAGCCCTCCGGGAAATCTTCAATTATGGCATTCTGGAACATCTGGTTGATCTGGATGGCAAATCCGGCAGGACAATGTTTGAACAGGCCTACAGGAAGACTCTTCACATCCGTAGCATAGAACAGCCACTTGAAATCCTTTACCTTCTGGTTGTTTTTGAACAGGTCTGCCGGAACAGTTTCAAGTTCAGTACATCCGGTAAACAATCCGTTGAATGAAGTGACCTCAGCATTGTTGGCGAACAGATTCTCCGGCACGGTGGCGATATTCATGTCCCTGAATGTCTGTGTGAAATTCGTAGCCTTGGTATTGTTACGGAAAAGACCTTCCGGAATTTCTATCCTGTTGCCCTTCGAAACAAACGGCTTGAGCACTTTCGCATGAGAGTTGCCATTTCCCTGAAGAACAGCGCTGCCGGTACCGGCGCCATAAAAGCATTGTCCGAAATTAGTGGCTTCAATACAATTCACAAACAGGTTCTCAGGAATAGACTTCAGGGAAGCATTATATCCGAAAGTAGTGTAGAACTTTTGGGCTTTCACCGCATATTTGAACAAGTTTTCAGGAATCGCCTTGAGGCTGTAGCAGTTGACGAACATATCGGTAAAATCGGTAATCTCCGCAAACGTACCGCACACGTCGTCAGGGATGGATTCCAGTTCCTCATCTGTCTGGCAGACATTCTTGACGTCTTTCACCCCGAGTTTTCCCCAGGAAATGATGTTCAGGAAATTCACATGCTTGATGCCGTCAGAGACATTGTAATAATCACCAGCAATATCGGTCAGACAATATAAAGGTGCGGTTCCCTTGGTCTCGACAGTATATTTTCCGGCTTTCGCATATTTGTGCGACGGCTGGACATTGACATAATGCTCCGGCTCGGAGCCGTCACCCCAGTCGATGGTGACATCCAGATCGCCAGCGCTCGTCTTATAGACACCGCCGTTCTTGAAGGTGTAATCATCATAATTGATCCTCACCTCGAAAATCAGGGACTCGGTATCATCGCCGATCTGGAGGACACGCAGCTTGGCTGCCGTCGTGTTTTCCTTTTCGCCGACAAGAACATTGATACAACCCTCACGCTGCTTGCCGTCGGAAGCCGTCAGATTCACCTTGACGGTATGATTCTCCTTGTCTTCCACGAAATCGTACCATGTATCGTCGCCACCCTTGGTGAAGGTGATGCCGAGTTCCGGATTGGACACATAAGTGATTTCCTTCGAACCGCCGACAGGGGATGCATTGGCCATATAAGAAGACAAATCAAGATAGGCCTTGCCGTCCTGGCTGATGCGGATGACATCCGAAGCGGCATCTTTCCCGGCACCTGCCTTCAGCTGCAAATCGACGGCACGCTGGTCCGTAGCCGCATTCGGGTCCACGGTCAGTTTCAGGCCGTTGTCTGTCTTCTCGACCAGCAGCCACTGGCATGTGCAGTCGAAATCCAGGTCATCCTGATTGGTTTCCACGACCACTTCGGAAGAAAGTTCGCCGTAAGCAGGGAAACGAACCGCATTGGAGCCCACCGTAATTTCGGGCTGGCCGGCATAATTCTGGGAGACATTGATGACATAATTGATGCTGTTGTCGTTGTTGTCAGAAGCCGTCACGGTTATCGCCGATTTGCGGGACTCGGCGGACTCGTTCTGTCCTGCGGACAATGTGATATAATGTTTGTCGGCAGTCACGTCCAGCCATGAATCGTCAGATATGTCGTATGTCCAGTTCTCCATGTTGGTGGACACAGAGACGACGACTTCGCCGCCGGCGTTCTTGAAGTTCAATGATGCTGAAGTTCCGTCTTCAGCCGGGACAAAAAGCCCATTGTCGGAAACGACTTCCAGACGCGAATCGCGCGATGGAGCCGGCTTTTCCGGTTCGTTATTTTCCTCATTCCCGCATGAAGCAAATGCCATCAGTGCGGCAATGAACATATATGGTAATTTTTTCATATTCTTCTGGTTTAATTGTTATTCATCCGTTTTTCTGCGTAGTTCGACAGCATTGCCATACGGCATGTAGATCTTCTCGAAAGGCGTAAGCACCGGAGAAGAGATGCCCATGTTCATATAGACCAGAGTCAGGCCCGAGCCTTCGACTTCGCCGTCTTTCTGTTCCTTGGAGGTGTCGATTGTAATCGTGTTGCAGTCCTCTGATACAGAAGCCGTTATTACACCGGCAGCATACTGGTTGTATTTCATCGACACATCGGATGAATTGATGGTAAAATTAACGAGGAAGCAAGGCATGTCCTCCGGAGGACTATATCTACTATAATAAATGAGTGCTGTTCCGGTATTCCACAGGGTAGGAATCTCCAGTTTGCCGGTCTCCTTGTTCAGGTTCACCGGCATCTTCTGCCCCTGAAGGAAACAGCCCTCCAGATAATATGAGACCCCGTATTTGTCTTCGGTCAATGTCGCCGTCGTAGTGAACAGCGCACTTGCAGGTGACGTGCAGAGTTCCCTCAAAGTGCCGCTCTTGCCAAGCGCGCCGCACAATCCTTTCTGCGAGTAAGAATTATATCTGGTTACCTCATACCACTTTTCGGCATAGATGTCATACTCGCCGAGCAGCGCAAGATATTTGTCTGACGCAAGAGTGGCCTGCGAGAACGCATATTCGAGAGCAATCTCGCCGGAGGTAACCTTCACCTTGCCGGAAAGGACTTCATTTCCGTTATTTTCAGGCGCTTCGATGGTAACGGAAGAAGCATCGGAAGAGATTGTCGCCCAGCTGCAGTCCACAAGTTCAGCCTTCCACTCAGCGGATGAGGAGACAGAGAACTTGTATTCGCCGCCCCGGCAGCCGAATTCGAAGGACTCGGAAGCCGTGGTTTTCAGATAAGGCACTTCTCCGGATTCCTGCGCCACCTTGATGGTCATAGGAAGCACGGCCTCGGAGTCGAACTTCACCACCACATCGGCAGAACGGTATTCTTCCGTGTCATTGGCAGTCACTTTGACTACAATCGCATCTGCCGACATCTCAGCGGTACACCAATCTTCGGCAGAACTTTCGACAGATGAAACAGCCAGTTCACCCACAATGGTCACGGTAACCGGCTTCTCTGACGCGGTCTGGTCGAAAATCAGCCGGTCAGCAGACATAAAGGCTTGAGGAACCACTTCGGGTTCACTTTCAGAGCATCCCGCCATCAAGAAGAAGGCGAAAAGCATTGCTAGTACGTTTATAGTTTTTCTCATACGCTGATGAATTATTATTGCTGGTTGATTTTATATGATAATTTGCCGCCCTGGATCATGAATGCTGTGCCCAGATTGAGGTTTCCTTTCGCAGAACCTGCATAGAAACGGACAGGGGCATTGTAAAGATTGCGGGCCGACATTGAAACAGGAGTTCTGGATTTCCCAGGCTGCGGCTTCACGGTCATTTCAGGGCAGCCGACGGTAACAGGCCAATATCGGGGGGAGTT
>FR882199.1:15089-18541 GCA_000434935.1 Bacteroides sp. CAG:709 | reverse complement strand
GGAGTTCAGGCTCTTGCCGCTGGCATACCACGATGGAACCGCATTTTCCACAATATCCTGAGAGTCAGATACTTTCTTCATCGTATACGGCCCTACAGGGAAATCGCCGTAGGTAAAGCCATCGGCAGCATTGTAATACAAAACTCCACCGTTCGTGGTAATAAGGGTTACTTCCATAGATGAGACCACATACTGTTTCGAGCCTACGCCAGGAGCAGCCATCCTCACCTTGCCTTCTCCGTTCTTGTCCAGGACAGCAGACATTGCATAGAACTCTCCCGTAATAGGCACATATTTGCCGGTGCTGCGGTCATAGACGCGGGCGCAATAAGCCACGTCTGCCGTTCCGTATGAGCCGTAGTTCGCATTCTTTGCGAAAATCTGATAGTTCTTGACGGAAAGGGCACTGTCCGACGGCTGGAACTCGCCCTCGACGGAAGCCACGAGAGTGTTTCTCGGCGCTGTAGTTCCCCATCCGCGGATATTGTACTTCTTTCCGGTCGTTCCAGGACGGATTACGACGCGCATGGTCACAGGTTTCTTGCTGACCTCAGAAGTGGCACTCGTCACATCCCAGGTTCCCAGCCATGCCTTCCACTCGTCTGTCGCGACACCGGAAGCATCTGTCTTGAACGCCTTCTTGTAGACCGAAGAAGTGGCGACATTGCCATTATGTCCGAACGCGACCACGTAATAGTCGGTATCAGGGTCGAGAGACGTGATTTCCATCGCCTTGGCACCGGACTGCAGGAATGCGCCGATACCGCCCTGCGAGCCGAGGAAGGTGTCGATTCCTTTTATAAGTGCGTCAGTATCAGAACCATACCTATCCACAAAACTCTTCTGATAGATGTTCCAGAAATATGTTTCAGTGCTGGACGGCGATACCGATATTATCGCTCCCTTGTCAGAAGGATTGGTCACGGTGAGTACAAGAGCATTGGACTCCGACGAACCCGAAAGGGCGAATCTCTTCTTGGTCACAGCCGTGGTCGGATGGTCGGTATCATATCCGAACGCCACCACGCAGTACTCCGTTCCGGCGGTCATTCCGGAATAATCCTGATAACGCGAGCCCTTGTAGAGGAAGTTGGTGAGGCCGCCGTAGCTGGCATAAACGTTCTCCATCTGCATCACAAGCACGGCATCATCCATCTGGTCGACATCGGAAGCCAGCATGACATCGAAGAAATATGTCTCATCTGCATTGGACGGGGTCACGCCGATACGGGCCGTCGTGCTGGAGGTTTCTTCCACTTCCAGGTCCAATGTCAAATCGCTGGACACCACATAATCCTTCTTCTTGATGGTATAAGGCCCGATAGGGAAATCCCCGTTCAGGTACTGCGATGCAGGGGAGAAATTGTAGATGGTTCCGCCGGCATAGAGGAAGTAGTCGAGACATGAGAACTGGTATGGCTTCTCGGAATCCGCATAGAATTCATTGCCGACAGCCTTGCCGCCGTTTTCATCTTCCAGACGCGCAATCATCGTCACGATACCGCCTTCCGTCACCATGTAATATCCGTCACCGTGGTTGAAACGTCCGAAGTGGCAGATCCAGCCGGAAATCTCGGAATCGGCGTATTTGCTTACCTGATAAGCATTTTCGAAATACATGTATCCGGTCTCCATGTCGAATTTCGCCTCGGTGGCGAGCATCCTGGCGATGGAAATGCCCCATCCCTGGACATTGTAGCTCTCGCAGAACTTCTTCTCGGACACTACGATGTCGAATGACAACGGCTTGCCGCTGACCTCGGAAGAGGTACTGGTCACGGTCCACATGCCTATCCACTTCTTATAATTGTCCTGAACCTCGTCAGAAGGCGCCTGGGTGGTGAACTCCTTGTAAGAGAACTTGCCTGCCCCTGAATCCTCATCGAAAACGAACGCGAACACGCAGTACTTGTTCAGGTGCTTGAGCCCCGTGAACGTATATGTATCTTCGCCATAGAGGCAGTGGTCCACGAGCGTCCCTTCGGAGTTCAATGATTCAACTATCTGGGCTTCAGTATATTTCGTCATTGTCGAAACAGGCAGGATGTCGTAATAGTACATCACGTCATTGCGCTCCGGCGTCACCTTCACGACAGCCTCCGTACCGGTCACGTCCGAAATCTCGAAGGTGAAGTCCATGTCAATGAGCTTGCTTCCTTCTCCCGTACGGAATTCGGTAGTCGAAAGCGGGGTCGTGATTTCCCCGTCATCGGACAGGCCATAAGCATAGGCCACATAGTCCGTCTGCGGTGAAAGTCCGTTTATCAGCTTGGGCGAATAGCCGGAAATGCGGTTTGCCTCGACATATTCATTGAAAGCGATGCCTTTCTCCGCCGCATTCATCTTCATATCCGTAAGATAGTCCGCAGCGAACTCAGTATCAGACGAATACAGTTTATAGATATCCTTCCTTACCACGGAAAGCCAATACTTTACCGACATCTTGGTCGGGACAGCTGACAGCTTCACCGAATTGCCGGTAATGTCGGAGATATTGATCTTGAACGAGCAATCGAGAAGCTGCACCTTTTCCTGTTCCTTCTCCTCCTCGGCGCACGACACGGCCAGCCCTGAAGCCAATACCAGAGCCAGTGCCCATTTCCATATTTTCATTTTCATCATCATTTTCGAAACGTGTTCTAGAAACTATATCCTATTCCGCAGGCCAATGTGTTTTTCATCGGTCCCGATGCCATCGCCGAATAAGCGAGGTCAATGCAGATGCCGCCCAGTTTCAGGCTCATGCCTGCAGCAGCGTAAGAAGGGATGCCGTTCTTCTTCTGCCCCTCACATAGTCCAGCTCTAACCGCCAGCATACCGTTCCATTCATATTCCAGCGCCACACCGCCGGCCATAGCGGAAGGTCCGCCGAAATAATATCTGCCCTGCAATGCACCATAAAGCCTGGATTTGCCGAAACCGAAGCCGTAACCCGCATTCAGTCTCGCGTTCATCGGCAGCTGATAGCCCGCTCCGCCTTCATCCTTCACCTGCATTCCCAAGTTGCACGCGGCCACCGAAAGGTCCAGACCATTTCTGCGGAAAGCCACCTGCACATCCGCCGCGAAAGCATTCGCCGTACCGGCAATGTTCTTCGACATGACATAGTTCAATGCTGCACCGGCGGAGAGTCCGTCAATGATTTTGTACGCGAAGCCTGCTCCGGCCAATACATCCACCGGGTGCATTTCGGCCGTCTTGATTCCCAGTTCGTCATATTTCCCGTCCTTCTTGTATAGGGACGTGGAAGCACCGGCCGTCACCGCCATCCTGTCATTCAGCTTGTAACTTACTGATACAGAGAATATATTGGCATGGGTAACATCCGGCTGCCACAGGCCGTATGACACTCCGGCAGACATCTTCTTTTCACCCGACACGGCGTCAGCCACATTTCCGAAATGCGCATAGGCATCCGGCTTCATGATCACGCCTGCAGACCCTGCGGACAC
>FR882199.1:14776-15030 GCA_000434935.1 Bacteroides sp. CAG:709 | reverse complement strand
TGACTCGCCTGCACTTTCCTGGGCCGAAACACGCATGGCCGCCAGAAGCAATATTGCAACAGTTATCTTCCTCATATTCCTTATTTCTTTACAAATGTTGATGTTCCATAAACTTTTCCGTCAGTACGGATTTCGACGGTATATCTGCCCGGCGCCAGCGATTTGACATCCACCTTCAGCGGGGAATTGATGCCGAGAGTCGCAGACACGTGAGACGCTTCGCTTCCGGCAGCATTGTAGATGATCACTTCCGC
>FR882199.1:0-14751 GCA_000434935.1 Bacteroides sp. CAG:709 | reverse complement strand
CGAGTTCAGACGAACCCGGACGGACATTGACATAATCGGTCGCCGGATTAGGGTAGACATCCATCGGCGCGGATGCGTCGCGGACCACAAGCGTGAAGGATTGCGAAGCGGACTCGCCTTTCGCGTCGGCAGCCGCCAGCGTGACTTGCGTGCGCCCTACCTTTCTGCCGGTGAACGTCACCTTCCCGCCATCGACGGCAGTCGAGACAATGCTTCTGTCAGCGACCGTGACTACGGCGAACAATGATTCATTATCCTCATCCGTAAACCATTCATTGACATCGATTTCCGTCTGTCCTTTGATACCGTTTACCGTCAGGCTGCCGATTTCGGAAGCCACTGCGGGAACGTGGTTCACTTTCACCACGTAAGGCACTTCCAGTACGGTCGGGAGGTCATATTGGTCCGTAAGGGTAATGACGTATTTGTGTGCTCCGGGCGTGGATTTAACTCCGGATATTTCCACCATCAGCACGTCATCCTGCATCTTGGTGAACGTCACCGCAGCCGGCTCGTCGCAGGTCCAGGTAAATGAGGCAGCATGGCCGTCAGGGTCGACACCGGTATAGATGCGCGCCGCCTTGCCGAATGATTCCAGCTCCACAGGGGCTTCATTGTCCACGGTGATGACAGGCGCGGTATTTCCGCCGGTGGTGATCTTGGTTATCTCCGACATCGGGGACTCATTGCCCGCAAAATCGGCAGCGACCACGCCGTAGTAGTAATCGGTATTGAATTTCAGGCCATTAAGGCAGAATTTATAGTAGCCGTCTCCGGTGGTTTCCTGCATGGCAGCGACGAAGGTGGCGGTCATCGCGGAGGAGTGCTCCAGTTCCGTGAACGGCGATGTGCTGTAGTATACCTTGTAGCAATACGCGAAGTCCGCATCAGGGTCCTTAGGCAGGTCTGCCGTGAAAGTCAATGTGTTGGACTTGGCAGCAACCTCCAGATGGGTAATTTTCTCCGGCGGCACGGTACTGATGGAAGACAATGCATTGAAAGCATTGATCATACCCTTGCCGAGCTGGCCGTCCATCGACATATTGTATTTGTAGATGGTCTCGTCCGAGCTGTTCACGATGGTCTTGAAGAGGTCCTGGTTCGTGTAGCCGGGGCCGCCGCAGGCAGAGAGCACCAGAGCTGCGAGTCCGGAGACATGAGGACATGCCATGGACGTGCCTTGCAGATAGCCGTATTTTCCGCCCGGCAATGTGCTGTAGACTCCGCCTTCCACAAGCTGCATGTTTCCGCCCGGAGCACAGACATCCACCCATTCGCCGTAGTTCGTGTAATATGCCGCCTTTCCGTCAGGTCCAATGGATGCCACGGAGAGCACCCTGTCGTATTGTGCCGGCCATGCAAAGCTCTGACTGTCATTGCCTGCCGCGAAAACTACCAGACCGCCTGCCATCGGACCGACCTGCTTGCCGTCCTTCATTCCGGCCTTGTCAATGAAATAGTCGATCGCGTCCTTGTCGGCTGAAGGCATCGTGGTCACATCCTTCTTGTAGCCCCAGCTGTTCTGGGCGATTACGGCTCCGTTTTCTGCCGCATACTGCATCACCTTGGCGAGGCTCGCACCCTTGTCGGGAAGCGTGGCATCCATGATCTGCAGGCACATCAGACGCACACCCTTTTCAGGATAACGTCCTCCGGCGACACCGCAGACTCCCACGCCGTTGTTATTCACAGCACCCACCGTACCGGCGACATGAGTTCCGTGGTCTTCCGGATGGATTTCAGCGGAACCTGCCACGAAATTATATCCATGGACATCGTCCCTGTAACCGTTGCCGTCGTCATCCACGCCCGGCTTGCCATTCAGTTCCGCCTCGTTCGTCCAGATATTTCCGGCGAGGTCCGGATGGTCATAATCCACACCGCTGTCAAGAATCGCCACGATGACATTGCTGTTGCCGAACATGCCGTACTGGTCCCAGGCTTCCTGCAGTTTCATGTCAATGCCTTTGCGGCCGCTGCCTTGTCCGGTATTGTGATAATGCCACTGGACGGAATAGTCCGGGTCATTCATCTTCACATCTGTCTTCACCGGAATATAGATAGGTTCAATATGCTCAACGCCAATCACTTCCGAGAAATCGACGGCAGCTTTCGAAATAGGTTCCGTCTTGTCATATTCCACATCGAACCAGCGATGCAGTCCGGATTTTTTCTGCTCTTTCAGGTAAGGGCCTCCGATATGGAATGTCGTGCTGACAGATTTCACTGCCACGCCGTCAATCCTCAACGCGGCAGCCGCTTCCGCACTGACATTGCCATCCTCATCAGAGGCGGCAATCAGTTTTTCCGCGAGGTCAGCATTGACCTTCAGTCTTATCATGCCGGGGACGGCTGAACTTGCCGGTTCTTCCACGGCCACCGTGGTCGGCGCGATGCTTTCCTGCTCCTTTGCGCATCCGGCAGCTATGGCAAGCAGCCCGACAATACCAGCTATATATCTAATAGTCTTCATCTTACACTTTATTTAGCCTTTAATACGCCTGCGTCATACGATTGCTTGATACTGGTGCCGGAAACGACTCCGAACATCGGGTAAGACAGTTCCGACACATCTTCATTGAACTTCCATATGAATTCCTTGTCGGAATAGACGTCTTTGTCCTTCAATATGAACGGCATAAGCGACATTCCGGTGGCGAGATGGGCATCGACGCCATTCTGCGTGACAGGGAATGAAACGGTCATTTCTTCGATATCCACATCTCCGACAATGTAGTTCACGCTGTTGTCCTTCGTATAGTCAAGACCTTCAGACAGAGAATACGCGCAGACATTGCCGACGGTGAGTTTCTTCGTCTTGGAGTTGTATTTCAGCACCATGGTATGGTCCGGATAAGATGCTTTTCCCTGCTTGATGGTGTCATTGGCCATCGTGCCGACATATTGGTCAGCAATCTTGTACTGCCACGGCACATCAGGCACGTCGACAGAAACCTTGGCAGAATAGGCCGCGCCGCTGCCGCATGCCGCCATAGCCATTATCCAGTTCGTCTTGCCCGGAGTCACCGGAACACGGAGAGTATAGCTTCCGTTACGGTTGCGCTTCGCATAAACTGCCTTCGGGTCGGAAAAATACTCGTCCAGCGAGGAGAGCAGCCCTACTTCCAGGCTCTTCATGTCCGGGTCAATGCCGGAGACGAGAACGGTAGCAGACACCTGCTTATCGTATTGGTACACATTGATTTCCGACGCAATCCCCACTTTAGGGACACGTCCTAGGGCATCGAAACCGGCCTCAACGTCGGCCTTTTCCTCTGCCTTCTGGCAAGAGAAGATGGCCGCAGCCATGATCATCATATATAGAATTCTATGTTTCATGCTAGTCCTCCTTATCATTGTCCTGTTCCTTAGACCATGGATTCTGCTCGTCCTCGGAAATCATGTCGTTTTCGGTGATTTCCTTCAGAGGGAGCTGGAACCACCAGAGATTGTCATGCGCAGGCACCTTGATCCTGTTCGCAGGCGTGTGGTTGCTGCCTTCGTAGTTCCGGTCAATGCCTTTGCCGTTACGTCTGAGGTCATAGTAGCCATGTCCCTCGCCCCAGAGCTCGATGCGGCGCTGGAGCAGCACGTCGTCGACAGTCACCGAAGCGGCTTTCCATGCAATGTCCCGTTTCGCCATCAGTTCGCCCAGGACAGATGCTGCCTTCGCCCCGTCTCCCAGACGCGCATAGGATTCAGCTTCAATGAGAACCATTTCGGAAGCCCTCATATAGATGTAATCCTGGAGCCACTGCGCCATGTAGCCGAATTTTCTGGAAGCATAAGGTCTCGCAGCTCCCGGCGTATCGGCGCTCGCGGTCTTGTCTCCCTCAGGTCCGTTGAAAAGCGACTTGCGGTAGTCCGTCTTGGAAATCTGGTCATAGAGCGACTTGTCTATCAGCTTGGCCGGCTGGTCCAGTCCTGCATATCCCAGACAGTCATTGCTCATGTGCGAGGAGAATGACACATATGTCAGCTGCGTCTCGGTCGTATGGTTGAAGCCCCACATGAATTCCGCATCTTCCAGCTCCATGAATCCGCCGTGCAGACGTTCCCTGTCCATGATGTCGTAGCCCTGACGCGCCTTGGACGCCGCATCGGCCGCTTCCTGCCATTTCTGCACGAACAGGTAATATCTGGCCGCGATGCCATAGGCCACGCTGAGGTCAATCTCGTTCTTCGACGTGCGGCTGTAGCCGTCCAGGTATTTCACCGCTTCCGCAATGTTGTATTCGATATGTTCCATCACGACAGAGTAAGGGTTCCTGCCCTGACGGCTGTAAGCCACATCCGTAGGAATATTGTCCCTGGTGGCATACACGAGAGGCACTGAAGGGGCATCCGTACGGAGTTTTCCGTTCTCATCAACGGGGTCCTGGTACAGAAGCATCAGATACATGTAGGCCATTGCCCTTATCGCGTAAGCCTGGCCGATATAGCCTCGGACGGTCACGGAAGAAGGCTCCTCTCCCGGAGGGAAGAAATCCAATATCGCATTGGCATTGTTTATAAGCGTGTAATACTGGGTCCAGAACTGGTAGGTCCTGATATACTGGTCCATTCCGTAGTCGAAATTGTAGTCATATTGTCCCCAGTTTTCGGTGCCGTCCAGGACAATGTCCTGTCCCATGAAGTCCGTAAGCATGTTGCAGAGGATGAAACCGCCGTCGTCATGCCCTTTGTAGACCGTGAACGGGGTCACCATCCAGGAATACAGACCCGAGACATACGAGGCGAGGAATTCAGGGTCCGACTCCACCATCTCGGCTGCCTTGGTTCCGGTAAGATTACCGGTAGAATCCACATTGAAAGCATCCTCGCAGGAGGTCAGCATCAATGCAGCCGAAATCAATATTATAAATATCCGTTTCATATTCTCTCGCTGTTAGAAGGTGAATGACAGTCCGGCAGAGACGGTTCTCAATGCCGAATAGGTGAAGCCGGCAGCTCCGCTGAACGACTGTCGCACGTCCAGTCCGCGGCGTTTCGACAGGTACCACAGGTTATCCCCGATGACATACACCCTCAGGTTCGAAATCTTGGCTTTCTGTGTCAATGATTTCGGGAAAGTGTAGCCCACGGTGACGTTCTTCAGGCTTATGTAAGATGCCTTGGTAAGGAATCTCGTCGAAGTCTGGGAGGCTTCCTGATAGCGGTTCTGCACTCTAGGAACGTCAGTATCAGTATTTTGCGGTGTCCAGCGGTGGAAGATGTCCTTATGCCAGTTGGTGCCGGCAGATCCGCCGGACATCAGGCTCTGGTAGTTGGAATCCAGTGTCCATCCCCCGATCTGGTATGCGAACTGTGCGCTCAGGTCCACCCCGAAGAATGTCCAGGACGTGGAGAGGCCTCCGTAAACGGCAGGTATGGAACTCTTCCCTGTCTGAATCATCTTGGCATTGGCAGCTTCATGGACGAGGTCTTTTTCTTTTCCGGTGTATAAAGCTTCGCCGGTCTCACTGTCCACTCCCCTCCATTCGTACATGTAGAAATCGTAGAGGGAGCCGCCCTTACGGCGCCAATAGTTTCCTGAGGCATAGCCCTCTGCAGGTTCATTGGACGGAAGCTTGGTAATCTTGTTCTTGTATGATGTG
The DNA here is from genome assembly GCA_000434935.1 of Bacteroides sp. CAG:709. GTDB lineage: Bacteria > Bacteroidota > Bacteroidia > Bacteroidales > UBA932 > Cryptobacteroides. The sequence goes on along the minus strand of FR882199.1, from coordinate 9,154 downwards.
CCGTTCAACGTGATGTTCCAGCCGAAGTTCCTATGCTTGAAGATGTCTGCGGAGACCTCGAATTCCACTCCTATGTTCTTCATATCCATATCGTTGACGAGCTGGCTTGCAGGGTCTCCCTGTGAAGGGGCCAATGCGCGGTAATAAATCATGTCCTTGGTTTCCTTTATGAAGAAATCAGCATTGACCGAAAGCCTGTCGAAGAATCGGGACTCGATACCGGCATTGAAATTATTGGATTTCTCCCAAGTGACGTCGGGCGCTGCGCGGAAGACTTTCACGATGGAGGCCTCGCCGTTCACGCGGTCGATGCGGTAAAGGTCTTCGTAAACCTTGGTCATAAGGATATTGTCATTGCCCTGTGTGCCGTAGCTTGCCTTGAATTTCAGGTAGTTGACGGCTTCCACAGGGAGCAGGAACTTTTCCTGTTTGGCGTTCCATGAAAGGCCGAGTGACCAGAAACCGCCCCATCTCTTGTCCGGAGCGAATCTGGACGATGCGTCACGTCTGTAGGAAGCCGAAAGGAAGTATCTGTTTCCGTAGCTGTACTCGCCACGTCCGAAGACACCCTGAAGGAAATATGACGTCCTGTTGGATGTAAGGTCTTGGTATACAACGGCATTGGCAAAGTCAGAGACTGTCGGGTCGACGAAGTTGGTCATTGAACCGGCGAGTCCGTAGGAATGGTCGCTCTTGATTTCGTGTCCGAAAAGCAGGGAGACATTGTGCTGTCCTTCGCGGCCGAAGTCCTTGTTGTAGGAAAGCAGCTGGTTCGTGTTCAATGCCGAATATCGGCTGGTATTCTGGGTTCCGCGTCCGTTCACGGTGGAGGCATCGCCGCCGACAGGGGTGAAGAAGTTGTCAGACTTGGTATTGAAGACATCGTAGGCGACATTGACCGTAAACTTCAGTCCGTCAAGGATATTGATGTCCACATAACCGCGGGATGAGGTATTGTCGCGGACGGTGTTCACGATGGAGGAAAGGAGCTGGCCGTAAGGGTTCGACAACTGGCCGTATGCACGCTGCTCGCCCCAGTCGTAAAGGTCTTCGCCCGTCTGTCCGTAAAGCCTTTCGCCCGTTTCAATGTCGTATTTATATATCGGATAAATCGGTGCGATATTCTGGCCGAAGAAGAAGATGTTCGAATATGATCCGGCCCTTTCTGCGCCGAACTGGTCCTGGTTCGTGTTGGAATAGGCGATGTTTATGCCGGCCTTGATGAACTTGGCAATGTTCTGGTCCACCTTTCCCCTGACGGTCACCCTACGGAAGCCGGAGTTGGGAACATAGCCCTTGTCGTTCAGGTAAGAGACTGACATATAGGCCTTTGTCTTTTCAGAGCCACCGGAAACCGTGAGGGTATATTCCTGACGGATGCCGCGTTTGAAGACGTCCTTGTTCCAGTCGTCGGTCCACTTTCTTTCCTTGGCGGCAGGGTTGATCTTGCCTGTTCCGGGGAGTACCACTTCGCCGTCCTCCACACCTTTATATATATTGTAGCGCAGATACTTGCTGACGAGGGCTCCGGAAGCATAAGCATTGGCCTGGCCCAGGCCCATTGAACCGCCGTAGTAGACTTCATTGCGAAGCGCTTCCCATGTCATTTCGTAGTAGTCGGCAGGGCTGGTGATGATGTCGTAGGTCGGGACTCCTCTGGAATTCACTCCGACCTTCGCGTCGAATTCGATGCGGACTTTGTCGGAAGTGCCTCGTCTGGTGGTGATTATGATGACTCCGTTGGAACCTCTGGCACCGTACATGGAGTTCGCTGCAGCATCCTTGAGCACCGTCATTGACTCGATGTCATGGGTCGGGATGGAGTTAAGGCTGCCTTCGTACGGCACTCCGTCGACGACCAGAAGCGGCGACTGTGATGCCGACACTGAGCCGAGTCCACGGATGATGATGCTGGCGGAAGAGCCCGGGGTTCCGGATGAGCTGGATGTCTGCAGGCCCGCCACCGCACCTTCAAGCGACTTGGAGATGTTGGTAGACTGCATCTTCTGCAATTTCTCTCCGCTGACTTGTGCGGCAGATCCCACGAAGGAGGATTTCTTCTGCACGCCATAGGCCACGACGATGGTTTCGTCAATGGCTTGTGAGTCAGGGTCGAGTTTCACGACAAGTTTCTTGCCCGCTTCGACGGCAATCTCCCGCTCCACATATCCGATGGAACTCACAAGCAGGATGTCACCTTTCGAGACGTCAATGGCAAATACTCCCTGATCATCAGTCGACACACCGGTGGTGGTGCCCTTGATGAATATGCCGGCGAACGGGATTCCTTCGCCAGTCACCGAATCCAATACTTGTCCCGATACAGAAACCTTCTGGGCCTGCATGGTCAAGGTCAGAAACAGTAACATCAGAGAAAACAGAGTTTTGGAAGCCTTCATCTGGTACTTATATATAATATTGGTTGTTTAATTGCGAGTCTAGTTACAGATTGTCATAGGCTCTCACATAAAGCGGTGCTAAAATTATGGATTTTTCGGATTAATCACAATTTTTTCGCCACAAATTTACGATTTTCTTGCTTGTATATACTTTAGTGTCAATATTTTAGCGATTTATCGCATTGATAAAATACGCGCAGGCTTATGATTTTTAAGTCATTCACTAATAATTTTCAATCAAACGACGCAAATTTTCGCGCAAGATATTGGTCCTCAACATTAAATAAATAACTTTAGCGACCGATTGTAAAATTACACGTCCTATGAACTTTTCGAAGTCAATTACAGCGGCTTTTGCCGTTATCGCCACTTTCTCCGTTTCCGGCTGTCTGGAGAACATCAAGGAGAATACTCCCGACCTTTCCGAAGATGGAATAGAGTTTAAGATAGAGGTGTCCGACCCGACCGACAAGGGCGCGACTTTCCTCATCACCAACAACGGAACCGACAAGAACACGTGGTACGCGTTTGCATACGACGACGTGAACACGTCTCCGGAGGCGGCGATAAACAGAAAGGTGAAGGAGCTTTCAGGCGAAGAGGACGGCATCAAGAGTGTCATCCAGAGGGGTTCGAAAAGAATAAGGATAGATGAAGGGCTTGCCCCGGCCACCAAGTATATATATGTAGTATTCGGTCTCACTTCAGAGGGCACCGTATATGGCAAGCCGGCGTCATGTGAGTTCAAGACAGTCCACATGGAGACTACATATAAGGTAGAGCTCACCGCCGAGACTTCTTCCAGTGCGGAACTGACGGTCACCCCGGGAGGCGGCTCGACCGACACATGGTTTGCATTCGTCAGCGACGACACCGCCTCGCCGGCAGAGGATCTTATAAAGAAGGAAATCGGAAAGCACGAGGATATTTCCAAGGAGCTGCACTCCGGCAAAAAAGCATTGACCTTCAAGGAATTGGAGGCAGGAAAGAAGCTTCGCGCCATCATTACGGGATTGGATGCGGACGGCGAGGTCTTCGGGAAACCGGCCGAGTTCGCGTTCCGTCTGACTCCAGAGGCTACGGCGAACGACGCGTGGAAGGTGACATACGACGGCTATGTTACGCCACAGGGCGCAGAAAAGCCGTACCGGAAGATTACGAATACTTCTACCGACTCGGAGCGTTATTTCATCAGCGTCATCTCCGAGAACAATTTGCAGACAGGGTTCGACAATGACATCAACAAGTATATCAAGTATGCCATTGAGAATCTGACATCCACCACGACCGGCTGGAGCAAGTACGTGTTCACGCAGACCGGCAGCATGTATTACACGCTCCGCACACGCAAGAGCTACTATGCTTTCGCTATCGGCATTGACAAGAACGGTTATTTCACAGGCAAGTTCGCCATTTCCGACAAGTTCTACATCGAAGGCAAGGATTGGTCCGACGTATATGATAAATGGCTCGGAAAATGGGAGGTGGTCGACAATGACGGCTACGGCTACGACATCACCATCGAGGAGGACAGCAAGGCGGACTACACATTGAAGATTACAGGCTGGAACGGCGTGATAGATACTCCTATACACGGTGTCATCGATGACGAGACAGGCAACCTGTGTCTCTCCGCATACAACTACGGCAAGCACGACCTTCCTACCGGCGACGGCGTGGTTTCCGTCACCAAGATGCTGGTAGGCCAGGCAGGCAAATATTATTACGGTGTTTCTGACGACAACCGCGATTCCTACTACATCTGCACGTGCAGCCTGGATTCGAAAGGCAAGAACGGCACAATGAAGGGCTACACCCTCCAGACCAGTTCCGGCAACATCACTTTCTCAATGATGTTCTACATCGGCATAGGCGACACCGGCACCTACACCTACGGCGACAAGTCCAAGTTCCCGATCTTCCCATGCCGCATGGGCCGGGCCGGATTGTAGAGGTCCAGTGAGCGTCCAGAGTGATTTCTCTGACACGCAATGCCTGCGCCCCGAGGGCCGCGCTCCGGCATCTGGCAAGGCGGCGGCTCCGGCGTTCGGCTAAGGTCCGTGAGCCCTAGCGCGATGTCGGGACGCGGCCACAGCAAGATTGGTAACTCACTGATAATCAGATAGCATTTTAACGATGGCGTGGAAACGCAGGCTTTTTTTGGCCACGTTTCCACGCCACGTTTTATAACTCATTGACAATCAGCGCTGTTTCAGAACAAAGCGTGGCCGCATCCCGACATCGACCTCTGACGCACCCCGTCGGGTATGACTCCTGAAGTTATCATCTCGCGTCCCGACGGGCTGTCGTCTGACACACATTCACAAGACGGGCATCCATGCCTCCAGAGAGAATGTCCAACTTTACAGTAGCAGTTAACGGAAAACGGAACAAGTTGGCAGGCGCAATTTTGCACAAACATTTATCTTTCAGTCACTTACAGCATTAAACCCCTGCCAAGTCTCATGAAAAAACATGGGACTTGGCAGGGTGCAGTAGCGGAAGATATTACCATATATAATTGAGTTACAAGGATTTACAATCAAATAGCCAGAGCCGCATCCATGCCAACTTGTTCGGAAAATCGGAATGTTGCGGGGATGAAAGGAAGTAGCAAATAATCAACGGGCGCCTTTCCGACGGTTGCAGTCACGGCAGAGGTGGAAATAGAACAGCGTGTAAAGACAGAGGCGCTCTCACGCGTGGAGGCGGCAGAAGGAATAGACGCCGCATAGGCCGGACTGTATAGTCATAAATTTTTTTGGGATTGAATTATTTACACTATATTTGCACCATTAACAAAACGCTTTGGATTTTATATGGAACCTCCCAGTTCTGTAAATAGTGATCAAAATCTGACAACAGGGGCGCCAGTGGACGATCCTCTGTCGAAAATTTTTACTGACGAATCATACCTTGTAGTTACCGGTCTTCCAGATGAGATGGAGGGCTGCGGATATGTCGTGTGCGGATATTCTCCGCTCACAGGTCTTTCGTATCTGGGCACATCAAGTTCAATGAAATCCTGAAGCACAATCAATTATGGCACTATATCTTAAAAAAGAACTCGAAAACAAAGCAGAAATCGCCGTCTGGCAGATAACCGAAACCGAAGAAGAACTCAAGACATTGAGCTCGACACCATCAGATGAGATGGAAGAAATTTCATGGATCAAAAGCGAGACCATGCGCAAGCAGAGGTTGGCAGTAAGGGCTCTTCTCAATGAACTTTTCGACGAGAAAGTCTACCTCAGCCACCATGACAACGGAAAACCGTTCCTGGAAAACAGGGTTACCAATATCAGCATCACACATACGGACAAGTATGTCGCTGTCATTCTGCATGATACGGAAGATGTCGGCATAGATATAGAGTCATTGGACAGAGATTTTTCCGCAGTGGAGCTGAAAGCATTGTCGGAAGACGAAATCGAGGACCTGGACGACGAGAAAAGAAACGAGCAGCTGGCGATTTACTGGTGCGCGAAAGAGGCGATTTACAAGAGGCTGTCCATTTACAATGTGGATTTCGCGGAGCAGATCGAGATAGAGAAATTCCATCCTCGCGGAGAGGGCGAACTGGAGGCTACATTCGTAAGCAAGGACGGCTACGAGGACGAGTACGAACTGGAGTACATGACCTTCGACAGACATGTCCTCGTCTGGGTAGTCGGATAGTTTGGCACGGAACGCAATTAACTAAACATCAATATATTACGTATTACAGAGTCACCATTTGGGCGGCTCTGTATTTATTTTATCCACAATGTCGCTGTTGAAAACTTTACGTATAATATCGGCATAACGTGGTGGTTTTATAGCTATATTTGTAATTCAGGTTTCGCAAGTGCGAAAGACCGCTTATAGAGCCCGCGAGGGCGAGGGTAAGTCCCTTCCCCGAGGGGAGGGATTTAGGGTGAGGGTAACGTGCACATAAAAGTGCGTTGGGCTTACAGCCTTCGAACGAGTGACAACCCTCAAATTCGTGATATCGTACAGCAAGTTTGACAACTTGCGAAACTTGAGCAAGAAACGGCCTCGGAAAGCCGTACAGGGATGAAAGCTTCTAATAACTGATAACCTTACACCGATATTATTATGGTAAAGTACGTAGTAAAACGCGACGGAAGACTCGTCGACTTCAACAATCAGAAAATCGTTGCCGCCATACTGAAGGCAATGGATGTTACCGAAACAGGTGAAGATATTGTTCTCGCAGCCAAGATTGCAGACACTATCTCGAAGAAAGAAACAGAGAGAATGGGTGTCGAGGAAATCCAAGACTGCGTCGAGTTCGAACTTATGAAAAGTCCACGCAAGGAAGTCGCCAAGAAATATATTGCGTACAGGAACCAGAGAAATCTCGCGCGCAAGGCCAAGACTTGCGAAATTTTCAAGGAAATCATTGACGCTCAGGCCAATGATATTACACGTGAGAATGCGAACATGAATGCCGACACGCCTGCCGGCATGATGATGAAGTTCGCGTCCGAGGCAACGAAGACTTACGTGGACGAATGCCTGCTTTCCGAGGATGTCCGCGAGGCTGTCTACAACGGCTATATCCATATCCATGACAAGGATTATTATCCGACCAAGAGTCTCACCTGTCTCCAGCACCCTCTGGACAAAATTCTGGATGAGGGATTCCACGCAGGGCACGGCGAATCGAGACCTGCCAAAAGAATTGAGACGGCAGCTGTCCTGGCTTGTATTTCCATGGAGACTGTACAGAACGAAATGCATGGAGGTCAGGCAATTCCGGCATTTGACTTCTATCTGGCACCATTCGTAAGAAAGACATACAAGGAGGAAATCGACCAGCTTTCCGCACTGGAAGGCATTGACCTCAGCGCGCTGAAGGATGCGCCTATCGACGATTACATCAAGCGTGACCTGGTCGGCATCAAGGGCGAAGAAAGGATGAAACAGCATGCCATCAACATGACCGTGAGCAGGGTGCATCAGGCGATGGAAGCTTTCGTGCACAACATGAACACGATTCATTCCAGAGGCGGCAACCAGGTGGTATTCAGCTCGATAAACTACGGAACGGACACTTCTGCCGAGGGACGCTGCATCATCAGGGAAATCCTCAACACGACATACGAAGGTGTCGGCAATGGTTCCACCGCCATCTTCCCTATCCAGATCTGGAAGAAGAAGCGCGGCGTCAGCTATTTGCCTGAAGACCCGAACTATGACCTTTACAAGTTCGCCTGCAAGGTTTCCGCAAGACGTTTCTTCCCGAATTTCCTGAACCTCGACGCGACATTCAACCAGTGCGCGGAATGGAGGGCTGATGACCCGCAGAGATATATGCATGAGGTGGCGACGATGGGCTGCCGCACACGTGTTTTCGAGAACAGGTTCGGACCGAAGACTTCGGTAGGAAGGGGCAATATCAGTTTCACGACCGTGAACATTGTCCGTCTGGCAATCGAGTGCATGGGCATTGAAAACAAGGAAGCGAGAATCACGGAGTTCTTCAACAAACTCGACCACGTCCTGGACATTACGGCGCAGCAGCTCTGCGAACGCTTTGATTTCCAGAAGACTGCGCTCAAGAAGCAGTTCCCTCTGCTGATGGGCAAACTCTGGCTCGGAAGCGAAGACCTGAACCCGGATGATACCATCGAGTCGGTAATCAACCAGGGAACGCTCGGCATCGGATTCATCGGCCTGGCGGAATGCCTTATCGCATTGACAGGAAAACATCACGGCGAATCCGAAGAGGCTCAGGAGCTTGGACTCAGAATCGTGACTTATTTCCGCGACAAGGCCAATGCTTATTCAGAGAAGTTCCAGCACAATTTCAGCGTGCTCGGTACGCCGGCTGAAGGTCTTTCAGGACGCTTCACGAAGATGGACAAGAAGAAGTTCGGCATCATAAAGGGCGTTACGGACAAGGATTACTATACCAATTCAAGCCACGTTCCGGTTTACTTCCATTGCACGCCGAAGCACAAGGCCGAGGTAGAGGCTCCGTATCATGATCTTGAAAGGGGCGGTCATATCTTCTACGTGGAAATCGACGGTGACGCGACACATAATCCGGAGGCCATCATGAACATAGTGGACTTGATGGACAAGTACAACATCGGTTACGGCAGCGTGAACCATAACCGCAACAGATGTCTGGATTGCGGATATGAGGATGCGACGGAGGGACTTGAGGAATGTCCTCATTGTCACGGACATAACATCGACACGCTCCAGAGGATTACGGGTTACCTGGTAGGCACGACAAACCGCTGGAACAGCGCCAAGCTCGCCGAGCTGAAAGATAGAGTCGTTCACAAATAGTCGTCTTCGAGGACATATCTCTTTTCGAAGATGGCGTGTACTGGTCGTACACGACTGATGAGACAGGAATATAGACCGCCAGACAAGCAACGATTATAAGGATTACTAAAGAATTAGTTAGAGCCCGTCAGGGCGAGGGCAAGTCCCTTCCCCGAGGGGAGGGATTTAGGGTGAGGGTAACGTAATAACGCGCGTTGGGCTTTCACCCTCAAACGAGCAACCACCCACGCGAGAAAACCCAGCAAAAGAATATGCATGAACTTTACATAATGGAGGTGATGGAGCAGACCATGGCTGACGGCCCGGGCCTCCGCACCTCCATTTATTGTGCCGGATGCGGACATCATTGCCCCGGATGCCACAACCCGCAGTCATGGAAATTCGAGAACGGGCACAAGATGAGCATCGACGACCTCATGCAATCTGAGTTTTTCAAACTCTTATACCTA
>FR882198.1:81927-100095 GCA_000434935.1 Bacteroides sp. CAG:709 | reverse complement strand
GCCTTGGACAGTGGACAATGAGGCTGACATCAGGAGAATACTGGATCTCCACGTGGAGGCCATCATCACCAATTACCCTGACAGGGTCCTCAAGATTACAAGAGGATATTAAATTATTGCTAAATTTGCGGGTTGATGATAACTCAAGAACAGATAAAGGAACTTCACGGACGTCTCGGGACATTGAAAGAATGTCTCGACATCGAGTCCAAGCGCAAGAAGGTCGGAGAACTTCAGAAACAGACGGAAGCGCCTGATTTCTGGAGCGACCCCAAGGCGGCCGAGACGTTCATGAAGAATATGAATGCCGTGAAAATCTGGGTTACGGACTTCGACAAGGCATCTACATTGACAGACGACCTGGATGTGCTGTATGAATTTGCCGAAGCGAGTATGGACGGGACAGAGGATGAAGCGGCCGAGTCGGACGAGGTGCAAGAACTCGAGGCTGCGTATTCAGAGGCAGAAAAGGCCGTGGAAGCTTTGGAGCTGAAGAATATGCTCGGTGATGAGGGTGACAATCTCGGTGCGATTCTGACGATCAATTCCGGTGCCGGCGGTACTGAGGCGAACGACTGGTCCGCCATGCTCATGCGTATGTATATGCGCTGGTGCGAGCGTAATGGCTACAAGACCACGGTCACGGACCTCATGGAAGGTGACGAGGTGGGAATCAAATCTGTCACGATTCAGGTGGACGGTGATTACGCATTCGGTTATCTGAAGGCGGAAAACGGCGTGCACAGGCTTGTGCGCATATCTCCGTTCAATGCACAGGGAAAGCGCCAGACGACTTTTTCATCGGTTTTCGTCTATCCGCTTGTCGATGATACCATCAACATTGAAATAAATCCTTCGGATCTCGAATGGGATACCTTCCGCTCCGGCGGGCACGGCGGACAGAACGTGAACAAGGTGGAGACGGGCGTGCGTGTGCGTCATATTCCTACGGGGATCATGGTCGAGAATACCGAGACGCGGTCGCAGCAGGACAACAGGCAGAATGCGCTCCGTATCTTGCGCTCGCGACTGTACGACATTGAACTGAAAAAACGTCAGGAGAAGCAGGCGGAACTGGAGGGCAGCAAGAAGAGAATCGAGTGGGGCTCGCAGATCCGGTCTTATGTCCTGCATCCTTACAAGATGGTGAAGGATTTGCGCACTGGTCTTTCCACCGCTGACACCCAGGGAGTTCTGGACGGAGACCTGGACGGATTTATGAAAGCGTACCTTATGCAGCAGGGAGGCGGTGCCGAGTCCGGCCCTGTGGAAGATATTGATTAGCGCCGACTCGCCGAAGTTTCGATGAGACCCGTTGAAGAGTATGCGGGCCGTCGACTAGCGAGCGAGAAAGGTGAATAATGAGAGGATATAATAATTATAATAACATAACATTTAACGACATGGTAGAATTTAAATACGCTCCAATGTTTCAGCTCGGAGAAGACACTACCGAGTATTACCGTCTGACCGACAAATACGTGTCAGTAGGCAATTTTGAAGGACATGACATGTTGAAAGTTGAGCCTGAGGCTCTTACGATGCTTGCCAATGCCGCGTTCCGCGACGTGAACTTCCTCCTTCGTCCTGCACACAATGAGCAGGTAGCCAAGATTCTCAGCGACCCTGAGGCATCTTCAAATGACAAATATGTGGCTCTGCGTTTCCTTCGCAATGCTGAAGTTTCAGCGAAAGGCCAGCTTCCGTTCTGCCAGGACACCGGTACCGCCATTATCCATGGTGAAAAAGGCCAGCAGGTCTGGACCGGTTTCGACGATGCGGAGGCACTCTCTAAAGGTGTGTTCAAGACCTATACCGAGGAAAATCTCCGTTATAGCCAGAATGCTCCTCTTACAATGTACAAGGAGGTCAATACCAAGTGCAATCTCCCTGCTCAGATCGACATCGAGGCAGAGGAAGGCATGGAATATAAATTCCTCTGTGTCGTAAAGGGCGGCGGCTCGGCCAACAAGACATATCTCTATCAGATGACCAAGGCTGTGCTGAACCCGGCTACACTCGTTCCGTTCCTCGTGGAGAAGATGAAGACCCTCGGTACGGCTGCATGTCCTCCATACCATATCGCATTCGTAATCGGCGGTACTTCAGCAGAGAAGAACCTCCTCACCGTGAAACTCGCTTCCACGCATTATTATGATGCATTGCCTACGACAGGTGATGAAACCGGACGCGCTTTCCGTGATGTGGAACTTGAGAAGCAGGTACTCGAAGAGGCATACAAGATCGGTCTCGGTGCGCAGTTCGGCGGAAAATATTTCGCTCACGATATCCGCATCATCCGTCTTCCACGCCACGGTGCAAGCTGCCCTATCGGACTTGGCGTAAGCTGCTCTGCTGACCGCAACATCAAGGCGAAGATCAATAAGGATGGTGTATGGATTGAGAAACTCGATGACAATCCGGGACGTCTCATTCCTGCAGAACTCCGTGAGGCAGGTGAAGGCGATGCAGTGAAGATAGACCTGGATCAGCCTATGACTGAGGTACTTAAAGAACTCACCAAATACCCTGTTTCCACACGCCTGAGCTTGAACGGCACCATCATCGTGGCACGTGACATCGCTCACGCCCGCCTGAAGGAGCGTCTGGACAATGGTGAGGATCTTCCTCAGTATTTCAAGGATCATCCTGTATTCTATGCAGGTCCTGCCAAGACTCCGGAAGGATTGCCTTGCGGTTCAATGGGCCCTACCACAGCCAACCGTATGGATCCTTACGTGGATCTCTTCCAGTCTCATGGCGGCAGCATGGTGATGATTGCCAAAGGTAACCGTACACAGCAGGTTACAGACGCCTGCAAGAAACATGGCGGCTTCTACCTCGGTTCCATCGGCGGTCCTGCAGCAGTGCTCTCTTACGAAAGCATCAAGTCAATCGAGTGCGTAGAGTATCCTGACCTCGGAATGGAGGCTATCTGGAAAATCCGTGTCGAGAACTTCCCTGCATTCATTCTCGTGGATGACAAGGGCAATGATTTCTTCAAGCAGTACGGTATCTAGGTGCGTGTCTCCGTGGTGGCCGGTACTGTCCGGCGCCACTTCGCCGATGAGCGTCTCCAGGGTTACCCCAATACCGGCGGGACGCGGCCACGGTGGATTTCGTAACTGATTGATAATCAGATATCATTCTAAACAGAGCGTGGAAACGTGGCCAAAAAAAGGCTGCGTTTCCACGCTCTGTTTTGTAACTAGTTGAAAATCAACGCCTCCAAAATTATGGCGTGGCCGCGTCCCGACAATCGCCGTACTCGACATTGGAAAGGAACAGCGCGTGTCCCGGGACGGATTGTCCGGCATCTGAACGGGTGCCGGTATCTATCAGTTCCTGAACCCATTCGGGGGAATGTTTGCCGCGGCCGACATCCAGCATTGTCCCGACTATTGCGCGCACCATGTTCCTGAGAAAACGGTCTGCCTTGACGGTGAACACGAGATAGTCGCCCTCGGAGCATGGGTAGCCCATCATCCGGACATGGTCGGGAGTCCAGATTTCCCATCGGGCATCCGTTATCGTGCAGATGGATGTCTTGTTGTTGCCTCCGATTTTTTCGAAGCACCGGAAATCATGCGTGCCCGGCAGAAAAGCAGCGGCTTTGTTCATCGCATCAATATTCAGGTTGAACGGGCAGAAATAAGAAAATTGTTCTACGAAAGGGTCTTTCTTCCTGTGTAGAAAGTACTTATATTCCCGGCTTCTCGCATCGAACCTTGCATGGAAGTTTTCATCGGCGCAGGCTACCTCGTGGATGGTTATTCCTTTCGGTAACATGGCATTTAATTTGTAGCTAAGCCAATCGGTTTTGACTGCTTCAGACGACGTCGTTGCGAAGTGTGCGACATAATTTATCGCATTAACTTTAGTATCAGTCCGTCCGGCACCTGTAACCGTGATTTCCTCGTTCAGGAGAATGCTCAGAACATGTTGAATACATTCCTGGACGGAGGGGGCGTTCGGCTGAATTTGCCAGCCCGAAAAGGCGGAACCGTTATATGACAGGCGTAAGCGATATTTCATTGTCGGATAGTTATAAACTAAATTATCCGCAAATATAATGAAATCCTCCAACCCCGAACGAAGGTAAAACATTGGAAACGTAAGAAATTAAATAACATAATATAGATGAATTACCGACGTAGAGCCTGAAAGGCGATGGTAAGTCCCTCACCCCGAGGGGAGGGATTTAGGGAGGGGGTAACGTAAAAAGTGCGCGCGGGCCCTGCCAATTCACGGTAACAGCCCGAACGAAGGTAAAACATTGGAAACGTAAGAAATTAAATAACATAGATGATGGATAGTGTTAATATCAAAGAGTTAAATGACCGCATCCAGCGGGAAAGCTCCTTCGTGGACCTTCTCTCCATGGAAATGGGAAAGGTCATTGTCGGACAGAAACAGCTGGTGGAGAACCTGCTCATAGGCCTCCTCGCTAACGGCCATATTCTCCTCGAAGGCGTCCCTGGACTTGCTAAAACATTGGCTATAAACACATTGGCACAAGCTGTCAGCGCTAAATTCAGCAGAATCCAGTTCACCCCGGACCTCCTGCCTGCCGACGTTTTGGGAACACTCATATACTCTCAGAAGAACGAACAGTTCGAAGTGCACAAAGGCCCAATCTTCGCCAATTTCGTACTTGCGGATGAAATCAACCGTTCTCCTGCCAAGGTGCAGTCGGCCCTCCTCGAAGCGATGCAGGAAAGACAGGTGACCATTGGAGAACAGACATTCAAGCTCCCGGAGCCGTTCCTGGTCATGGCTACACAGAACCCTATCGAACAGGAAGGAACCTATCCGCTTCCGGAAGCACAGGTGGACCGTTTCATGCTGAAAGTCGTGGTGTCCTATCCTAAAAAAGACGAGGAACGCCAGATTATCCGCATGAACAACACCGGCGAATTCCCTAAGGCTCAGCCTGTTGTCTCACCTGAAGATATCGTGAGGGCACGCCAGGTAGTCCGCGACGTCTACATGGACGAAAAAATCGAGAAATACATCGTGGACATCGTCTATGCCACCAGAACTCCTGAGGACTATAACCTCAAGGACCTTTCCGGACTCATCTCCTACGGCGCTTCACCACGTGCCAGCATATCCCTCGCCATGGCTGCCAAAGCCTATGCCTTCATAAAGAGAAGAGGATATGTGATTCCGGAAGACGTGCGCGCCGTCTGCAACGAAGTCTTGCGTCACCGTATCGGTCTTACATACGAAGCTGAGGCTGAGAACGTTACCACAGAAAATATCATATCACAGGTTCTTAACGCCGTCATAGTGCCATAATCATGGATAACTCCGCAAGCGACCTGCTGAAGAAGGTCAGGAAGATAGAGATAAAGACAAGGGCTCTCTCGCATCAGATATTCGCGGGAGAGTACCATTCTGCGTTCAAGGGACGGGGAATGGCCTTCAGCGAAGTGCGTGAGTATCAATATGGTGACGACGTCAGAAACATGGACTGGAACGTCACGGCCCGTCTTCGTGCCCCATACGTGAAGGTATTCGAAGAAGAGCGTGAAATGACGGTCATGCTGCTGGTCGACATCAGCCGTTCAGGCTTTTTCGGCACCGTAGGCAGCACCAAACGCGACATGCTCGCGGAAATTGCCGCTGTCCTGTCATTCTCCGCCATCATCAACAATGACAAGGTCGGAGCCCTGTTCTTCAGCGACAAGATAGAGAAATTCATACCGCCCCGCAAGGGACGCAGCCATCTCCTCCGCATCATCAGGGAAATCATTGAACTGAAACCCGAATCCTCCGGCACCGACATCGGCGGAGCGCTCAGGTTCCTGACCAATGCCATAAAACAGAAATGCACCGCGTTCCTGCTCTCCGATATGATGGACACGGATGCGGACGGTGCCCCGAGATACGAAGACGCCATCAAGGTGGCTGCCGGCAGACATGACCTGTCGGTCATCAAGGTCTTCGACCCGAGGGAAAGGACAATACCCGACATAGGTCTTGTCAATGTCAAGGATTCCGAGACCGGCGAAACCGCCTGGATAAACACATCCAGCTCGAAAGTAAGGGAAGCCTACGCGAAAGCTGCACAGGACGCTGATATGAAGGCTACCAAGCTGATGCGCCAGTACCAGATAGACAGCGTGGACATTTCCACCGGTTCGGATTATGTTAAAGGATTGATGGCGTTTTTCGACAGAAGATAATGAAAATGAAAGGATTACTGAAGATTGCATGCATAGTGCCGGCTGTGGTCATGGCTGTGGCGTCCGGAGCCCAGTCACCTTCAGCCGGGCATAAAGGCATTGTCCCTGCCGGGGATGCTTTTCTGGAGCAGCTTCAGAAACGGGATTCCGTGCTGATCGCCGACCAGCTCCGATACGGATTCCGGTTGGAAAATGTGAAAGCCGGTACCGCACTCGGGCTTCCTGACCTGTCGCATGGCGTGATGGACAGCATAGAAGTCGTAAGTGACTGGAAACTGGATACATTGAAGTTCCGCAAGAAGAAAAATGAGATGGATCTGGAGGGAAGTTTCGTCATCACCTCATTTGATGAAGGAAACTACAGGCTTCCGGATATCGCTGTCGGCAGAATGACCCCTGACGGAACTGTCGACACATTGGTATTCAAGGGAATGGACCTTCAGGTGATGTCAATGCCTGTGGATACGGCCACTTACAAGCCTCACGACATAAAAGGACAGATACGCTATCCCGTGACCTTCAAGGAAGTGTTGCCGTATATACTTGGCGTGCTGCTGTTTGCCGCGCTGGTGGCACTTTGTGTTTACCTGTACAAGAAGAGGAAGGAGAACCTGGCGGGAGAAGGACATACGAACGAGCCTCCGTACATCGTGGCCCTCAGGAAACTGGACAAGTTCCGCGGAAACAAACTCTGGGTGCCTGAAAAGCAGAAGCAGTTCTACAGCGGCATCACTGATGTCCTCAGGGAATATATTGTCGGCCGTTTCGGTGTCAGCGCCATGGAAATGACCACTGCGGAAATCTTCGAAGGCTTGAAAGACAAGGAGATACCGGAGCCGCTCATGGAAGAAGCCAAAAACCTGTTCGTCACCTCTGACTTTGTGAAATTCGCCAAGATGACTGTGTCGGATGAGGAAAATGCCAAGGCATTGCCGTCGGCGATCAGGTTCGTGACATCTACATGGAAATCAGAAGAAGAGGAGGAAGGAAATGTTCTTTGAGTATCCTGCATTGTTGTGGCTGCTGGTCATTCCGGCGCTCATGCTGGTCCATTATATCTATATTGAACTCAGCGGAAGACGGCCGCACCTGCGTGTTCCGGATATCAAATTCTGGAAGGCCGGCGGACGTTCTGTACTGGGTGTGATACGACACCTGCCTTTCTTGCTCAGGACCATTGCCCTGGTCATGATAATAATCGCCATTGCCAGACCGAGATCGTCCACCAAGATGGACAAGATTGATACGGAAGGCATTGACATAGTGCTTGCTATGGACGTGTCCACCAGTATGTTGGCACGCGACTTTACGCCGGACAGAATCAGCGCGGCGAAAGACATTGCCATAGAATTCATATCGCAGCGCCCTTCCGACAGGATGGGAATCGTGGTCTTCGCGGGGGAGAGCTACACGCAGTGCCCGTTGACGACCGACAGGGCGACATTGATAAACCTGATGAAGGAAATCGAGACCGGCCTTATCGAAGACGGAACCGCGATCGGAAACGGTCTGGCGACAGCCGTGGCCAGGATGCAGAACTCCGATGCGAAGAGCCGCGTGGTCATCCTTCTGACCGACGGTGTGAACAACAGCGGTGAAATCACCCCGCAGACCGCGGCGGACATCGCCAAGACCTACGGCATCCGCGTATATACGATAGGTGTCGGGGCCAATGGTACCGCGCCATATCCTGTGATGACCCCATGGGGTGTCCAGATGCAGAATGTCGAGGTGGAAATTGATGAAAATCTTCTCAAGAACATAGCCGAAACCACTGGCGGCAGATATTTCCGTGCTACGGACAATACCAAGCTTTCGGAAATCTACAGCGAAATCAACAAGATGGAGAAGGCGCGTACCACGATCGACAGTTTCCCTATCTACAAGGAACTGTTCACCGGATTTGCGCTCATCGCCCTGGCCTGTCTGCTGCTGGAAGTGCTTATCAGTTTCATTTTGAGGAGATTGCCATAAAACGAGGATTGGATTATGATATATTTTGCACAGGCTCAATATCTGTTGTTGCTTCTGCTCGTACCTGTTTTCCTGATAGTGTACGGGTTGGTGCAATATGGCCGCACCAGACGCATCCGGAAATTCGGTGACGAGGCGCTGGTGAAGCAGTTGATGCCTTCATATTCGAAGACGAAAGGCTGGGTGGGGATGATACTTTTCTCATTGGCCTTCATGTTCTTCAGCATCGGATTGGCACGACCTCAGATAGGTGCCAAACTTAAGGAACACCAGAGCAAGGGAGCCGAGGTGATGATTGCGCTGGACGTGTCCAATTCAATGCTTGCGCAGGACTATTCTCCGGACCGTCTCCAGAGAGCCAAGCTGGCGATTTCCAGACTGGTGGACAAGCTGAACGGTGACCGCATCGGACTGGTTCTTTTCGCCGGAACGTCATTTGTCCAGCTGCCTATCACGACCGATTATGTGTCCGCCAAGATGTTTCTGGGCAATATTTCCACGGAGTCGGTCCCTGTCCAGGGAACTGCTATAGGCGATGCCATCAACACGTGTATCAAGAGTTTCAGCGCCCAGAGCGAAAACAGTCGCGCCATCATTGTCATAACTGATGGTGAGAACCATGAGGACAATCCCGTGGAGGCGGCGAAAACGGCGGCTTCGATGGGCATTTCCGTATATACAATCGGCGTGGGATCCGCTCAGGGTCAGCCGATTCCGATGAAAGGCGGTCTGCTGAAAGACTCCCAGGGCAATATCGTCGTGACGAAACTGGACGAGGCGACATTGAAAGAAGTCGCGAAGGCGGGCAACGGAGCGTACGTGCATGCCGGCAACAATGAATTCGGACTGAACCCAGTCATTGACAATATCCGCAAGCTCAATGACGAGGAGTTCAATTCCATAGTTTTCGAAGAATATGACGAGCAATATATGTATTTCTTCGCCATCGCGCTCGGACTCCTGGTCCTGCAGATGCTTGTCGGCGAACGGAAAGTATTGCGTCATATATTTGATAAATAGGTAATTATGTCAATAAGATTGAAACATATAATTGCTGTCGCCACCGCGTTCCTGCTGGGGGCATTGTCAATGTCTGCCCAGGTGGACAGGCGCGACGTGCGTGCCGGCAACAGGCAGTTCCGCAAGGAAAACTGGCGCGAGGCTGACATTGATTACAGGAAGGCGCTCGTGAAGGATTCCACGTCGATTGCCGCGAATTACAACCTTGCGTCCAATCTCTACCGCCAGGGCAATTTCGATGAGGCGGCCAAGGTGATGGAAAAGATCAAGGAAACCGCACCTGCTACTGCCAATGCTGCTGATTATTACTACAATACGGGTGATATCGCGATAGAGAAAAAAGATTGGCAGGGTGCTGTCAATGCTTTCAAGGAGGCGCTTCTCCGCAATCCGGCAGACATGGATGCGAAGGAGAATTACATATATGCCAAGAAGATGCTGGAGAATCAGAAAAATGGCGGAGGCGGACAGGACAATGATCAGAACAATGACCAGAATCAGCAGAATGACGACAAGAATGGTCAGGGAGATCAGAATCAGGACCAGAACAAGGACCAGCAGAATCAAGACAACAATAAGGACAACAATAACGACAACAATCAGAACCGGAATAATCAGGGACAGAACAATCCGCAGAATGGTCAGAGCGGCCAGCAGCCTGTGAAGATTTCCCCTCAGCAGGCCCAGCAGATGCTGAAAGCCATCCAGGCGAAGGAGAAAGAGACACAGGACAAGGTGAACAAAGAGAAGGCAGAAGCCCTGAAATCAAGACAGAAGGACAAGAACTGGTAAGCTGTTAAAGGATTTATTATGAAATCATTGACAAGAAAAATTGCATTGGCATTAGTGATGGCGGCAGTCGGCTTCGTGGCGGCTGCGCAGACGAAGATAGCGGTGGAAGCGCCTAACATTGTGGGTTCTGACGAACAGTTCAATGTGACCTTCATCATTGAGGGTGAGGATCGTCCGTCGAATTTCAATTGGAATCCAGGCGATGATTTCACTCTGGTCTGGGGACCGCAGAGGGGGGAGTCGACCAGCATCCGTGTCATCAATGGCAAGCGTTCCAAGTCATCGCAGTTTACCTATACATATATCTTGGCTCCGAAGAAAACCGGAAAATTCGAGTTGCCGGCTGCTACGGCCAAGATGAAGGGAGAGACGATAACGTCTGTCCAGGCAGCCGTCGAAGTGCTGGCAAGTGATTCCTCTGCATCCGCACAGTCGGGCGCCTCTTCGGGGAACACGCAGCAGACCAAGCCGTCCGGAACGATTTCATCCAAGGATTTGTTCCTTAAATTTACGGTAAGCCGCACCTCGGCAGTTGTAGGCCAGCCGCTTACGGCAGAATTGAAACTGTATCAGAACGTGGATATCGCCGGATTCGAAGGTGCGAAATTCCCGGCATTCAACGGCTTCTGGAGTCAGGAAACAGCTGCTCCGAACAATATCGACTTCCAGAGGGAAGAAGTGGACGGAAGGCTGTATAACTCGGCATTGCTCCGTCGCTATGTGCTTATTCCTCAGCAGGTTGGAAACCTTGTAATCGACCCTGCCGAGTTGGTGTGCATGGTCAATGTCAGGAGGCCGTCGCGCGGAAACAGCATTTTCGACAGTTTTTTCGATGACAATACCATGATGGTGCGCAAGCGCGTGACCACTCCGGCCGTGCATGTACATGTCAATCCTCTTCCTTCCGGAGCGCCTGCCACATTCGGAGGCGGCGTGGGAAGTTTCCGTATCTCGGCAAGCCTGAGCAAGGACCAGTTGAAGATGCATGAGGCTACATCATTGACAGTCACTGTCTCCGGACGTGGAAACGTGTCGCTGCTGGAAGCTCCGAAGGTCAATTTCCCGGCTGATATGGATGTCTATGATACCAAGACGACGGAAAATACCGACAAGACTACAGGCGGCACGTCCGGAAGCAAGGTGTTCGAATTTCCGTTCATCCCGAGAAGCCACGGCGAGTTCACCATCGCCCCGATAGAATACTCTTACTACGATGTCAATGCCGGTAAATATGAGACCATCTCGACCGGCCCGATTACTTTCAATGTCGAGAAAGGTGATATTGCTGAAACTCAGGCTTCTACATCACAGTTGGTCATGCCTGACCGCAAGAGCGTGAAGAATCTCGGCGAGGATATCCGCTTTATCCGCACCCGTCAGCCGTCATATAAGTTCAGGACGGTATTCTTCGTGGATTCATTGTGGTACTGGGTTACGGCAGCATTGATACTGCTTGTCGCAGGACTGTTGTGGTATCTCATGAAAGGTATGGAGGCGCGTCGTGCCGATGTCGTCGGGAACAAGAACAGGAAAGCGACCAAAATGGCGCTCGGACGTCTGAAAATGGCAGCCGGATATCTCCAGAAGAATCTGTATTCTGCTTTCTATGAGGAACTTCACAAGGCGTTGCTCGGATTCGCATCCGACAAGATGAACATCGGAGCCGAAGACCTCAACAAGGAAAATATAGAGGCAATGTTGAAGGAGGCCGGAGTCGCCGAGGACCTTTCCGCGCAGTTCGTGGCTCTTCTGGACGCCTGCGAGTTCGCCCGCTACTCTCCGGATGGCGGCAACGAGGCCATGAATACTCATTACAATGAAGCTGTGAAGGTGATTTCATCCATCGATTCTGTCATGAAGACACATAAGAAAAATACGTCCGCGGCCAAGGCAATGATTCTGATCATGTCAATGCTGATGATTCCGGGCCTTACGCATGCGGAGAATACGGCATATCTGGATTCGCTCTGGAACAAGGGTGTGCAGGCATATACCGACGGGCGTTGGTCAGAGTGCACTGAAAGCCTGGAGGCGCTGGAATCTGTCGGCGTCGTATCCCCGGAATTGTACTATAACCTCGGCAATGCTTATTTCAAGTCGGGGGATTATCCTCATGCCATACTGTATTATGAGAGGACATTGAAGATTTCGCCGTCATTTGAAGATGCCAGAATCAATCTGGACTTCGCCAACAGCTTGATACGCGACAAGATAGATGCCGTGCCGGAATTCGTTTTGAAAAGCTGGGCCCGGAAAGTGTGCTATCTGATGCCGTCGGATTTTTGGGCGGTCATTTCCATAGTCCTGTTTGCTGCTGCCCTGGCATTGTTCCTGGTTTTCAGACTGGGGGCGTCCAGAGGCCTCCGGAGGACCGGTTTTTATTGCAGCATTGTCGCCCTGATATTGTCGGAATCGTCTTTCGGCATGGCGCGGTGGCAGAGAAATTCTTATTTGAGGGCAGACGGGGCGATTGTCATGAAGCCGGTGGCTTCCGTGAAAAGCTCGCCGTCCAGGGATTCGTCCAAGGATTTGTTCGTCCTTCATGAGGGAACCAAGGTCACGGTTCTGGATACCGTAGGGGAGTGGAAGAATATTTCCCTTTCAGACGGACGTCAGGGCTGGATAGAAGAATCCGACATGGAGATGATCTAACTAGTTGTATATCAAACAGAAAACAAAATAACCAATAATAAATTATAATGAATTTTAAAAGAAACATCCTTTTTGCCGGCGCAGCGTTTTGTGCGTTGTCAGCGGCAGCTGCCGGTGTTCCTTCTGAGAAAATGAAGGATTGGCAAGACCCCGGAGTATTTGCGGTCAACCGCTTGCCTATGAGGGCGACTTTCGTAACAGAACAGCAGAAGACATTGTCTCTGAACGGAGACTGGAAATTCGCGTTCTATGGTACGGTCGCAGAAAGAGCTATCGGTTTCCAGGCCTTGTCTTTCGATGATTCCAAGTGGGGGACGATGCCTGTTCCCGGAATGTGGGAATTGAACGGATATGGCGATCCTCTCTATGTGAACGTAGGTTACGCATGGCGCGGCCACTTCGAAAACAACCCTCCTTACATACCGGAGGAGAACAATCACGTAGGACAGTACAGACGTACTTTCGATATTCCTGCTGATTGGAAAGGACATCAGGTGTGCCTGGCCATCGGTTCAGCCACATCCAATGTCCGTGTATGGGTGAACGGCAAGGAAGTCGGCTACAGCGAAGACAGCAAGCTCGAAGCACGTTTCGACATCACATCTTATGTGCATCCTGGTGAAAACAGCATTGCCCTGGAAATCTTCAGATGGTGCGACGGCACTTATCTTGAGGACCAGGACTTCTGGAGATTCTCCGGAATCGCACGCGGCGTGTATGTCTATACCCGTGAGCAGAAGAGACTTGAGGACGTGAACGTAAGCGGCGGCATGGATGGTAAACTGACATTGAAATCGATCGTCACACCTGGCATCACCACCGTTTCGTACGAGGTGATCGACCCTTGCGGCAACAGCGTGGCCTCTTTCACCGAGACTGTCGGCAAAGGCCGTGAGAAGGCGCAGGACGGCAACATTGTCGTAAGTTCTACCGGAAACGTGGAGAATCCGCAGCTCTGGTCGGCTGAGACTCCGGTCCTTTATACATTGAAGGTCAAGGTTGCCGACAAGAAGGGCGTAGTCGAGAGCGCTTCCGTGCCTTTCGGCTTCAGGACCGTGGAAATCCGCAACAAGCAGCTTCTTGTGAACGGCAAGCCTATCCTCATCAAGGGTACCGACCGTCACGAGATGAGCCCTTACGGCGGCTACGTGGTTTCCGAGGAGGAGATGATTGAAGATATCAGGATAATGAAGAAGTTGAATATCAATGCTGTAAGAACTTCGCACTATCCGAATGACCCTATCTGGTATGCTCTCTGCGACAAATATGGTATCTACGTAGTGGACGAGGCGAACATCGAGTCCCACGGCATGGGCTATGAGGAGAAATCCCTTGCACGTCGCGAGGATTACTTCGCTGCCCACATGGAACGTAACCGGCGCATGGTTTACCGTGACTACAACCATCCTTCCGTGATTATCTGGAGTATGGGAAACGAGGCCGGCAACGGCATCAACTTCGAGAGGGTATATGATTGGATCAAGTCTTATGACCAGACCCGTCCGGTACAGTATGAACGGGCATTGCTGAACCGCAATACGGATATTTATTGCCCGATGTACGTCTCTCCTAAGGATTGCGAGAAATACCTGAAGTCCAATCCTGACAGACCGCTTATCCAGTGCGAGTACTCTCATGCGATGGGCAACTCCAACGGTAACTTCAAGGAGTACTGGGACCTTATCCGCAAATATCCTTTGTATCAGGGAGGCTTCATCTGGGATTTCGTGGACCAGGCAATCTGCAAGAAGGTCGATCCTGCCAAATATGGTACTGACCACATCTTCATCTACGGTGGCGACAGCAATGATTATGACGCATCTGACGGATCGTTCAACTGCAACGGCTTCATCGCCGCTGACCGCTCATGGCATCCTCAGGCTTATGAAATCGGCTACCAGCACCGCTCTATCCTGACATCTGCGGCAGACAATGCTTCCAATGACAAACTCATGGATGACAATACCGAGTTCAAGGTCAATGTCTACAATGAGAACTTCTTCATTGATCTTTCACGTTACCGTATGGTATGGACTGTCGTTGTCGGCGGTGAAAATGCATTGTCCGGCGTGATCGAGAACGTCGTTGCTGCTCCTGGCGAGACGGTTTCCGTAGGCCTCGGCATTACTAAGCGCGATATGCTCGCTGCAGCCGTGAAGACTCTTGCTACCTCAGACTCATGCGTCAGATTTAATGGCGAGGATGGTCGCGATACTGATATCTATCTGAAAGTAAGCTGGTTGCTCAAAGCACAGGACGGCCTGTTGCCTGCCGGCTACGAGGTCGCTTACGACCAGCTCCCGATATATGAGGCTCCTGTCAATGCTTTCGTTGCGGGCTCTGCTTCCGTTGACGCACTCCCGTCTTATACAGATGTTGACGGCAATGCCGTGTTCTCCGGAAGATTCATATATGCTGAAATGCCGGAAGGCGACAGAATCGCTGAATGGAAAGCTGTGTTCGACAAGGCTACAGGAGCATTGTCAAGCTATATGATTGAAGGACAGGAGATTCTGAAAGAGGCGCTTATGCCGTCATTCGGAAGGGCACCGCTCGACAATGACATGGGTGCTGTCATGCATGACAAGCTCAAGATGTGGAGATACCCTGAATATGGCGTGGCAGCTTTCGACGTAGCGAAAAATGCCGGTTATTATACCGTTGACGTGAAATATACTCCGTTCGGAAAGTATTGTTTCGTGACGATGTCTTATCAGGTTCATGCTGACGGTTCCATCCGTGTATCAGAGAAATTGAATGATGCAGGTGAACTTTCCAAGGCGCCGTACCTCTTCCGTTTCGGTATGAAACTGGCTATGCCGGGTGAGTACTCTACCCTTGATTTCTACGGACGCGGTCCTTGGGACAACTATTGCGACAGGAAGTCAGGTGCGCTTGTGGGACATTATACCCAGCGCGTTCAGGACCAGTATTGGTACGGATATGTGCGTACGCAGTCTTGCGGCACCAAGTCGGACTTGAGATGGCTTAAGGTTGTCAATCCTGCCGGCACAGGTCTGGAGATTACATCTGACGTGCTCTTCAGCGGTTCGGCTCTTCCGTTCAGCCAGAAGGAAATGGATTCAGCATTGACGAACCCTATGCCTAGGCCGAATCCTACCAACACCCAGCAGGGAAATGCTACTCATTCACTTGAGCTGCTTCCGCTTGCACACAATGATGCGCGTTCGCTCGGAACGACTTACGTGAATTTCGACCTCAAAGAAATGGGTGTGGGCGGCATTGACTCATGGTACGCATGGCCTCTCGAACAGTATCGCGTGAAGCCTGCCGAGTATGAATTCAATGTGGTCATCAGACCGGTAAAATAATTTCTCGGATATGTGGGCTTTTCCAGAGCCCGCATGACGATGTCAAGTCCCTTCCCTTTCTGGGGAGGGGCTTATTTTTTTGCGCAATGGCAATGCCACAGTACAATGCCCGCTGTGACGGAGATGTTCAGCGAGTGCTTGGTCCCGTACTGAGGAATCTCCAGGACACCGTCTGATGCATCCACGACTTCCTGCTGGACCCCGTCCACCTCATTGCCGAAGACGAGCGCGTATTTCTTGCCTTTTTCCGGGACGAAGGTGTCCAGGCTGATGGAATTCACGGCCTGCTCCACGCTCAGGACTATATATCCCTGCTCGTGCAGGCGCTTCACAAGTTCCAGTGTATCAGGTGCATACTCCCACTCCACACTGAATTCCGCGCCGAGGGCGGATTTGTGGATTTCGGCAGATGGAGGGGTGGCGCAGATTCCGCAGAGCCATATCTTGTCGGCCTTGAACGAATCGCCGCTGCGGAATACTGAGCCTACGTTGTGAGCGCTCCGGATGTTGTCCAGTACGATGTTTATGCCGGATTCCGGCAATGCCTTGTATTGTTCCGGGGTGACGCGTCCCAGCTCTATATTGAGAAGTTTCCTGTTTTTCATGATTTTGTCGTTATCCGTAAAACATTGTATATCAGCGATTCGCTTTTAAGTAACGTGAAAAAATAACCTGCTTCAGATTAGGAGAATATTTTCGAGGATAGATCTGTTTTCGAAGAAGGAGTGTACTGGACGTACACGACTGATGAGAAAAGGAATATAGACCGAAAAGATTTCCTTAGATGATGCATGTTATTTTTTGAATGTTACTAAATAGTAAGTGAACGCAAATAATATGTTGCAAATATAAATCAAAAATCGATTATTAATGTTATATTTGCGATAACTGGTTTTTAAGGATTACTTACCGGTGATAAACACTAGATTTTATGAAACAGGACCTACAGATTTTTGATCTAATCAAGAAAGAAAAAGAGAGACAGTCTCAAGGCTTGGAGCTTATAGCCTCAGAAAACTATGTCAGTGACCAGGTTATGGATGCCATGGGTTCCATCTGCACGAACAAATATGCAGAGGGCTATCCGGGCAAGCGTTATTATGGTGGCTGCGAGGTGGTGGACCAGATTGAGCAACTGGCAATCGACAGACTCTGCGCCATATATGGTGCCGAGTATGCCAATGTCCAGCCGCATTCAGGAGCGCAGGCGAACCTTGCCGTTGAAATTGCATTGCTGAATCCTGGTGATACTTTCATGGGCCTCGACCTTTCTCAGGGAGGACACCTTACTCACGGTTCTCCAGTCAATGCGTCAGGAATCCTCTATCATGCAGTCGCTTACGGCCTTGATCCCGAGACCGGAAGAGTCGACTATGACAAGATGGAAGAAATTGCCCGCGAATGTCATCCGAAACTCATCATCGGCGGTGCATCTGCATACTCAAGAGAGTGGGATTATGCCCGCATGAGAAAGATCGCTGATGAAGTAGGAGCAATTTTGTGGATTGACATGGCTCATACTGCCGGACTGATTGCCGCAGGCTTGCTTGAAAATCCTGTCAAATATGCCCATATCGTGACATCCACTACCCACAAGACATTGAGGGGACCTCGCGGAGGCGTCATCCTCATGGGCAAGGATTTCGACGATCCTCAGGGCCGCAAGACTCCTAAGGGTGAAATCAAGAAGATGTCCCAGATCTTGAATTCAAGCGTGTTCCCGGGCATCCAGGGCGGACCTCTCGAACACGTCATCGCTGCCAAGGCAGTGGCATTCTACGAGGCGATGCAGCCTGAATACGTGGAGTATCAGAAGCAGGTCGTAGCCAATGCCCAGGCAATGTGCGCGAAATTTATTTCCAAGGGCTACAAGGTGGTTTCAGGCGGCACGGACAACCACTTGATGCTTATCGACCTCCGTACCCGTTTCCCTGAAGTGAACGGAAGAGTGGCCGAGACCGAGCTTGTCAAGGCTGACATCACCGTGAACAAGAACATGGTTCCGTTCGACAGCCGTTCAGCATTCCAGACATCAGGAATCAGAATCGGTACTCCTGCCGTAACTTCCAGAGGTTTCGTGGAGAAGGATATGGAAGATATCGTGGAACTTGTTGACAGCGTTTTGGCTTCAGCTTCCGAGCATCTTGATGCCATCACGGCCAAGGGCGAGAAGACCCCTGAACAGCTCGCATCCCTCGAAGAGCACA
>FR882198.1:12180-81908 GCA_000434935.1 Bacteroides sp. CAG:709 | reverse complement strand
AGAGCACAATGCTGTTCTCGAGGAAGTGAAGAGAAAAGTACACATGATGACCGGCGGACGTCCGCTGAACAGGTACTAGAACAAGTATTCACAAGACAATCTATATTTCAGCGCCCGGGGCATCTCCTCCGGGCGCTTTTTCTTGCGAAAAAATATGTATATTTGCCAGTCTAATCGAGATTTTACATGAGACAGGATATTGATTTCAGAACCATTTGGAACGAGGCTGCCAAGTCCGGACTTGTTCTGGGCATTTTCACGGCCGTGTTCATGTTTACGGGAATATTGACGGCGGGACTGGCATCAGGAGGATTCGGAGCGAGATTGGCCGGGTCGCTGATAAGCGTGGCATTGTGGCTTGTGAAATTCGTGGGATGCCTGTGGCTGCTGAGGTTCTTCATGCTGAAATTCGCCGTGAACCATCCCGAGCTTACGCCTAAATCATCATTCCGCTTCGGAATGTTTACGGCATTGACATCGGCAATCATTGTGGCCGGCGTGAACCTGATAAACCTCACGGTGATTTCTCCGGACAGCATGAGCCAGATGATTGACACATATATGCAGGCATATTCATCGACAATGGCATTGGGCGACAGCGACCGCGTGGCGTTGGAACGGACGATGAGCAAGCTGCCTCAGATATCATTTTTCGTGACATTGGTCTACTGCTTCCTGTACGGCGTGATAGCATCCAAGATTTTCTCGATGTCCATTCCGCCGAGGGATATTTTCGGCGACACCGTCGATGAGCAGGACGATTTGAAATAGACATTGATATAGAAAATTATGGATAAAACATTGGACCTCACAATCATTGTCCCACTTTTTAACGAGGCGGAGTCTCTGCCGGAGCTTGTCCGCTGGATTGATCGGACGTTGGACGGGCGCGGCTGGGAATACGAAATCATCATGGTGGACGACGGCAGCACCGACGGCTCCTGGAAGGTCGTGCGGGAACTTGCGGAGGCTGACGGGCGCATTCACGGAATCCGTTTCAGACGCAACTACGGCAAGTCCGCGGCCCTCTACCACGGTTTCAAGGCTGCCGGGGGCAATGTTGTAGTGACAATGGATGCCGACCTTCAGGATTCGCCGGAGGAAATTCCGGAAATGTACAGGATGGTGACCGAGGACGGATGGGATGTCGTCTCAGGCTGGAAACAGCATCGGCAGGACAACAAGCTTACCAAGAATCTGCCTTCCAAGCTGTACAATGCTACCGCACGTTGGATTACCGGCATTCATCTGCATGACATGAACTGCGGATTGAAGGCATACCGCAACGAGGTGGTGAAAAATATCGAGGTCTATGGCGAGATGCACCGCTATATCCCTTATCTGGCGAAAAATGCCGGGTTCGAGAGGATTACGGAGAAGCCTGTCCATCATCAGAAGAGAAAGTACGGCAAGAGCAAGTTCGGCCTGGAGCGTTTCATGAACGGCTTCCTGGACCTGCTTTCACTGTGGTTCCTGAGTACGTTCGGCAAGAAACCGATGCACTTTTTCGGCTTTACCGGAATTCTCATGTTCCTTGCGGGATTCGTGATAGCGGTCTGGCTGATTGTCGCCAAACTTATACATCAGGCGGGGGGAATGCATTTCCGTCCTGTCACGGACCAGCCTCTGTTCTATCTGGCGCTGCTTGCGGTCGTGCTCGGCGTGATGCTGTTCCTTGCGGGCTTCATCTGCGAAATGATTTCCCGTACATCTACCGAAAGGAACAAATACAACATCAAGGAAGAGTTCTGAGTCTCCGAGTGCCTATCTTTTAGGGAAATGTGTTCATAATCTGCGGAATTTTTGCTAATTTTGCAGTCTTGGCTAATAATATGGCTAATCAAGTTCAAGTACTTGGTTTGTAAATACTGGTTAGTCCAATTTAATTATTACACAGATTTAGTTATGATTAACATTACATTCCCTGACGGAAGCGTCAAAGCCTTTGAGAAAGGCGTGACAGGTTATCAGATTGCAGAAAGTATCAGCCCGAGGCTGGCAGCAGAGGTTTTGGCTGTTTCAGTGAAAGCCGAAGGTGATACATCAGTCGGAAAAGGTACGGTAATCGGATTGGATACACCGATTGAGGAGAACAGCACCGTAAGGCTGCTGAAATGGGAAGACGAGGAAGGAAAACATGTTTTCTGGCACTCTTCGGCCCACCTTATGGCACAGGCTCTCGAAGCTCTTTATCCTGGTGTCAAGTTCGGTATCGGACCGGCTATCGAAAACGGATTCTATTATGACATTGACCTTGGCGGAAAGCAGCTTACCGATGCAGATTTCCCGGCTATCGAGAAGAAGATGCTGGAATTTGCACGCGGCAAGGAGGAGTTCAAATGCTCCCATGTCTCCAAGGAAGATGCAGTAAAATATTTCACGGAGAAAGGCGACGAGTACAAGCTCGAACTTATCAGCGAACTCGAGGACGGCAAGATTACATTCTACAAGAACGGCAATTTTACCGATCTCTGCCGTGGACCGCACCTCAGAAATACGGAACTCATCAAGGCCGTGAAGGTGACATCTATCGCAGGTGCATATTGGAGAGGTGACGAGAAACGTCCTCAGCTTACCCGTGTATATGGTATCACATTCCCTAAGAAATCTCTTCTGGATGAATACCTTGTACTTCTCGAGGAAGCAAAGAAACGTGACCACAGAAAGCTGGGCAAGGAGATGGAACTCTTCATGTTCTCGTCACGCGTGGGCCTCGGATTGCCTATGTGGCTGCCTAGAGGTGCTGTCATGAGACTCCAGCTGGAGAACTTCCTCCGCAAGAAGCTTGACGAGTTCGGATATCTTCCTGTCGTTACTCCTCATATCGGAAGCAAGCAGCTTTACGTGACATCCGGTCACTATGCAAAATACGGCAAGGATTCATTCCAGCCTATCCATACCCCTCAGGAGGGTGAGGAATATATGCTGAAACCGATGAACTGCCCTCATCACTGCGAGATTTTCCGCTCGTCTCCGAGATCATATAAGGATCTTCCTTTGAGATTTGCAGAGTTCGGTACGGTATATAGATATGAGCAGAGCGGTGAGCTCCACGGACTTACCCGTGTCCGCTGCTTCACTCAGGATGACGCCCATCTGTTCGTGCGTCCTGACCAGCTGAAGGAAGAATTCGAGAAAGTGATCGACCTTATATTATATGTATTCGGTACTTTCAATTTCAAGAACTTCACGGCTCAGGTTTCACTCCGAGACCCTAATCACAAGGAAAAATATATCGGAACGGATGAAAACTGGGACAAAGCCGAGCAGGGAATCATCGAGGCTGCTGCCGAGAAGGGACTCAAGACTGTCGTCGAGTATGGTGAGGCTGCATTCTATGGCCCGAAACTCGACTTCATGGTGAAGGATGCTCTCGGAAGAAAATGGCAGCTCGGAACAGTACAGGTGGATTATAACCTTCCTGAGCGCTTCCAGCTTGAATATACCGACAAGGACGGCTCCAAGAAACGTCCTGTCATGATACATAGGGCACCGTTCGGATCCATCGAAAGATTTACCGCAGTCCTGCTTGAGCATACTGCCGGACATCTGCCTCTCTGGCTCGCGCCGGATCAGGTAAAAGTCCTGCCTGTCAGTGAAAAATACACTGATTATGCAAAAAAAGTTTGTGATTTGATGAAAAAATCCGATATTCGCGCTTCAATAGACGACCGAAACGAGACCTTGGGCAAGAGAATCCGGGAAATTTCGCTCCTCAGGGTTCCTGTTCTTGTGATTGTCGGCGAGAAGGAGGCTGCAGAGAATATGGTCTCCGTTCGTCATGAAGGCGCAGATAAGGGTTCTATGCATGTAGAGGACTTTATCGCGAAGTTCAAGGCTGCTGAAAGTTCTTATAGTTCAGAACTTTAACAGCTAGTATTAATTTAATTATTTAGGAGGGCAAATTTATCGCAACGCCTTTTAAACCTCACTTCGGTGGCCCTAGGCCATCAGGTAACAGACCGGCAGGAGCACCAAGACCTGCAGGTCCAAAACCAGCGGGAGCCCGCATGGCTCCTCCGAGACATAAGGATGAGAATGAACTGAACATCAATGATGAGATCAGGGCTACTCAGGTACGTCTGGTAGGTGACAATATCGCTGAACCGGGAGTATATTCCATTGCACAGGCTATGAAAATGGCCGATGAAATGGAACTCGATCTGGTGGAAATCACTGCCAAGGCTGATCCTCCGGTATGCAAGATTCTGGATTACCAGAAGTATCTGTACCAGCAGAAGAAAAAGGCTAAGGAAATGAAGCAGAACTCCACCAAGATCGTGATCAAGGAGATCCGCTTCGGGCCTAACACTGATGAGCATGACTTCCAGTTCAAGCTCAAACATGCCCAGGAGTTCCTTAACGAGGGCTCCAAGGTGAAGGCTTCAGTGTTCTTCAGAGGCCGCTCCATCCAGTTCGCGGACCAGGGGGAGAAACTTCTTCTCCGTTTCGCTGTGGAACTTGAGGAGTTCGGACGCGCAGAGCACATGCCTCAGCTTGAAGGAAAGCGTATGATAATGATGATTGCTCCGATTAAGAAGAAATAAAGACCTGGACTTTCGGAGGTGCGAGCCTCCGGAAGTTCGGATATAATTAATTAAAAACTTTTTGTAAAATGGCAAAGCTTAAAACCAACTCCGGTGCCAAAAAGCGTTTCGCGCTTACCGGAACGGGAAAAATCAAGAGAAAACACGCTTATCACAGCCACATTCTCACCAAGAAAACCAAGAAGCAGAAAAGAAATCTTGACCACTTCGCACTGGTTCACCCAGTAGACGAGAAGAGGGTTAAAGAGCTTCTGGTAATGTAATTATTCTCAAATGTTGAACTTGGAATGCAGTCATAAAGTACCATTCAAGGTGGTCACTGTATCCCGAAATTGTAAAATTTATGCCAAGATCAGTTAATTCAGTAGCCTCTAGGGCTCGCCGCAAGAAGATTCTCAAGAAGACCCGCGGCTATTTCCTTTCAAGGAAAAATGTTTGGACGGTAGCGAAGAACACCTATGAGAAAGGTCTTACCTACGCTTACCGTGACCGTAAGAACAAGAAACGTGAGTTCCGTGCACTTTGGATTCAGAGAATCAATGCTGCCGCCCGCCAGTACGGCATTTCATACTCACAGTTCATGGGTAAACTTGCCAAGCAGAATGTCGGTCTTAACCGTAAAGTGCTTGCAGACCTCGCTATGAATAATCCTAAGGCTTTCGAAGCTATCGTAAATCAGGTAAAATAAACTATACTGATGAGCGTGAAGGATCTATACCATAACAAGTGGGCACGGATGACTTTCTGGTCAGTCCTCTATCTGCTGTGGGTGATCTGGCTGGGAAATTATTGGTGGCTTTTCGGTCTTCTGGTCATTTTCGACCACCATATCACCAGGAAGGTGAAATGGCTGTTCTGGAAAAAGGACTATAAGGAAGGCGAAAAGAGGAATGCACTGCTGGACTGGCTTGATGCCATCATCTTCGCAGTCGTGTTCGTGACATTCATCAATATCTTTTTCTTCCAGGCGTTCAAGATTCCTTCATCATCGATGGAGAGTTCGCTTCTTACAGGAGACCATCTCTTCGTAAGCAAGTTGACATTCGGCCCGCGAATCCCGGAGACCCCTCTGACGATTCCGTTCACTCACAATGTCATATTCGGAAAAGAATCTTATTCAACATTGATTCAGAACGAATACCGGCGATTGAAGGGCTTCAGGAACGTAGAACGTGGAGATTATGTCGTGTTCGGCTTCCCTGACGGGGATACGGTACTGACGAAGGCTCCGGCAGACGATTATTATACAGTCTGCAGGTTCTATGGAAAAGATTATGCCGTAAAGTCATACGGACCGGTCATTGTCCGTCCGTCAGACAAGAAGGACCATTATGTGAAAAGATGCGTCGCAATCCATGGTGACACACTTTCCGTAGTCGATGGACAGGTATATATCAATTCCGCAGCCCAGGAGGTTTGGCCAGGTGTCCAGTCTACATACACTGTAGTGACGGACGGCTCCAGGATTAATTTGAAAACCCTTGAAAAACTCGGACTCAATTTTTCCGAGCTCATGTACGACGACGCACTGCCGGGATATCCCCAGATGCCTCTCACGGCAGCAATGCTGAAAGAAGTAAAAGGCTGTGCCAATGTCGTAAGCGTAGAAGAGCAGGTGGATGTTTATCCTCCGAATTACCCTGACTCTTACCTCATGCTCTTCCCCTATAAGGAGTCGTTCAGATGGACACGCGACAACTACGGTCCGATTTGGATTCCTGAAGCGGGAGCAACGGTGAAACTGAATATGGAGAATCTTCCTCTTTATGAAAGAATCATCAGAGTATATGAGAAGAATCAGTTGGATGTCACTCCGGAAGGTAGTATAATCATCAACGGAAACGTTACGGACGAGTACACTTTCAAGCAGGATTATTACTTTATGATGGGTGATAATCGCCACAATTCACTGGATTCAAGATATTGGGGATTCGTCCCTGAAGACCACATCGTCGGAAGACCCGCATTGATTTGGCTTTCAACGGATATCAACAAATCATTCCCGGCGAATATTCGCTGGAGGCGATTCTTCAAATTTGTGTAGAATTTTTGGATTTCAGAAAATTAAACGCGATATTTGCAGCCCGCATAGACTATCTATTAGAGAAAATTAAAAAAGTACAATAATATGGCAAAGGTTTGTCAAGTAACAGGAAGAAAGAGAATGATCGGCAACAATGTCGCTCACTCTAAGCTCCGCACCAAGAGAGAGTTCTCTCTCAACCTCAAGAATAAGAAGTTCTGGCTTGAGTCAGAGCAGAGGTTCGTCACATTGAAAGTGACCTGCAAAGGTATCAGGCATATTGAGAAGAACGGTCTCGAGAGCGTTCTCAGAGATGCCCAGAAGAAAGGATTTATTAACCTTGTTTAATTCATCGCATTATGGCAAAGAAAGCTAAAGGAAACAGGGTGCAGGTCATCTTGGAGTGCACCGAGCAGAAAGAAAGCGGTGTACCGGGAATTTCCAGGTACATTACTACCAAGAACAAGAAGAACACAACAGAGCGTCTTGAGCGTATGAAATATAACCCATACCTCCACAAGGTGACTCTTCATCGTGAGATTAAATAATAAGGAGAACGGTTTATGGCAAAGAAAGCAGTCGCAACCTTCGCAGCTAAGGCTGGTGCAAGAAGCATTGTAAAGTGCATCCGTATGGACAAATCTCCAAAGACTGGAGCATACGTCTTTGTTGAGCAGTTCGTTGATGCAGGCAAAGAGAAAGAATTCTTCGAGAAAAAGTAACGGAGAATCCAAGATAACAGAGTGGCGCAGTACCTGAAAAGTGCTGCGCCACTTTTTTGTATTTGGCATGTATTTTCATTAACTTTGTCTGCTAGTTTGACATTGGTATGGGAATTTTTGATAAAGGTGTAAAAAAGACGAATGAAGGCTTTTTCCAGAAGCTTTCCAGGGCCATCGTCGGCAAGTCCAAAGTCGATGACAGTGTTCTGGATGCCATTGAAGAAGCATTGATTTCTTCAGATATGGGCGTGGACACGACGCTGCAAATCATTGATAATCTGGAAGAGCGCGTGGAGAAGGACAAGTTCATGTCAATGAAGGAACTCACTGAGATGCTCCGCGAAGAAATTGCGAAACTGCTGGACGTGGAAGGCAGTGAGGAAGTCAGTCACGATTCCCTTCCATACGATTTCTCGAAGAAGCCTTATGTGATTCTGGTCGTAGGCGTGAACGGTGTCGGCAAGACCACGACTATCGGCAAGCTCGCAGCCAAACTGAAAGCGGAAGGCAAGAACGTGGTTCTGGGCGCAGCCGATACATTCCGTGCTGCCGCCGTGGAACAGCTCCAGATATGGGCGGACAGGGCAGGCGTAAGCATCGTGAAGCAGGAAATGGGCTCGGACCCGGCTTCCGTAGCTTATGACACTGTAAGTTCAGCCGTCGCCAAGGGCGCGGATGTGGTCCTCATTGATACGGCAGGCCGGCTTCATAATCGCGTGAACCTGATGAACGAGCTTACGAAAATCAGGAACGTGATACGCAAGGTGATTCCGGATGCTCCGCATGAAGTCATGCTGGTGCTTGACGGATCCACCGGACAGAATGCTTACCATCAGGCCAGAGAGTTCTCCAAGGCTACTGATGTCACGTCACTCGCCGTCACGAAACTCGACGGCTCGGCCAAGGGCGGAGTGGTCATCGGCATTGTCGACCAATTGAAGATTCCTATCAAGTTTATCGGCATCGGAGAAGGCATTGACGACCTAAAAGTATTCGACAAACGTGAATTCGTGTCGTCTCTGTTCAACCCGGAAGACATTGATAAATAGTGCATTGAAATAAATTTTCTTAGATATGAAACTTTCATATAGCTGGCTTAAAGAATATCTTGAGTGCGACCTTGCGCCGCAGCAGATTGCTGATGCCATGACATCCATCGGAATTGAAGTTGATTCCGTATCGGAGGAAGAAGAAATCCCCGGCGGCCTTGCCGGCGTTGTAGTGGCGGAAGTGCTTGAGTGTGAGGCTCATCCTAATTCCGACCATCTCCATATTACCAAGGTCAATGATGGTACGGGCGAGCCGCTTACCGTAGTCTGCGGAGCACCTAACGTGGCAGCCGGACAGAAAGTCCTGTTTGCCAGACTCGGAGCCGTTCTTCCGGGTGATTTCAAGATAAAGAAATCCAAGATACGCGGCGTGGAATCTTTCGGTATGATTTGCGCGGAAGATGAACTCGGTATCGGAAACAGCCATGACGGCATCAAGGTTCTTCCTGCTGACGCCGTGGTCGGTACCAGCGCCAAGGAATATCTCCATCTGAAGTCAGATGCTGTCATCGAATATGAAATTACGGCGAACAGGGTGGATGCAGCGTCACATATCGGCGTAGCACGTGACCTGTATGCGTATATGAAATTGAACAATATCCCTTGCCGTTTCGCTTATCCTGATGTTTCGGCATTCAAGGAAGGCGAGGGAGAAGGTGCGATTCCTGTAGAGGTGCTCGATACGGACGGAGCTCCTGAATATGAGGGAATTACCATTAAGGGAGTGAAAGTGGGGCCGTCTCCTGAATGGCTTCAGAAGAAGTTGTTCGCCATCGGACTGCACCCTATAAACAATATCGTGGACATCTCCAATTTCGTGCTTTTCGAAGTCGGACAGCCTCTCCACACGTTTGACGCCGACCAGATCAGCGGCGGCAAAGTCATTGTCAGAAGGGCGGCCGACGGCGAGAAAATCGTCACCCTCGACGGCGTCGAAAGACAGCTTCACGACTGCGACATGGTCATTGCCAATGCTGACGGACCGATGTGTATCGCCGGCGTGTTCGGCGGAGAGAAATCCGGCGTGACCGAAAATACTGTCAATGTCTTCGTCGAGAGTGCATATTTCGATCCTCATTCCATTAGGAAGACAGCCAAGACCCAGAGCCTTCAGACAGATGCTTCATTCAGGTATGAAAGAGGAGCGGACCCTGGAATCATTCCGTTTGCAGCCAAGAGGGCGGCAATGCTTATTCTTGAACTGGCAGGCGGACATATCGAGGGCAGGACTCAGATATCCTACCCTTCTCCGATTGAAAAGAAAGTCATTGACCTGGATTATGACAGGATCGAGGCATTCATCGGCAAGAAGATCGGACACGATGTCATTGAAAATATCCTGACATATCTCACTTACGAGTTCATTGAAAAACGTGAGGGTGGTGCGAAGGTTGCCG
Organism: Bacteroides sp. CAG:709; assembly: GCA_000434935.1. Taxonomy (GTDB): domain Bacteria; phylum Bacteroidota; class Bacteroidia; order Bacteroidales; family UBA932; genus Cryptobacteroides. The sequence goes on along the minus strand of FR882198.1, from coordinate 72,170 downwards.
CTCCGTCGTATATGATCGACGTTTATCGCGAGTGCGACGTCGTGGAGGAGATTCTGCGAATCTACAGCTATAACAATATCGAGCTTCCGCAGCACATGAAGATGTCTGTCGGCACGACTCCTTCTCCGGATCCGGAGGCTACCAGGAACTATATTTCCAACTTCCTCGTTGCGGACGGATTCGTCGAGACAATGAACAACTCATTGACCAAGAGCGCATACTATGCCGGCTTGCAGACATTCCCGGAAGAAAGATGCGTGAAGATCGTGAATCCGTTGAGCTCCGACCTGAATGTCATGAGGCAGACCCTCATCCTGAACGGTCTCGAAGTTGTCGCATACAATGCCAACAGGCAGATCAATTCTATCCGCACATTCGAGTACGGCTCTGTATATCAGCGCCTTCCGGAAACTGACGGCAAGACGTTGGCTTCCTATGAGGAGCATCAATGCTTCGCCATGTTCATCTCCGGACCTGGGGCCAAGTCATGGCGTCTGGGTGAGCAGAAGGGCAGCTATTACCAGCTGAAGGGATATTTCGAGCAGCTTTGCAACCGTTACGCCATCGATCTTCATGCGATGGAAACGGAAGCGGCGCCATCTGATATCTTCAGTGAGGGAATCGTCTACAGACTGCCGGGTACGCATGAGGTATTTGCTACATTGGGAACGGTTTCTCCTGCCCTTGCGAAGAAATTCGATGTGCGTCAGCCTGTATTTGCGGCGGAAATCGTATGGCCTGTACTCCTGAAACTTATCAGCAGAGTGAAGGTCAAGTTCCAGGAAATGCCTAAGTTCCCTGAAGTCAGGAGAGACCTTGCACTGCTGGTGGATGAGTCCGTGTCTTATGCGGACCTTTCCAATGCCGCTTTCAAGGCTGTGAAGAAGATTCTGAAGCAGGTGACATTGTTCGATGTCTACAGAGGTGACAAGATTCCGGAAGGAAAGAAGCAGTATGCTCTCAATTTCGTGCTCCAGGATCCTGAGAAGACATTGACGGACAATGAAGTGGAGAAGGCAATGTCCAGACTTCTGGCTACATATCAGAACTCCTTCGGAGCAACATTGAGATAAATTGCATGGCCTGTTTGCGTAGAATATGCGTGCTTGCGGCAGCGGCTCTCCTTGTCATTTCCTGCGGAAGGAATGGCAGGGTGATTCCGGCGCACAAGCTTTCGAAGATTTACGCGGAAATGCTCGTCCTGGACCAGCGGATCAGGAACAATCCTCAGTTGGCATCGACGGCTGACACCACATTGGTCTATGAGCCGATTCTGAACAAATACGGATATTCGGGGAAAGATTATGCGAAAAGCGTTGCCCGTTATATGAAAGATCCGGAGGCGTTCGGGAAGATATTCAAGGACACCAGAGAAATTCTTGACAGTCATATCAAGGAGTTGAAGTCAGCCGAGAGGGCCAGGCAGAAGGCAGACAGCTTGCGGAATGCCATTGAAGCGAAGACTTTCTTGCGTGCGCCGATTTACATGGATATCGTGTGCGATACGGTACGCATTGATACCGTGGCAGTAAGCATTGACTCGCTGGGTATATATTCTTGGCGTAGATTCGTTCCGGATACATTGTATGACGGACCGGTGTACAGGCTGAGGGCGAAGGCGGATACGGTCGCTGTGGCAGATACCCTTGCGAAAGCGACGGATATGGTCAAGGCGAAGGAGGTGGCCAAGCCGGTTCAGGTGAAGGACGCGAGGCTTCAAAAGAAACTTCCCGTGCCGCTCAAAACCGTAAAACTGGATGAAACTTCCGTGATGATGAGCAAGGAACTTACAAGGAAATAATTGCAAATGAGAAGAATAGCGGCAAAATATCTTTATACCAATGAATCTTCACAGCCTGTGGAAAACGGCTTTGTGGAGGTCGATGAGAACGGCAATGTCCTGCGTACAGGATTCTTTACCGACAAGGACGCCGAACCGGAGTACTATGACGGAGCTGTCGTACCGGGACTTGTGAACACGCATTGTCACATGGAATTGTCCTACCTGCACAAGAAGTTCAGGAAAGGAACCGGCATGGCGGGATTCATCGACCAGATCAATGAAATGCGCGACACTTCCTCGATGGAGAAGAAGAAAGCGGACATTGAATTCTGGATGAAGACATTGTGGGACAGGGGAGTATCTGCGATGGGAGATATCAGCAATTGCAGTGATTCCTTCGAATGCAAGTCCAAGTCGCCGATGTATACGAGAACTTTTCTGGAAGTGTTCGGCACGGAGCCGCAGGATTGTGACAATGTCATGAACGGTGTGCTGGAACTCAAGAAAGTGGCTGACAGCTTCGGCTTGGATGCCGCTCCGGGACCTCACGCTTGTTATACCATGAGCCCGGAACTTCTAACGGCAGTTTCCAGAGAGGGATTGAAATCCGGTTACCTGTCGTTCCATAGTGAAGAGACTCAGGAAGAGGAAGATATGATGATTTCCGGCTCCGGTGCAATGTATGAGAACCGTAAGAAGGCCGGCATGAGCATGCCGCCTGTGACGGGGAAATCTTCGTTGCTTTATTTCATTGACAGACTTGAAAAGGCTCATCCTGCACCATTTGGCGAACACATTCTGCTTGTCCATGAATGTTGCATGAACGAGGAAGGAATCGAGGCTGTGAAGAAGGTGATGCGCCATCCGTACATCGCATTGTGTCCTTGCTCCAATATATTTATACACAACGCTTTGCCGCCGGTAGAGCTGATGCGTTCATCCGGAATCAAGCTGACCGTCGGAACGGACTCGCTGTCCAGCAATGATGACCTGGACATGGTGAAGGAGATGTTCTGCCTACAGGAGAATTTCCCTGACATCCCGTTTGGAGAGTTTGTAGTCTGGGCATCCAAAAATGGCGCGGAGTTCCTGGGCAAGGAGAATGAACTGGGACAGATCAAGGAGGGCATGCGTCCTGGCCTTGTTTATATTGACCATCTTTCGGAGGACGGCAGGCTTACTGTTGCAAGTGCCTCTAGAAGAATAATTTAAATATCGATCATGCTTCGGGAAAAACTCGTATTCGGACCTATTTTCAGCAGGAGACTCGGCTCGTCATTGGGAATAAATCTTCTGCCGGAAAACGGCAAGATTTGCAATTTCGATTGCGTATATTGCGAATGTGGATGGAACAAGGATGGACGTGGTGATTCCAGACTGCCTCTCCCTGAAGAACTCAGGAGGGATCTGGAAGCAAAACTTTCCGAATGCAAGTCCTCAGGCACAGGCATTGACTCGATAACATTTTCCGGCGACGGGGAACCGACATTGAACCCGCATTTTCCGGAGATGATAGATGTTACGCTGGAACTCAGGGACAAGTACTTTCCAGATTCGGTGATTTCGGTGCTGACGAATGCGACCCGTATCTGCCGCAAGGAGGTCAGGGAGGCATTGATGAAGGTGGATAATCCTATCCTGAAACTCGACGCTGCGTCAGACAGGATGGTGGAACTCATCAACCAGCCGGCTTGCGATTATTCGGTGCATGATATTGTGCAGGACATGAAATTGTTCGGAGGCAACTTCATCATGCAGACCATGTTCCTCAGATTCCCGGGCTTCAATACGGCAGAACCGGAGAATTTGAAAGCGTGGATGGACATTGTCCGCGAGACGAAGCCTCGTGAGGTGATGGTTTATACCCTGGACAGGGAAGCGCCGGCGCAGGGGCTTGTGAAATTCACCGTGGATGAAATGCGCGAAGCAGTGAAACCTCTTGTGGATGAAGGCTTTACGGTCCAGATTAAAGGCTGATTATAATTGAAACACTATATTGATATGAAAGAATTATATTTGAACTACGGGTATACCCCAGACAAAGAAGCTATCGACAGAAGTCTTGAGTTGATCGCGTCAAATCTCGAGAATCTCGTATCTGATTCTGTTATAAAGGAATGCTTCTCACTCATGGACCTTACCTCTCTGCATAACGCGGACAGCGTGGATTCCATTACCAAGTTGATGGAAAAGGTCAACACTTACAGGGATATCTATCCTGGTTATCCGCTTCCTGCTTCTGTTTGCGTTTATCCTAATCTCGCTCACGTGGTCAAGGAGTGCCGTAAGGAAGAGGCCGTACATGTTACAGCCGTTGCAGGCTGCTTCCCGACATCGCAGAGCTTTATCGAAGTGAAGACCAAGGAATGTGAAATGGCTGTGGAGGCCGGTGCGGATGAGATTGATATCGTGTTGGCTCTCAATGCTTTCATGGTGGGAGATTATGAGACCGCTGCGGAGGAAATCCGTGCATGCAGAAAGGCTATAGATGCTGCCGGAGAGCGTGTCGGGCGTAAGATTGTGCTCAAGGTGATTATCGAGAGCGGCGTGCTTTCTACACCTGAGCGAATCGCTGATGCGTCATTCCTCGCAATGGAGGCCGGTGCCGATTTTATCAAGACATCTACCGGCAAGGTCGAGGTCAATGCCACCCCGATGGCTGCCTATGTGATGTGTGAGTGCATCCGCAAGTTCTATGAGAAGACAGGCCGCAAGGTCGGTTTCAAGGCTGCCGGCGGCGTTTCCACAGTGATGGATGCCGTCTGCTATTACTCCATCGTTTCAGCGATTCTCGGAAAAGAGTGGTTGAACAAGGATTTGTTCCGTTTCGGAGTGAGCCGTCTTGCGAACAGCTTGATTTCCGCTATTGAGCAGAAGACAGTTACTTTCTTCTAGTCTTCCCAGGACGGTTTCGGGATTGAATGATATGGCGCCTGACAGATTTTCTGCCGGGCGTTTTTTTTGTGCGCGCCGGGAGTATGTTACGGAAATGTTAAAATAATGTTACAAGTGGTCATTTTCTTTGAAGATTTTTCTTGCATGTTGCGATACTCAACCGGCCTTGCAATGCCGTAGGAGGCCGAAAAATAAATAAAGCGTTTTCATTTTCTGAACACGGTTTGCTTTACATAATTTTGTCCTGTCAAACCAGAAATGAAAAGAGCCATGAAAAAATTTAACTGTTTGCTGGCATTCCTTGTTCTTTTGGGGCTGTCGGCGTGTTCCGAAAAAGGACTGAACAATTTCAATGAAGATGAATCCGGTGTCGAGACCGTAGCACATGAAATGATTGAGCTCGGCAAAAAGCTCGATGACCCTTATTCTGTGAACAATGTCACCAAGGCATTGGCCAGCCTTTATCCTACCAAGGCCGGGAGGGTGGATGTGAAACCCACGGATATTTACGTGCGGTTCCTGCCGAAAACTGACGAGGAATATCAGAAGCTGATTTCGCTCGGGTACGATCTGATGGACCATCCTCTTGACTATCAGATTGTCCGGGACGGGGATTATTATCATGACCCGGAAGTTTCGGAGGAAGATATTACATGGCAGTATGCGGTTCTGCCTCATGGTACCATACTCCCTCATGACATTTATCATGAAGTGCTGGACGATTGCTTCATACCGGATATCAATACCAAGTCCGTGGATGGCATTGACTGGGACGCAGTGGAACGGGAGTCGTTCCGCTTGACCGGCAATGAGGGATTGCTGGCTCCGGTCACCAAGGCCGGCGCGACCAAACCGGCAGGAAGAATCACCATCGTGGACGATGATGCCAACGGCGGCCAGCCTTTCGGCGTGTCCGAGGTTAAGGTCGTGTGCAATGTCTTCGTGAAGTTCTCGACGACATATACGGACAGGGACGGGTATTACAGCATTCCTAAGAAGTATTCTTCACGTCCTCGTTACCGCTTGCGCTTCAAGAACAGGAAGGGTTTTGCAATCGGCTTTAACAAGGTGCTGGTAACGGCTTCATCTTCCGCGTTGGGTAAAGGGAGTCCGGCTGGGATGGATGTCACGATAACTAAAAAATCTGACCGGAAACTATGGTGCAGGAGCGTGGTGAACAATGCGGCCTATGATTATATCTGTCGTTGTGATGCCGATGACATGAATGTCACCAGGCCTGCCAAGAACCTGAGAATCTGGCTGTTCCAGAAGATGAAATCCAGCAGCGCCGTCATGATGAGGCAGGGGGCGTTCATCGACAATGCACTGATACGTGGATTCCTCGGAGAATACGCTTCACTCATAAAGATTTTCTTGCCTGATATTACGCTCGGCCTGTCCGGTACGACGGAATATTCCTCGATATATTCGGAAACATGTCATGAACTGGCGCATGCGAGTCATTTTGCGCAGGTGGGCAAGTCTTACTGGGACAAGTATATAGAGTTTATCATGAAGTCTTACGTTGCTACTGGAGGAAAGACTTACGGTAATGGCACGGAACCGTTGGCGGGGTATTGCGAAGTCGGTGAAATGTGGGGGTATTTCATGCAGAATTCAATGTATCACGACCGCTATGGCGGCTCCATGCCCAATTCCGGAATGTCCCATTGGTTCCATCCGCAGATATTCAGGTATCTGGAAGAGCGCGGAATCACCAAGTCGCAGTTGTTCGCGGCCTTGCAGCCGGATATCCATTCGAGGGCTGACCTGAAGAAGAAATTGCTGACGCTTTATCCCGGCAAGTCCGCAATAATCAGACAAGTGTTTGAACGTTATGCAGACTGATATGATGAGACGGATACTTTTTTATGTGGTTGCAGCAGTGGGATTCCTGTGCGGCTCCACGAATCTTAATGCGCAGAAAGCGTCATTGTCCACCGACCTGCTCGGCTATGCCAATTTCGTGACGATGAATCTGGATGCTTCCTACCCGGTTTCCCGGCATTGGAGCATAAATGCCGGTGTGAGATATAATCCCTTTACTTTTGATCTCGGAGAAGGAAAAGAGGATGCCCGTAACAGGCAGCAGACATATTTGGCCGGAGTCCGTTGGTGGCCCTGGAATGTCTATTCCGGTTGGTGGCTTGGAGGCAAGATGCAATACCAGGAGTACAATACCGGCGGTATATTCTCGCGCAAGACGAGGGAAGGCGACAGATATGGAGCAGGAGTGGCCGGAGGCTATTCCTATATGCTCGGACGGCATCTCAACCTTGATTTCGGAATAGGATTGTGGGGAGGCATGGACAAATATTCCGTCTATGAATGTCCGGTATGCGGTGTGACTTCTTCGTCCGGGGCCAAGTTCTTCATATTGCCTTCAGATATAATGGTTGCATTGAGCTATGTGTTCTGATAAGAGATTTCCTCATGTCCTTGTTTTTCTGGCGTTCCTCCAGCTCATAATCACCTGCCAGGGCTGTTCCGTCAAGGAAAACAGGGACTTATGTCCATGTGTGTTGGAATTGGATGCATCTGGTGACAGACATGCTGGCGACAGTATATCTCTGTCTCTTGCCGGGGCGTCTGCTGCCGCTTCCGGGTTCTTGCTGGAGGACAGGATGGGGGAGAGGTGGGTTTCAATGGTGCCTCGCGGGAAAATGTATCTTGGTGCCGTCTGGCCTGCCGATGTCAGTACCGTGCTGCGGCTTCCGCCGGACAAATGGCTGGAGATAGAGACCGGTCGGGAATGCCCGCGAGTCTGGATGGATTGCAGGGTATTGTCCACCAAGGCTGAACATGTCACGGTGCCGCTGATGCTTCACAAATCCTATTGTGAGCTTACGATTTTCATAAGGGATGTGTCAGGTGGAGACTTTCCGTATCGTCTTGAGGTGCGCGGCAATGTGGACGGATACCTGATGGACGGCACTCCTTCGGAAGGGAATTTCATAGCTCCGGCCGATTATACGGATGATTCCGGGGATTCCGGTGCAATGGAGGCGCATGTGATGCTGCCCCGCCAGATAGACAATTCCCTGCTTCTGGATATCATATCCGATGATGACAGGCGTCGCACTTTCGCCATCGGCAACTATATCGAGGCAAGCGGATATGATTGGGAGTCAATGGATTTGAAGGATATTACGCTGGATATCGACTATGCCAGGACTGACGTTACTTTCAGAATAGGTGCTTGGGAACATACCACGCAATTTGAAGTCGTGATATGATATGCGGGGAGCTGTTATGACCGCTCTGCATAAAGGCAATGTCAAAAACAAGAAAAACTATTGCCGTTTCAAAAACAATTCGTATCTTTGTAGTCCTAAAAAGTTGCGCGGGTGGCGAAATGGTAGACGCGCTAGTTTCAGGAGCTAGTGTCAATTGCGACGTGTGAGTTCGACTCTCATCTCGCGCACAACGAAGAACGGAACAGTCCTAATCGATTGTTCCGTTTTTCGTTGTCATGACTTGCAGAATTTTGCAAATTTGGCGTCTTACCAGCCTTTCTTGATGTTGTCGGCAATGGCTGCCACCAAGCGGTCCCTAGCTTCTACACTTGCCCATCCTATGTGCGGGGTGAAGTGGAACTTCTCGGGATGGCGTGTGTGGAGAATCGGATTGTCGAAAGGAATAGGCTCATTGACAAATACATCCAGTGCGGCACCGCCGATGGCGTCGTCGTCAATGACTTTTGCCAATGCCGCTTCTTCGATGATTCCTCCGCGGCCCATGTTGACGATGATGGCTGTAGGCTTCATCATCCGGAGCTCTTTTTCACCTATCAGTCCGGCCGTGCGGTCATTGTATGGCGCATGGATGGAAATCACGTCTGACGTGCGCATCAGTTCTTCTAGTGGAATGCTCGGGTATTTCGTGCAGTGTCCGGTCCCTGATGTCGAGTAATATACGACCTTCATGCCGAATGCTTCAGCCACTTCAGCCACACGGCTTCCGATTGTCCCCATGCCGATGATTCCGATTTGTTTTCCGTACACTTCCACGAACGGCTTGATGACATTGGTGAACATGCCGCTTGACGAATAACCTCCCGATTTGACAGCGTCATCGAAGTACGGGCCGTTTCCAAGCAACGACAATATGTGCATGAATGTCTGCTGGACTACCGGTTCCGTCGAGTACCCCGCCACGTTCCTGACTATGATGCCGCGTTTTTCGCAGGCTTTTACATCAATGTTGTTGATACCGGTCCCCGCTTCGCATACCAGCTTCACTTCAGGTGCGACGCCCAGAAGGTCTTCCGTAACTTTTACTTTATTGACTATCAGCACTTCGCAGTCCTTTACCCGCTCTTTGGCCTCTTCAGGACTGGATGTCGGCCATGCTGTCAGCTCTCCGCACGCAGCAATCGGCGACAGAGATGTCTCTCCGACTGTCGCCGCATCTAGAAATGTTATCTTCATCGAATCAATGTTTTACTCCCGCTCTATAGTTGTGTATGCCTATGGCCCAATAAGTTATCCATCTATTCCATACAGATGGTGTCGCAAATAGGTGTTGTCACTTCTGCACAACAAAGATAGCTTAAAATAAATAAATGAGTTTAGTAATCTTTATAACTTTCCGGACATGACAGAGCGAGAATTCAAGAAATTATTATCTATAAAGTTATCTCCATAGAGGCTCCGATAACCAATTTTCAGGGAATCCCATTGCTGCCGGGTCTACCTGTGGATAAGAAACGAGTAAGGATTTAAGGTCATTTTTGAAGTCCAATCCATACCCCATAGAATCAAGCCAATATGCAATACAACAAGCTATAGCATATACTTTGTTCGCATCAACACCATCAATGTTCACCCACGCACCACGTAAAGAAGCGTTCATTTGTGGAGCATTGGAAAGATAACGATTCCAAAGTCGTGAGCGCAACAGTTTCTCAGGACAGTTACACTACGCATCCAGCTTTCCAACACCTCATGCTGTGGAAGATTGAATTGACGAGCTACACGCTTCTTCAATTTCTTGTCACTGAAATTGTAATAGAGTTTTGAAAGCGTGCCGAAAGATGCAAGTTCAAGCGTTTTCCATGCTGGAGGGAATATCGGCTTGTCATAGTTGTGCCTATGCTCTTTGATAAAGTCCTCCTTGCTACGTTGAAGTTCTCTATCTATGGAGTTCATATTCTCAATAAACTTGTGCTCATCGTCAGCAAGACTTGTATCAAAGAACCAAAATGGTCCATGAGCCAAAGAGAACTCTTGTATAATCTTTGTGCGCAAAGCTATCTCTAATCGTTGGACTGCCTTGAACATCAAATCTCTCAATTCTATATCAAAGTTGTAGAGAGCTACGGCATCTTCAAATCTACTATTAGGCTTAAATTGATGCGTAGTCTTGTCTGCCTCCATAGGACGAAGGTATTGGACAAAACGAAAATAACTGACCTCTCCAAGAAATTTTGCAGCCTTGGATGAATCAGCAATATTTAAGCCTCTACTTTTTAGTAGTTCTATTTGTTCGGAAATAGAAAGAGCCTGTTTAGTGTATAATCTTAATGTTCCCATAAAAGCAAAAGACCCGCCCTGGTTCGCTGTTCAAATGGGAAGCGTGGCGGATTCTGTTGCTGTAAAGATACGAATATTCATTGATAATACAAACTTTTTAGCGAGAAAAACCATGTGGTGCCGGGGAAATGCGGACCAATCGGACAACTACCGCGAAGACAAAGCGTGGTGGCTATGAATAATTCAGGATAAGTAATTCTTAAAAGTTATTCTATTCTGAAATGATTTATTTATCTTTGTCTCTGAAGCTGTTTTGAAACGATCACTTCGCTGGCTCACATCACTTGTGGGGCAGCCAAGCCGGAGACAGATGTAATTTTTTTTGATCGAGATGTCGCAGAACAACATAATTATTGCATTTCTAACTGCATTCCTGTTTTTTCAGTATGCAATACCGGTATCCGCCGATAATGATGGGTTGGAGTTTCTTGCTCATATCGTGCAACCGGAGCAGCGCACATCACTAGTGCTGGATGGAGGCAAACCATTCAGTCTAAAGGAGGGATTCACCCTGGATTTTGATCTTAATCTGCGTCTTGAGGAACATAATTTCGGTTACATCTGTCGTATTATAGTCAATGATACTCTAAATGTTGATATTCTCGCAAATGCCGGCTGGGGTAATGAGCAGATTTCCATGATTGTCAAGAATCATAGATGCATATCGGTTAAAGATATACGTTCTCTTCCTGGTTTTGATTTTGGAAAATGGACACATGTCTCCGTGGCACTGAATCCGATAAGTAGCCGTATCTCATTGAAAATCGGAGAATATAAGGCGGAAGATGAAGTAAAATTACCTCAGACAAAGAATGTGAGAATATCATTTGGCCTCTCCAATGACAAGAAATTTGCTTCGACAGACTGTCCGCCGATGTCTCTGCGAAATGTTGGAATATCAGTTCCTGGGCGAGGGGAACTCTGGAAATGGACACTTTCTGCCCATGGCTCTGGCTATGTCCTGGATGAGCATCAGAAAAGAAAGGCGATTGTGCTGAATCCTGTGTGGATTGCAGACCGCCACATAGACTGGAAAAAGATTTCACGCCTTCATGTCAGAGGGGGTAGACCGCAGATTGCTCGATACGAAAAAGATGGTGATATGGGTCTGTATGCTGCGACTCAGGATAGCCTATACTATATACCCATCCATGGAACTAGACCATTTTCCAAAGTAGGTTATCTTCAGGGGCAGCCATATAGATCGACATCGAACAGTCTCGTATATATTGGTCAGATAGATGAACTTATATCGTATTCTATCACAGAAGATAAACTTGACAAGTACAACTTCGCGCAAAGAGAGTGGAGTTCTGATTGTTCCGATTTGAAGTTCTCGCATCTTCACCATAACGAACTCCTGCTCCCGGGAAGTGGGGAACTTGTTGTTTTTGGTGGATATGACGAATATACTTATCATGCGGATCTGTACCTTCGCGCTGCCAATGATAGCATTTGGACACAAAAAGATTTATCAAGGGGCATAAGTCCAAGATACTTGAGTGCCGCGGCTTATTCAGATGGCAGGATGTTCATATTGGGTGGTTATGGAAGTCGTACCGGCAACCAGTCTGAAGCCCCGCAATTCTTCAACGATTTCTATAGCATTGACATCTCTTCTTGGAAAGCCGAAAGGAAATGGACTTTCAGAAATGATGATAATGAGGTTTTTGGCAATTCGATGATACCGGACGATGAAGGTAAAGTACTATATGCACTTTCATTTTGCCGTGATCGAAGCAATACTCTGTTGAGGCTGAATTCGTTCGATATTGAAACGGGTGAGAGAAAGATTTTTCCGGGAACAATACCATATGTTTTCCATGATACGGATTCATGGTGCACACTACTCCGGGACAGAAAGACAGGACGTCTTCTGGCATTGACCTCCAGTCAATCTGGCACAAATGGCTATGACATATCAGTTTGGGCAATTGACTGGAAACCTTATCTCTCAGAGGATATTCTTCAGGAAGAAGAATCTTTCCCATGGCTTACCTTTCTGATTATATTGTCAGGTATCTTCGTAGTTGCTGCAACATATATCACCATCAGGAGACGACACGTCAGGAAACATCATCTTCAGACTGTTGAGCAAGAGGTTAAGTCTGAAGTCATAGATTCAACTATCGCGACGGAATCGCCTGATGTCAAGAATGAACCGGCTATCAATCTGATATCTTCATTCAAGGAACCTGAATCAGATGTCCTGAACATAATAGGCCCATTCAAATGGACCGGCCATGACGGAGACAGTAGAATATCCAAGTTCTCGGTAATGCTGAGAAACATCTTCCTGTATATTATTCTCCATAAAGTATCTACTGGTTCAGGAGTAACATCTCGTCTGCTTGATGAAGTGTTTTGGAATAGCGAGCCATCAGAGGCGTCGAACAGAAGAAATGTGGCCATGAGTCGCCTTCGCAAGTTATTATCTTCTGAAGGAATCGGAGAATTGATATGCACAAATGGTGTTTGGGAAATAAAACTGTCGGAAGGAATCTTTTGTGACCTGATACGTCTTGAAGAACTTATTCAGACAAACGACGAGCCTGCTTCTTTACTGAATAATGAGACTCTTGATGAAATAATCGTGATATGCCGAAGAGGCTCATTGCTCTCGGGAATCGAGGATGAATGGTGCGACAGGTTCAAGTCTTGGTATCTGTTCCGCATTACAGAATTCCTTGAGAAGGTATATAGCCACCCAGAGATAAGGTTCGATGCATCTCTGTCCATAGGAATAGCAGAAGTTATCCTGGCGAATGACCCTATAGACGAACATGCTATAGCGATAAAGTGCCGTGCTCTCTTCGACTCAGGCCGCAAAGGACAAGCTAAATCCACATTCGAGGCATTCAGAAATGAATATAAAAAGATGATTGGAGAGCCTTTTGAGACCGATTTTCAGTCAATTATCAAATTGTAAGTCCATTGTAAGGATGATGTAATAGCTGTTTTTTTATTTTTGCTGCAACAATACAAAATTAGAAAAACCGCAAAACAATGCTGAAACATCAAGCCATTCCAAGCCTTGCAGCTATTATCATTCTATTTGTCTCATGTCAGAATAACATCCAGCCTGTTGACTATGTCAACCCATATATGGGAAACATAAGCCATCTGCTCGTTCCTACATACCCGACAATTCATCGTCCTAATCAAATGCTCAGGCTCTACCCAGCCCGTGAGGATTTCACTTCTGATACCATGGACGGATTGCCTATGGCAGTAACAAGCCATCGTGGCAAGTCTGTATTCTCTCTCTATCCTGCGTCTGGAGAACTAAAAGCAGGCGAAATCAGAAAATATACATATGATGGGGAAAGTATTTCTCCATACACATGGAAAGTCCGTCTTTGCGAAATTGATACGGAAGTACGCTTTGCCCCTTCAGATAAAGGCGGTATCTATGAACTGAAGTTTTCTGACCAAGGTGGAAACAATTCGATTCTGATGACCGCACATAATGGCAAGTTGGCGATTGACAACACCGGGATGTCTGGATATCAGAATATTGATGACCATACTCGCATATATATATAAGAGCCGAGTTCTCGCCTGCGCCTGAGTATCAGGCATCTTCCGATGAAAGTAATATCTCTTTGTCTTTCGGAAACAGCCACAATGTGTCTATACGATATGGAATATCGTTTATAAATGAAGAACAGGCGCAAAGGAACATGGAGTTGGAAGTTTCCGGAAAAGATTGCTCCGGTTTGAGCGCGGAGGGCCGTGACGAATGGAATAGAGAATTGTCCAAGATAGAAGTGTATGGGGGAACTGAAGAAGAGAAATCCGTGTTTTATACTTCGTTGTACAGAACATTCGAAAGAATGATTAATATCAACGAATATGGCAAATATTATAGCCCATACGATCGTGCTGTTCATGATACGGAACGCAATATTTACACTGATGACTGGATTTGGGATACCTACCGTGCTGCACATCCGTTGAGGGCTATCATTGATAGGAAATCAGAAGAGGATATGATTAATTCATTCATTCGTATGACAATGGAAAGTGAAGAAAAATGGATGCCGACCTTTCCTGAAATCACGGGTGACAGTCATAGAATGAATGGGAATCATGCAGTTGCCGTTATACTTGACGGATACAGAAAGGGATTGCGCGGATTCGATGTTGATTCAGCCTATATGTTCTGCCGTAATGCTCTACTTCATAAAAGTCTGCTTCCATGGACAAGGCAGCCTCTGACTGATCTTGATATGTTCTATCATGACAGCCTTTACTTCCCGGCATTGAATCCCGGTGAAAGCGAGACCTGCCCATTTGTGGATCCATCTGAGAGAAGGCAGGCGGTTGCAGTAACACTTGGTCACTCATATGATTCATGGTGTCTTTCCGAGTTGGCATCTGAAACAGGTCACAAGGAGGATATTGACCTTTTCCGTAGATATGCCTCCGCATATAAGAATCTTTTCAATAATGGAACTGGATTCTTCCATCCGAAAAATTCAGATGGGAAGTTCATTGAGCCATTTGACTACCGCTTTTCTGGCGGAATGGGCGCGAGAGACTATTATGATGAGAATAACGGATGGACATATAGATGGAACTGCCAGCATGATATTCCTGGTCTGATTAACCTCATGGGAGGAGAGGAAAAGTTTGCAGAAGATCTCGATGCGACATTTAGGGAGCCTCTCGGACTTTCGAAGTACGAGTTTTATTCGAAACTTCCAGATCAGACTGGCAATGTGGGACAATTCTCAATGGCTAATGAACCATCTTTGCATATCCCTTATCTGTACGACTACTGCGGACAGCCGTGGAAGACACAGAAGAGAATCAGGACATTGCTTAGCCAATGGTTCAGAAATGACCTTATGGGTGTTCCGGGAGATGAGGACGGAGGCGGAATGAGTGCATTCGTTGTCTTTTCAATGATGGGCTTTTATCCTGTAACTCCGGGAATTCCAGAATATGCAATAGGAAGTCCAGTCTTCGAACGGATAGTCATTCACCTTGAAAACGGAAAGACGTTTGAGGTCATTGCGAAGAACAATTCAGCAGAAAATATTTACATCAGAAGTGCGGCATTGGACGGCCGGAAACTTGAACGTCCATTCATAAGCCATGAGGAAATCATGTCAGGAGGAACTATGGTTCTTGAAATGGACAACAGGCCGAACATGTCGTGGGGTTCTGAGAAATAACACATAAAAACACATCAAGTATGAACCAATCAAAAAAGAAACTGAAATCATGTATCCTGATTCTTATCTGGATATCGCTGTTGCCGCTATCATTGTCGGCCCAGCAGTTTGAGGAAGTTTCCGGAACTGTAACTGATTCCGAGGGGCTTCCTGTGCCAGGAGCAGCCGTAACAGTGAAAGGCACGACATCTGGTACCATAACAGACGTGGCTGGAAAATATTCCATAAAGGCAAAAGAAGGAAACATCTTGGTTTTCGACTGCCTTGGATTCAATCCGGCAGAAATAGTCTGTGGGAAAAGTTCTGTGATAAATGTCAAGTTCGAAGAGAACATGACAGGTCTTAATGAAGTCGTGGTGGTCGGATTCGGACAGCAGAAAAAGGCTACCTTGACAGGTGCCATATCAAGCATACGTCCTGATGATATTGCTACCACAAAGAGTGCTTCTCTAGCAGTATCTATGGCGGGAAAGGTTCCTGGTCTTCAGATTAAGCAGCAGAATGGTATGCCTGGTACATATAGCACAGATGTCAATGTCAGAGGCCTCGGTTCTCCTCTCTATGTAATCGATGGTGTCATAAGGGATGGTGTCAGGGAATTCCAAATGCTTTCTCCTGAGGACATTGAAAGTATTTCTGTGCTCAAGGATGCTTCTGCGGCAATCTTCGGAATGAACTCTGGCAACGGAGTAATCATCGTGAAGACTCGCACGGGATCTGCATCCAGACTGAAAGTTACATACGACGGAATGGTCGGAATTACCCAGCCGTCAACCTCGCTTAAAGCTATGAATGTATATCAGTATGAGGAACTTGTCAATGAAGCCAGCATCAATGTTGGTAATGGCCCAGCCTATTCGAAAGATGAACTGGCAAGAAGACAGGCAGTTCCGACAGTAGATTGGTACAATGAAGTTTTCAAGCGCAATTCTCTCCAGCACAGGCATAGCATCACACTGAGCGGTGGTACTGATCGTATCTCAACTTATATCGGTGCCGGCTATAGTTATGAAGACGGAATTTTGCGCAGTGGCGATATAAACTATGAGAAATTTTCTCTCAGGTCCAACACCAGAGCTGCACTCACCGATAATCTTACCATGAATGTCAATCTTTCTGCATGGACAGATAGACGCACTCAGCCTGGAACAGATGGCAATGCATTCATGTATTTGATGAAGCAGGTTTATAATATCCGACCATACGAGCCGGTGTATGCCAATGGCAATAAAGATTACTACAACAAGCCGACTCCATCAAATGAGAACCCAGTAGCAGCCTCTCATAGCGACAATTATGGAAAAACCGACTGGCGCAATATGAGTTTCCAGTCCACCATTGACCTTACGTGGAAACTTCCTTGGGTCAAAGGTCTCGAATTGAAGGGTCTTGTTGCATACGACCGTAGCCAGGCATCTACAAATATGCTGCAGAAAAGCATAAAACTATACAACTGGTCAGAGAGCGACGGATATGTACCAAGTACACTATGGCAGCCATTTATATCCGATTCCAGGACTGACAATGACAGGATAGACCTCCAGGGGCAGATTCTCTATCAGAGGGAATTCCGTGGTGGCCATAACCTTTCCGCAACTGTCGTATTTGAGGCAAAGCGTGAGACCTGGAGATATCTCTACGGAAAGCGCATCTATGACTTCTTTACTGCCGATAATATTGACATGGCACCATCGACAGGTCAGACCTCCGGAGGAAACCATGGAGAACGTAAATATCTGTCATGGGTAGGAAAGTTGAACTATGACTACAAGTCACGCTACCTTGTGGAACTTGCATGCCGATATGATGGTTCTTATAGATACAACCCTGACAATAGATGGGACTTTTTCCCTGTAGTTTCAGGTGGTTGGAGAATCTCTGAAGAAAAGTTCATAAAGGACAATGCTTCTTGGATCGACAATCTTAAGATACGCGCTTCCTATGGCAAGACTGGTCAGGACGGCGGCGATCCATTCCAGTATATGAGCGGATATGTTCAGTCTGGCGGATACGTACTATCCGATGGCGTATATACGAACGGATGGACTTCTACGGGACTTATAAATCCTAATCTCAGTTGGTACAGTTCTACCACTGCAGACTTGGGCCTGGACTTTTCTGTATTCAACGGCATTGCTGCCATTGAGGTAGATGTTTATCGCCGTAACAGAAAGGGTCTGATTGGAACTAGACTTCAGGCACTGCCGAATACTTTCGGAGCAAGCCTTCCACAGGAGAACCTTAACAAAGATAGAACCGATGGTATTGAGCTCATGCTCAGCCATAAGTACGCTGTCGGAGATTTTTCATGGAAAGTGAGCGCAAACGCAAACTTTGCCAGAAGCAAGACCATCTATGAGGAAAGAGCTCCATACAGAAGTAGTTGGGATCGTTACCGCAATGGCTCTGTAGGAAGATGGCAGGGTATAAACTGGCTCTACAATGTAACCGGAAGGTATCAGAACTTCGAACAGATAAGTCATGCACCGATAAATTCTACCCAGGCCGGAAACTCTTTCCTTCTTCCAGGAGACTATATCTATGAGGACTGGAATGGTGATGGAATCATTGATGACAAAGATCGTCAGCCACTTAGATGGGAAGGCAGCCCTAAACTATATTATGGCCTCAATCTTAATTTCTGGTGGAAAGGAATTGACCTGACTGTCCTCTTCCAGGGCTCTGCACTCAGTTCTGTAAAATATGGTGAGGTCCTCGGACAGGTACTGACATTCAATGGTAATTCACCATCATTCTACTATGACAGATGGCATCGTGCTGACCCTTACGATGAGAATAGCAAATGGGTGTCAGGGTACTGGCCTTCGACCAGGCAGGGAACATCTAACACCTATTCACAGACCGATGCCAATACATTCAACCGCAGAAGCTCGGCTTATTTGCGACTGAAAACGGTTGAACTCGGATATACACTGAGTACGAAGTGGCTTGAAAAGGCCAAGATTAGCAACGTGCGTTTCTATGCAAACGGGTTCAATCTCCTCGTGTTCTGCGATGACTACCTGAAGTATTTCGACCCTGAAATTTCAGATAACGGAGGATATGGATACCAGTATCCGCTCTCCCGCTCATATAATTTCGGTCTGAACATAACATTTTAAATGAATCAGATACAATGGCTAAAAATATAATAAAGACTTTTATCTCACTTCTGTTTATATCTCTGGCATCATCCTGTACAGGGTGGCTTGATGTTAAGAACGGAAATATGATAGGACAAGACGGATTTCCTGACACAGATGAGGAAATCAACGCCTATGTTTCAAGCCTCTATGACAATCTTCCGGTAGAGGACTTCATGTACTATTTCTCGAATGGTTCTTTCCGTTTTACAGGAAATACCGGTGGACTTATCAATGCTGACCTCACACGCGATTGCATGCACTCAGAGTGGGGGAACTTCGATGGTGACGATACCAATGCTCACAAATACTGGGAAACCGGGTATAATTACATCTACAAAATCAACAAGATGAAAGAAGCCCTCCCTACAATTACGGCTTCTACACCTGAACTTCAATCCCAGATTGAAGGCGAAGTGCATTTCTTCACTGCATACGCCTATTTCCAACTTGCAAAAAGATATGGAGGAGTATCTCTTGTAAAGAGTATACAGGAGTTCAATGGAGATTATGAAGAAGTAAAAGTTCCACGCAGCAGCGAGAAAGCCACTTGGGACTATATAATGTCCGAGTGCGATCTCGCAGCAGAAAAACTTTCTTCTGATCCGATAGGTAACCGTGCTACAAAATGGGCAGCACTTGCGCTTAAATCACGCGCTATGCTGTTTGCCGCTTCTGTAGCAAAATTCTGGGACAGGGCACCTCTCACAGGAGACGCTGTATCACAGAAACTCGTCGGTGGAATGAATTTAGATGATGCGGCACGATATTATCAGGCATGTATAGATGCATCTTCCGAAATTATCCGTTCCGGTAAATTCTCTCTCTATAAACCTGAACCATCAGATAGGGATGAAGCTGCAAGAAATTACAGAAAGATATTTTCAGAACCGGAGACTGCGTCTTGTGAAGTGATTTTCAAAAAAGCCTACGTTTACCCCGGTATAGCACATAGTATGGGTGCATGGCACGAACCGAACCAGCTCAGTAAACAGTATGGTGGCAGGGCAAATCCTACACTTGAGTTCATTGACGCATTTGGTAATCTGGATAGCGATGGCAATGGCAGTTATGATACCAAGGTCAAGACTAGAAAGTCTGGGAAAGAAGAATACAATGGGTATTCAGCTTCTGAGCATGATGACTGGATTAGATATGAAAATCCTCTGGATATTTTCAAGGATAAAGACCCACGTCTCGAGGCATCGGTTATTTTCCCATTCTCGGATTGGAAAGGAGAGAAGATTATCATACAGGGAGGAATCGTGAAAGAAGATAAGAATGCAATCTGGCTCTCGAATGAGAAATACACTAAAACAGGAATCGATTATTATGGTAAGGGTGCCATGAATGAGTCTGGATTCTCAGGCTGGGTTACTGCTTTGAGTAATGGTACGATAACAGGATTCCTTCTGAAGAAGTTTCTCTCAGATGGTTCAGACCAAGAACAGAATCAGGTTACGACATCATTCATAGACTTCCGTTATGCCGAGATTCTTTTGAACTATGCCGAGGCACTCTCTGAAAGTGGCCTGAGTGCGCCAGCTGGTACAATTGATGCTAAAACAGCTCTTAACATGACTCGCAGAAGGGCCGGATTCAAAAACACTATCGAGACTACCCCTGATAATGTTCAGAAGGAAAGGCGTGTGGAGATGGGGCTTGAGCAGACAAGAAACTGGGACAATGTCCGCAGACGCCAGTCTCATACACAGTTCGACGGAGCTTATCAGAGATGTGCACTCGTACCTCTGCTTGATCTCACTCAGGATAAACCGGCTTGGATCTTCGTACGTTCCACCATCAATGAACCTGGCGGAGCTAAAATATTCAGGGATAAGCATTATTATAGGCTGATTCCAGGCATTGAAAACAACAGCGTTATCCAGAATCCAGGATATTAATAGACTTAAAAGGTATAATCATGAAACATAAAAGATTAGCAACTTTACTCCTAGTGCTTCCACTGGCAATGACTCTTGCTTCCTGTTCCTTGGACAACTTTGATGGTCCAGACGCTTCCGTCGAAGGCGCCTTCTATGATGATGAGACAGGGGAACTTGTTCAGCAGGAGATCGTAAATGGAACAAAAATCCGTTACGAGGAAAACGGATGGGACAATCCGGAGCAGCAGACCATGGTGGTTAGAAATGATGGTACTTACCGCAACACAAAAATGTTCTCCGGCAGTTATGATTTTTATTTCCAGGAGTGCAACTTCATTCCTCCGGTACGTCTGATAGGTCACGAAATAAAGAAAGGTAAAAACAGACTTGACTTCAAGGTTCAGCCATACATTCGCATCAGAGGTGCTGTCATCAGCAAGGAGGGGAACAAGATTGTAGCTAAATTCCATGTTCAGCCGACAGTCAAAGGCTATCAGGTAGAAAGTATTGGATTGTTTGCCCACAGCGATGAGGCAGTTGGTGCTGAGCTCTCTTCCGTGAAGATTCTGAATGGGGTTAATGCCACTATCAATGGAATGGAAAGTTATACTCTCGAAATTGACCTCGATACAAACCGGAACAAACTTGAAGCAGGACAGAGTTACTGGTTCCGCGTAGGTGCGAAAATCAAGACAGCTGGAGCACGATATAACTATGCGAAGGCAGTGAAAATAACAGTATAAATACGTGATTATGAAAAAATCAGTGATTATCACAGCTATCGCTCTCGGTTTTCTTTATTCATGCGGATGTAGTAAATCGTCCGCATCCGTAGAGCAACCAAGCGCAAACTTTGAGACAGATCCTAACACATTCTGTTTTTACTACAATTGGTACGGACTTCAGGAAACTGACGGAAAGATTTATCATTGGAGACACAATATTCTTTCCGATGGTGGTTCGTCAGGAGATCTCGGTACAATCCCGGGAACCCGAAACAACATAGCCACCAATTATTTCCCAGAGTCAGGAATCTATAGCAGTAAGGACAGGGCTACCATCAGACGTCACATGAACGAGATGGCTTCTGCCGGAATAGGAGTTGTCGCTCTTACCTGGTGGAAAAATTCTGACATTGGTCAGAGCAGTATACCTACTCTTTTCGAAGAGGCTGAACGTGCCGGTATCAAGGTGTGTTTCCATATTGAGCCTTATGAAGGGAGAACCGCGGAAAGCGTAAAAATGGATATAAAAGGACTTATAAATCAGTTTGGAGCATATAAGTCTTTCTATAGAATTGACGGGCGTCCGATATTCTTCATTTACGACTCTTATATGATAAGCCAGGATGATTGGGCAAGAGTGCTTACACCTGACGGAGAAAACACCTTGAGGGGAACAGAATATGACTCGATTGTCATCGGCCTGCTTCTGAATAAGAATGACCGGTATTCAATCAAGGTTTCAGGATTCGATGGTGCATATACATATTTTGCGACAACTGGCTTCACAGAAGGCTCTACTCCAACAAACTGGAGCGAGTTGCAGAAATGGTTTGCAAGTCAGAAGATGTTCTTTATCCCTAGTGTCGGACCAGGCTATATTGATACCAGAATCCGTCCATGGAATGGAAGAAATACACGCGACCGCGAACATGGAAAATACTATGAGAACATGTGGAACGGTGCGATAAACTCAGGTGCCAATTATGTCGCCATCACGTCCTTTAACGAATGGCATGAGGGCACTCAGATAGAGCCGGCAGTGCCGAAAGTTTCAGATGATGGCAGTTTCACCTATCTTGACTATACTCCGCAGTCTCCAGATTTTTATCTGACAGAAACTAAGAGACATATCACCAATTTTGTATCACATAGAAAATAACATAGTCAACATGAAAAAGTTAATTATTACTTTATTTGCTCTGTTGTCCATCGTGGCAGGTGTATCCTCATGCGACAAGGATGAACAGAAGACGAACGATACTACAAAGGAGGTCAATACCGATGCTATTGAGTACTGGCTCATAGAGATTGATAAATGCCTGGAACTAAAGGATAACGCTGATTCAGGATATCCTGCTGAAAGTTTCACGGCACTTGAAAGCGTAAGGAATGAACTTGCAGCTCTTCTTTCCGATAATGAAGCGGGCAAGATACCGGATCAGGAGTCTGTCGATGCACTTGCCAAGAAAGCTGAAGCGGCAGTCAAGGCTTTCAAGGATTCATATCGTTACGTTGCTCGTACAGCAGAACTCTATGTTCCTGGAGCTGACGACACCTCTAACTATATCAAGTTGGGTGAACCTGGTGCTTTTGATTCATATTCGACCATTTCCGTATCATTCTGGTTCAAGGGTGCGGATAAGATGAACTATCAGCGTCAAGGCTCGATTATTTCCAATTTTATTTCAGCAGGCGGACAGTTCTACGGCTGGGAAATAAACACATGGGCATCAAATGAACAGGGCGAGGGTAGTTATCGTCTGCGTGTGTCACGTGCTTTCAATGGTGCCCTGCGTGAGCCAAGCAATGAATACGTGGAACACAACGTATGGCATCATATTGCCTATACATACAACAACGACACACATTATACGGCTCTCTATCTCGATGGAAAGAAGATTGGAGATGATACCTATGATGGTGCTCCGATCGCTCCGGGATATGCGGTCCAGATGTGTGCTTTCAAGAGTCTTACTGACCCAGGCAATCCAAAGGCTGTAAGTGGAAGTATAAAGAAACTCCGTTTCTGGGATAAAGCCCTGACGCCAGAAGAAGTTACAGCAGATGTGAATGCCGAAGTTTCAGGAAACGAGCAAGGCTTGATTGCAGCTTGGGATTTCAACAAGACTGTTGAGGATCCTAACAATGTGATGGACAAGACAGGCAAGCATAAAGCTCAGGTCCTTGGAGACAAAGTTGAATGGCGTACAATAGAGTAATCTTCCCGATACATTAATCGGTACTTGTATAACGGGTCACTATCCGGAATACCATAGAGATAACCAAACTCTATGGAACGGATAGTGGCCCTATTTTTTTATACCTGTTTTGGCATCATCCAGGAACAGAATCCCGTTTTCAGCAAACGACACCTCGCCCTGTATGCCATTGCAACAATTTCATCAAGGACCTTATTCACATCCTCATTATGTCTATTATCCCTTGGGGAGAACTTCTCTTTACTTGTAAAGCATCTTTGCTTTTTCTTGTCAAAACTTGCAGTAAGCACATTCTGTTGAGTGCTTACCCTTAAAGTTCTGCCATCAATCCTGATAATAACAAACACAAGGGAGTGTTCTTTGGCAGGGGTCTTCAAATTAAAGTTAATTGTCATACTCATATCTGCAACTATTTCCAATAATTATTCTTCCCATAATTAAACAGAAGAGGTGCTAAAAGGTGTTGAAAATAGGTGTCAAACCATTCCTGACCACCCACAAACAATCAGACCATATCCCAGACACCGTTGTATCTGGAATATGGTCTAAACTATTGAAAATCTTTATTTTATTCCCACTCTATCGTTGCAGGTGGTTTTGACGAGATGTCGTACACTACGCGGTTCACGCCCCTCACCTTGTTGATGATGTCGTCGCTTACTTTCGCGAGGAAATCGTATGGGAAGTGGAACCAGTCGGCAGTCATGGCATCAGTTGAAACCACTGCGCGGATTGCAACTGGATTCTCGTATGTCCTTTCGTCACCCATCACGCCTACGCTCTTGATAGGCAGAAGCACCACGCCGGCCTGCCATACGGCATCATAAAGATTGGTGGCCATGATGCGAGGGTCGGATGCTGAAGGGAATCCCATGCCGGTACAGTCATAACTGCGCAATTTCTTGATGAAGATGTCATCTGCTTCACGCAATACACGGAGTTTCTCCTCTGTCACGTCGCCGATGATACGGATTGCAAGTGACGGTCCCGGGAACGGATGACGGCCTACGAGCTCCTCCTTGATGCCGAGGGAACGTCCTACTCTGCGCACTTCATCCTTGAAAAGCATGCGTAGCGGCTCCACAATCTTCAGGTTCATCTTTTCAGGGAGACCACCCACATTGTGATGTGACTTGATCTTGGAAGCGATGCCCGGTATACCTGCTGACTCTATGACGTCAGGATAAATCGTGCCCTGTGCCAGCCATTTGGCATTCTCGATGGTGTGGGCGTACTTGTCGAAAGTCTCCACGAAGAGTCTGCCGATGATTTTTCTCTTCTCCTCAGGATCTGTTACTCCTGCAAGAGCGTTGAGAAATTCCTTGGAAGCATCTGCCCCTATCACATTGAGTCCCATATCTTTATAAGACTCCATCACATCTTCGAACTCGTTTTTGCGGAGAAGTCCGTTGTTTACGAAGATACATGTGAGGTTGTGACCGATGGCCTTGTTCAGCAGCACGGCAGCCACTGTGGAATCCACGCCGCCGCTCAATCCCAGAATGACCTTGTCGTCGCCGACCTGTGCGCGAATCTCGTCCACTGTCGCGTCAATGAATGACGTCGGGGTCCAGTCACCCTTGCAGCCGCAGATGTTGAAAGCGAAGTTCTCAAGCATCTTGCTGCCCTCGGTGGAATGGAATACCTCCGGGTGGAACTGCACGGCGTAAGTGTTCTCTCCCTTGAAATGGAAAGCTGCATTGACCACATCGTCAGTTGAAGCTATCACTTCAGCTCCTTCCGGAAGCTGGGAGATGGTGTCGCCATGTGACATCCAGACCTGTGAATGAACGGACACGCCCTGAAGCAGCGGCGAATCAGGATTGACAATATTCAGCATTGCCCTTCCGTATTCTCTTGCCAATGAGCCCTCTACCTTTCCGCCGAACTTGGCTGCAAGATATTGGGAACCATAGCAAATTCCGAGAAGCGGGAGTTTTCCTTTGATTCCGTCAAGATTAATCTGAGGCGCATTTGCGTCTCTTACAGAACATGGGCTTCCTGAAATGATCACACCCTTGATGGTCGGATCAAGAGCCGGCATCTTGTTGTAAGGGTAGATTTCACAGAAGACATTCAGTTCCCTCAGACGCCGGCCGATAAGCTGCGTCACCTGAGAACCTGCATCCAGAATGATGATTTTTTCCATAATGAGTCTTTTCTGTTGCAAAAATAATATAAAAAGTTCATTAAAACCGAAGAATTGCGTAATTTTGCATTTCTGTATTAGAGGAAAAAAAGAAGTAAGTTTATGGACGTTAGGAACATTGCGATTATCGCGCATGTCGACCACGGCAAGACAACCATCGTGGACCGCATGATTTACCAGGCAAACCTCGTCAGGCAGCCTGAAAATCTCGGTGAATTGATTCTCGACAACAATGACATTGAAAGGGAAAGAGGTATTACCATCCTCGCGAAGAATGTCTCTGTAGTTTACAAGGGTGTAAAAATCAATATTATAGATACTCCGGGCCATAGTGATTTCGGTGGAGAGGTGGAACGTGTGCTGAATATGGCTGATGGTGTCCTGCTTCTCGTGGACGCATTCGAGGGCTGCATGCCCCAGACGAGGTTCGTGCTCCAGAAAGCGCTCAGCATGGGCAAGAAACCGATTGTCGTAGTGAACAAGGTCGACAAGCCGAACTGCCGTCCGGACGAGGTCCAGGAAGAGGTCTTCGACCTCATGTTCTCCCTCAATGCCAATGAGGACCAGCTTGATTTCCGCACGATTTTCGGCAGCGCCAAGCAGGGATGGATGTCTACCGACTGGAAAAAACCGACTGACAACATCACGCCGCTTCTGGATGCCATCCTGGAAGAGATACCTGCTCCTGCAGAGGTGGAAGGCACCCCGCAGATGCTGATATCTTCACTTGAATATTCTCCATACGTGGGCCGTATCGCTGTCGGCAGGATTACCAGGGGCAAGCTTGTGACCGGCATGAACGTGAGCCTTTGCAAGAGATATGACCGTATTGAGAAGAAGAAAATCAAGCAGCTTTTGGTATTCGACGGACTTGGAAAGAAAGAGGTTCAGGAGGTACAGTGCGGTGATATCTGCGCGGTAGTAGGAATAGACGGCTTCGAGATCGGCGATACGATTGCAGATTTCGAGAATCCGGAGGCGCTTCCTCCGATCGCCATTGACGAGCCTACGATGAGCATGCTCTTCACTATCAACAATTCCCCGTTCTTCGGAAAAGACGGCAAGTTCGTTACATCAAGACATATCAAGGAGCGTCTGGACAAGGAGCTTGAGAAGAATCTCGCGCTTCGCGTAAAGCCGGGGCTCAATGCAGATTCTTTCGTGGTTTTCGGACGTGGTGTCCTTCATTTGTCCGTGCTCATTGAAGAAATGAGAAGGGAAGGTTTCGAGCTTCAGGTAGGTCAGCCTAAGGTGCTCGACAAGACCATCAATGGCCAGAGATGTGAGCCTATCGAGGAACTCAGCATCGAGGTTCCGGAGCAGTTCGTCGGTGCCGCCATCGAGATTTCCACAAGGCGCAAGGCCGCTCTCATCCACATGGAGCCTAGGGGGGACAGGACGCTTCTGGAATTCGAGATTCCTACACGTGGTCTAATGGGACTCAGGAGCAACCTTCTTACCGCATCCCAGGGAGAGGCTGTCGTGGCCCACAGATTCAAGGATTACCAGCCGTACAAGGGTGATATTGAGCACCGTACCAATGGTTCGCTCGTATCGCTGGAGACAGGCGAGGCTATCGCATACTCCATGAACAAACTTCTGGACAGGGGCAAGTTCTTCGTTGATCCGGGTGAGGAAATCTATGCGGGCGAGGTTGTCGGCGAGCATACCCGTGACCGTGACCTGAATGTGAACATCTGCAAGACCAAAAAGCTGACGAACGTGCGTGCGGCAGGTAGTGACGAGAAGATTGTCCTGCCTCCGGCAATCAAGATGTCATTGGAGGAAATGCTTGAGTATATCAATGAAGATGAACTGGTTGAGGTGACACCTCACCACCTCAGAATCCGCAAGATTTTGCTTGATCCTATAGAAAGGAAAAGAAAAAGCGGAGATGAGGATTGATATTCCAAAAGTTTTTATTACCTTTGCAACCCCAAATCTGTTTATAGGAGAATGACAGACGAATTTATCATACCTTTGAATGGATTGAAGCCAGGAAGGACATCCTTTTCATGGCACGCTGGGATGGAGTTCTTCAAGAAGTTCGGAAACGCTGATATCATTGATGCTGACATCGTTGTCAGGGCGGAAGTGGAAAAGTCCGGGAGTTATCTCGGGATTGACTGCGAAATTGAGGGAAACCTCACGGTGCCGTGCGACAGATGTATGGAAGATGTGACGCTGCCTGTTTCGGCAGAAGCGAAGCTCAGCGTGAAATTCGGTGATGAGCCGGTTTCGTCCGAAGAAACTGTCGTCGGGGACGATGAGAGGGAAGTGATTTATCTTCCGGAAGACGGTTCCGACATGGATTTGAGCCAGACGGTATATGATTTTGCTTATCTGGCGCTGCCTATGCAGAGAATTCATGAAGACGGGGGATGTAATCCGGCGGCCCTCAGGTATCTGAGCGGTGAAGCGGTGGAAATCCCGGACAGTCCGGTTGAAGACAAGGATGACACTTACAATCCTTTTGCAGTGCTCAAGGGGTTGAAATTGGATTGAGAGAGCACGGAATTGAATAAAATTTTAAAAGTTATATAACAATGGCACATCCGAAACACAAACTTTCAAAGCAAAGAAGGGACAAGAGAAGAACACACGACTTCGCTGCTGTTCCGACTCTCGCAACATGCCCTAATTGCGGTGCTACAGTAATGTATCACAGAGTATGTCCTGAGTGTGGCTTCTACAGAGGCCGTCAGATCATCGAGAAGAAAGTCGCTGAATAAGCTTCTTTCTCAATAATGGCCCTGTAGTTCAACGGATAGAACGGAAGTTTCCTAAACTTTAAATACAGGTTCGATTCCTGTCGGGGCTACATGAGACCCGCATCGGTATAAACGATGCGGGTTTTCTCGGTTGTACATGCCCCGAGTCTTGATACACTGACGTTTTTTTCGTAATATTGCATGTTTGTTTAATAACATTGAACTGAATAAATCATTATGAAGAAAATCTTATTGTCTCTTGCAGTCGCAAGTGCATCACTTTCCCTTGGCGCTACTGACTATACATCGCAGCGTCCGGCCAAAGAAAATCGCCTGTTCTCTTCAGAAGTTATTGAAAATAAAATAGTTGAAGTGCAGTCGCAGCTGAAGAACCCATATCTGAGATGGATGTTCGGCAACTGTTTTTCCAATACTCTTGACACTACTGTGCACTTCGGCAAAGACGAAAACGGAAACTTCAGGACATTCGTATACACGGGAGATATTCATGCCATGTGGCTTCGCGATTCCGGAGCGCAGGTCTGGCCGTACGTGCGTTTCGCCAACGAGGACGAGCATCTCAGGCAGATGCTTGAAGGCGTGATCCGCTGCCAGTTTTCGCTCATCTGCATTGACCCTTATGCCAATGCTTTCAATGACGGTCCTACCGGCGACGGCGCTGTCAATGATATTACCGAGATGAATCCCAATGTTTTCGAGCGCAAATGGGAAATTGACTCGCAATGCTATCCTATCCGTCTGGCCTACCAGTATTGGAAGGTTACCGGCGATGACTCCATTTTCGATGCCACATGGAAAGAGGCCATTGGCAAGATATTGAAAGTCATGAAGGAACAGCAGCGCAAGAACGGTCTCGGCTCATATAGTTTCATGCGTGAGACCGAGCGTCAGCTTGATACCAAATGCTGCATGGGCTATGGCAATCCGGTGAAGCCTGTCGGCTTGATCGTTTCTTCTTTCAGACCTTCTGACGATGCCACCACATTTGACTTCCTGATTCCTTCCAACTTCTTCGCTGTCACGTCATTGCGCAAGGCTGCCGAGATTCTGGAGACGGTGAACAGAGACAAGAAGACTGCCAAGGAATGCCGCGCTCTTGCTGATGAGGTGGAAGCCGCCATCAAGAAATATGCAGTCGTGGAACATCCTGAGTTCGGCAAGATTTATGCGTTCGAGGTGGATGGCATGGGCAACAGGTTCCTTATGGATGATGCCAATGTGCCTAGCCTTCTGGCACTCCCATATCTTGGTGACGTGTCCATTGATGATCCTATCTGGCAGAATACCAGGAAGTTCGTCTGGAGCAGCAGCAACCCGTATTTCTTCAAGGGCAAGGCCGGTGAGGGTATCGGCGGTCCTCATGTGGGCTATGACATGGTTTGGCCGATGAGTATCATGATGAAGGCTTTCACTTCCACCGATGACAAGGAAATCAAATGGTGCATCGAGACATTGATGAAAACCGATGCCGGTACCGGCTTCATCCATGAGACTTTCCACAAGGACAATCCTGAAAACTTCACACGTTCTTGGTTCGCCTGGGCCAACACCCTTTTCGGTGAGCTGATTGTCCATCTCATCGACGAAGGCAAGCTTGATCTGCTGAATTCAATTAAGTAAGGATTACTAAATAAACACAAACTGGAACTATGAATCGAAAGGAATTTCTCAAGAGTCTCGGCGTCATTACTGCCGGAGCTACATTTCTCGGAACCGGCGAGACTGTAAAAGCTGCCGGCAAGGCTATCGGACTTGGATCTGAATCGCCGGCATCTACAGATGCGGAACTTGATTTCCCTGTAAAA
This sequence comes from Bacteroides sp. CAG:709, assembly GCA_000434935.1. Taxonomy (GTDB): domain Bacteria; phylum Bacteroidota; class Bacteroidia; order Bacteroidales; family UBA932; genus Cryptobacteroides. The sequence continues at coordinate 42,116 of FR882198.1, read as the reverse complement.
GGGCTCAAGGCAAATGTCAAGAACGGACCTGTAAAGGTTATCATCATCGGCGCCGGCAACCGTGGCCGCACTTATGCCAAGTATGCCAAGATGTTCCCTGAATGTATGCAGATTGTAGGCGTTTCCGATATCCGCGAAAGCCGGAAAAATGCCATGGGCGACAAGTTCGGCATTCCTGAAGAACATCGTTTCGGTGACTGGAGCGAGGTGTTCACTGTTCCTAAATTCGCTGATGCAGTGGTGATTTCGACACCTGACGATGTCCATCACGCTCCATGTATGAAGGCATTGGAATGGGGATATGACTGCCTTCTTGAAAAGCCAGTGGCGCAGACGGAGAAGGAGTGTACCGACATTGCGAAGCAGGCTCACAAATACGGCCGCATCGTAGCTGTCTGCCATGTCCTTCGCTACAGCCCATATTTCAGGGCAATGTATTCCGCGCTCAATGCCGGCATGATCGGCAAGGTCATCAGTATCCAGCATATGGAGCCTATCGAGTGCCGCCACATGGCGCATTCATACGTGCGCGGAAACTGGCGTGATTCGAACAAGACCACGCCTATAATCCTGGCCAAGAGTTGCCATGACCTGGATATTCTGCGTTGGTTCGTAGGGAAACCATGCAAGAGCATCGTGGCTGATGGTTCGCTCACCTGGTTCAAGGCTGAAAATGCCCCGGAGGGAGCTCCGATGCGTTGCACGGACGGATGTCCTCATGAAAGCACATGCCCGTTCTCGGCAATTGATGTCTATGTGAGAAGAAAGCAACATCTCGGTGTGTTCGACCTGAAGAATTCCAGGGATGAGGCGGAAATCATGAGCAAGATTTCTGACCCGGACAATCTCTGGGGAAGATGTGTCTATCATTGCGACAACAACCAGCCGGATCATTTCGTGAGCGAGATGGTGTTCGAAGACGGTACTACGGCAGCGTTCTCCATGGAAGCGTTCACACCGTTCGGCGGTCGCCGTACACGTATCATGGGTACGACCGGCTACATCGAAGGCAACGGCTCCGAGTTTACGGTATATGAGTTCCGCAGCAACAAGAAATATCTCTGGAACAAGAAGCTTTCCGATATCCCTGAGTACAAGGGTTCCGGACATGGCGGCGGAGACATGGCACTGGTATGTGATTTCCTCGAATCTGTCTCATGGCAGGATCCGGACAAGCTCACCAGCACCATCGATGCTTCCATCGAAAGCCATGTAATGGGCTTCCGTGCCGAGAAGAGCCGCCTTTCCCACAAGAAGGTCGACGTGTCGAAGTAGATTTCTTCAGTTCCCGATAGCCATTCCGCGATACGTGTCACCGTGTGCTTGATTTCTGAATAAGTTGGCATGATGATATTTGGATAAGTGGTGGCGTGTCAGTGAGTTACGAGAAAGTATCCCTGCCAAGTCTCATGAAAAAACATGGGAGTCGGCAGGGATATTTGTTGTGAAAAATGGTTGTAACTGGCTAATAATCAGCAGGTAATGCGGAAAATGTGGGGCCCGGTCCCATGCCAACTTGTTCAGTGCGGGGTGACATTAGCACGCTCCGGCGGGGGTGGCACCTCTGGAGGTTCGCTGCGCTCATCCCGTCAGGCTGCCGCCTGCCACCCATTCACAAGGTCATGGGCGACCATGCCTCCAGAGCCGCCACCCCCGCCGGGGCTTCTCTGCCATAGGGTCTTTCAGTTATGGAAATATGCTCGTGCCAGGCCTCATAAAATTCAGGTGAGTAAGCGGTTATCCTCGTCGGTCCGAGGAGAGCCCTTTCCTCCAGCTCCCCGCAGGTCCGGCGGGAGGTAACCGCGCGTTAGATTTTTGGTGTGGCGCGGCCACTGGCTGAATTTCTGAACAAGTTGGCAGAATGGTATTTGGCTAAATGGCAGTGTGTCAGTGAATTACGAAAAAGTATCCCTGCCAAGTCTCATGAAAAAACATGGGAGTTGGCAAGGTTATTTGTTATGAATAATGGTTGTAACTATTTAATAATCAGTTAGTAACGTGAAAAAACTGAGTGCCGGTCTCATGCCAACTTGTTCAGTGCGGGGTGACATAAGCACGGCATGAACCTCGCGGAACCCAGTCGGGACGCGGCCACCGGCAAATTTGTAACTTATTGATAATTAGATATTATAATGGAGAGGGCGTGGAAACGTGGCCCAAAAAAGACTGGGAAACGTGGCCAAAAAATGGCTGCGTTTCCACGCCCTGTTTTATAAATCATTGAAAATCAGCCTCTCCAAAAATGGAGCGTGGCCGCGTCCCGACGGAGACGCTTACCAGAGTTGTTCCAATGATGCACTATTACCACTCGGATGCATTAAATGTATCTTTAGGAGCATTCGGGACATTCACAAAATACTTGAATCCTGTTATTTTTTCCAATTCGGATACGGACATCATGTCCCGTGCCTGAGGCCTATGGCCTTTTTCCATAGAATGTCTCATCACAAATGCAACACATTTGAGTTCAGATGCGGAACAAGCTATAACAGACTTGCCGGTATTGCCTTTCTTGGTGCGAAGAAGCACATAATAAAACATTGTCGGATAAGAAGTGTTTCCAGCAATCTTCTTGGCGGTATCAGTCTTGCCATATTTATCGGTGAAGTTCTTGAAATAGCATCCGACTACGGAATAGAGAGTGTCAGCACACAAGAATGAGTCAATGTGGTCTTCCAGATTATTCCAAGCACCGCCGCCGGTATTGAAAGTACCTCCAACCTGCGGAGCAATATTGGAATAATAGAATACTTGTCTATTGGTAGCCGACGAGCAGGTGCGGTCTGATGAGCCTAACATGTGGCCTCTGGTATAACCTGTCCATCTTCCATTTTGAATGTTGGCCGGAATGGAAGGATCAACCTTATAATCGTTAGTACGTTTTACACTACCTAAATACATGCGATGCCGAGGCGCTGCCACCCATACCGGGCAATGATGCTCGCTGCTGTAGCATGTGGAGAAATTTCTTGCAATCTTTCCGTCAGGACCTTTTTCTCTGCCGGCACAGTAATGATATGCGTAGTACAATGTCTTGTCATTGTCATCGATACCATTCTTGTCTGTATCGCTGATATACGGCAATTCAAACCAACCTCCTGCGGTTCCAGGCTTTATCGGATCCGGATTCGGCTCTGGTTCAGGTTCGGGATTTGGTTCAGGCTCCGGCTCCGGGTTTGGTTCCGGTTTGTTTCCGCCGCCGATTTCCCCGTCAGAAACGCTGCGCATGAATAACTTCAACCGCTTCTGCCCTGAAGTATAGAATCGGAAACATGACGCACTTACATTATACTGAAGAGTCTTGTCTTGATTTACGGGCTTGAGGTTTACAAATCCATTATCAAAAGTAATGGTCCACCTGAAGTCCTTATTTCCTGCGACGTCACTTTTTGAGATAATTATCTTTTTGTCTCCGGAACTGCCGATATATCCAATCCCGACGATATTGATGATATAGCCCTCGCCATCTTTCTTGAATACTGCCTTGTATTTGTCGCCGACTTCAGTCGGAATCTCATCTGAAGGTTTATATCCGTCAATTTTCCGAGCATAACACATCCCTTTCTCTGTATCTCCGCTATGTAGTGCATATATCTCATCGCCATCTACATAGGAAATAATCCAGTCCCCCTCCCAGTTGGTGCGTGTTGATGTCAATAAAGTATAGCACAACGTCTCAGGTTTAGGCTCCGGACTAGGTTCAGGATCCGGATTCTCCGGTTTATCTGGTGTATCGATTTCTGTTTTGTTGTCATCCGGCGAACATGCCACGAAAGCCGGTGTCATTAACAGTGCAAATGCTAGCGCTGCTGAAAGTGTTCTTTTCAGATTCATTTCTAATATTATCGTATTAATTATTCCCTGGTGATTTTTGCCCCTAAAGCATTGAGCCTCTGCTCGATATTCTCGTAACCGCGGTCTATCTGGCCGACATTGCTGATGGTGCTCGTACCCTTCGCCGACATTGCCGCAAGCAATAGGGCGATACCCGCGCGGATATCAGGCGAAAGCAGATTGCCGGCCTTCAGGCGGAAACGATGGTCGTGACCTATCACCACGGCCCTGTGAGGATCGCACAATATGATCTGCGCACCCATCTCGATAAGCTTGTCCACGAAGAAGAGACGGCTCTCGAACATCTTCTGGTGAATCAGCACGCTGCCCTTGCATTGCGTCGCCACCACCAGCATGACACTCAGGAGGTCAGGAGTCAAGCCGGGCCAAGGCGCATCAGCGATGGTCATGATGGACCCGTCCATGAACGAATCGATGGTATAACTCTCCTGTGCAGGAATGAAAATGTCATCCCCGCGCTGCTCCAGATGCACTCCAAGCCTCCGGAAACTCTCGGGTATGATACCCAGATTCTGCCACGACACATCCTTGATCGTTATCGAACTTCTTGTCAATGCTGCCATGCCGATGAAACTGCCGACCTCGATCATATCTGGAAGAATCTTGTGCGTAGCGCCATGCAATGCCTCCACGCCCGTAATTGTGAGCAGATTCGAACCGATGCCTTCAATGCTTGCACCCATGGCCTTGAGCAATCTGCAAAGTTGCTGGACATACGGCTCGCAGGCCGCATTGTAAATCACGGTCTTGCCCTCCGCCAGCGCCGCCGCCATGAGAATATTCGCGGTACCTGTCACGGAAGCCTCATCCAGAAGCATATACGTGCCCTGCAGATGGCCGGACTCCGGCGCATGCAGATGGAAAGCCTTGCGTTTTTCATCATATCTGTGTGAAGCGCCTAGATTTATCATTCCCTGTATATGCGTATCCACGCGACGCCTGCCGATACGGTCTCCACCCGGCTTCGGGAACCAAGCCTCGCCGAACCTCGCGAGCAGCGGGCCTACAACCAGGACCGAACCGCGCAAAGATGCGCATTTCTTCACGAAATCTTCGCTTTCAATGTATTCAGTATCAATGTCATCCGCCTTGAAGCTATATATCCCCCGCTCGATGCGCTTTACCTTGACACCCATGCCTTGCAGCAGGTTTATCAAGTTCTTGACATCCAGAATTTCAGGAACATTGCTTATGATAACTTCCTCTTTGGTCAGAAGCACTGCACTGATCACTTCGAGGGCCTCGTTCTTCGCTCCCTGCGGCATGATTTCGCCATGGAGCTCATGGCCGCCTTCTACTATGAATGTACTGTTGTCCATCTTGTTGTGTTATTATATGATTTCAGTCTCAGGATGCAGCTCGATGCCGAACCTCTCTCTGACTGAATCGGTTATGTGATTTTTCAGGTCAATGATTTCCTGTGGGGAAGCCTTCCCGGTGGCATTGATGAGCACAAGAGGCTGCTTGCCGTAGACACCGGCATTGCCGACCGTGCGCCCCTTCCATCCGCATTGCTCTATCAGCCATGCGGCAGGGATTTTTATGCCCTTGTCCGTCACGTAGTGAGGAACTTCGGCGCCGTCAGCCGCCGCCTTGACATTGAGGAAGACTTCCTCCGGCACGACGGGATTCTTGAAAAAGCTTCCTGCGCTGCCGATTTCCGAAACCTCAGGCAATTTCCCCTTGCGGATGCCGATTACGGTCTCTCTTACCAATTCCGGCGTAAGTGCCTCACAATCATCTACTTTATCGCCCGGAACGCCCAATGCCTCGCCCAGCGCCGTGCGGATATGCCCGTATTCCAGCCTCGGTCGGCGCTCGCGGGACAATGCTATTATCACATTGGTGACGATATACCTGTCCATGATCTCCGGTGACTTGAACATGGAGTCCCTGTAGCCGTACTTGCATTCATCGGCATTGAAATGAACGAACTCTTCCTCGACGGTGTCGTAGCAGTAGACCTGACGTATTATATCCCCGATTTCCGCGCCGTATGCCCCGATGTTCTGGACTGCCGCGGCACCGGTTTCACCCGGGATATAGGACAGATTTTCCGCGCCCCAGAATCCGTTTTCAGCTGCCCATTTGCAGAAATCATCGAAGATTACTCCTGCCCCTACCGATACAAGCACTTCATTCTCAGAAGAATACATCGGATCGTCTTCCGGGAGGATGTATATGAATTTTATGGCGGAATGAAGAATTGTTCCACCGAAATTTCCGCTGAAAAGCAGGTTGCTTCCGCCGCCGATGTGCTTTACAGGCTTCGGAAGTGTATCGAAATCTATGTCAATGAGATCCGCGACAGAATCATATTCGATGAAAGTATGACATTTTACCCTCATCCTGAATGTATTGTATGCCGTGAGATCCTGGTTTGCCGTCTTCTTGATCATCAGTAGTTTGCAAAATATTTACAAACTTAATCAAAAACAGCGTCTTAGACAAACTGAATTCAGGAAGAAAACACGACATTGATGCTCACCGATACCTGTCGTCCGGCATTGTCCACGGCTGTGATGCTGTGTCTGCCGGCCTCGGGGCGGATACGCATCTGGTGGATGAATCTTGTCGTCCCGATAAATTCCTGGTCAATGTGCCAGTAGACCGTGGCGTCCTTGTCGTGATGCGCCAGGTTCAGCACGATGCCTTCGATGGACCCGTCCAGCTGCCGCGGAATCGTTATGCGGCTTCCGTTTTCCGGATAAATGAACTCCATGACCGGCGCGGAATCACTGCTTTTCGATGTCGCCGCGTCATATTCCGGGTGCTTCATCCTGTAGAACCACTCCATCGCAGGAGTCAGGCGGAAGACACTGCGTCCGTCTTCCATGGAGTGATAAGGGCAGGTCGCGCTCCGTACGGCCGTCTTCGGAAGTAACAGAGTGTCAATGCTTTCGCAATATGGACCTGCAATATAGCCCGACTTCCGGCACACTTCCAGCCTGATGCCCTCCGTGATGTCCGGCTCGGAAAACCAAGACCGCGGACCGGCAGGAAGAAGATTGAAAATCTCGAACATCACAGGCCCGGCGGTCCTGGCGCCCAAAAGTCCCGGGGCCCCTGCACCTGAGGCATTTCCGGCCCAGACTCCGACAGCGTAAGTCGGCGTCACGCCCACTGCCCAGGCATCCCTGTAACCATAGCTGGTCCCCGTTTTCCATGCGACTTTCCGGACGGAACGTATCATGTGCCAGTCGATTTCATCCGGTCGGTTCACATCCTTCAGCGCATCGAAAGTATAATACAATGCTACTTTGTCATCCCTGCCGGCCTTCTCCGACAGATACTCCCTCGCCATTTCCGCGTACGCCGCCGTGACCTCGTCCAGCCGGCATTCCCCACCGCCCAGAATCAGCGAAAGTCCATAGTCTGAGGCGCTTCGGGTCAATGTCGTCAGCCCTCTTGCCTTCAGGTTTTCCATGAATTTCTCTACCCCGTAAGACTTCAGCAGATGCACGCACGGGACATTCAGCGAACGGCTCAATGCCTCTGCCGCCGGAACAGCACCCTCGTATGTCATATTATAGTTCTGCGGAGTGAAACCATTGATATTCACCGGAGTATCGGCAATGAGCGAGTAGGGGAGCAGCGCTCCGTCACCCAATGCGTCGCAATACAGGAATGGCTTCAATATGCTGCCCGAACTGCGCGGAGCCCTGGCTACATCGACATTGACACCGGGCCGTTTTCTCTCGGGTGCCGCATTGCCGCAGTATGCAATCACCTTGCCCTCAGATACTTCCATCACGATAGCCGCCAGGTCTCCGATGCCCTCCGCCGCCAGCTCCGCATTTTTCCGCGCCAGAATATCCTCAATCCGACGCTGCAGATTCAGGTCAATGTCTGTCCGTATGTATTCTCCTTTGTTTTCCGCAGCCAGCTTGTCCACGAGGTGCATTGCATGAGAAGGCAGCGGAACAGGGGCTGACGGAAGAGGCTCCGAACAAGCCAGGCTGCATTCGTCAGGGGATAATCTCCCTGCCGCCATCAACTTGTGCAGCAGCCGGTTGCGCTTGTCCAGGAGCTTTTCCCTGTTCTTTTCCAATCTGATGCTGGACGGCGAATTCGGGAGGACTGCCAATGTCGCTGCCTCTCCCCACGAAAGTTCGGTCGAAGGCCTTCCGTAATAGCGCCACGATGCAGCATCAAGTCCTATGACATTGCCCCCGAACGGAGCGTGTGCGGCATAGAGGTCCAGAATTTCATCTTTGGAACAACGGAGCTCCAGCCTCGTTGCAAGAATCGCCTCGATGATTTTCTGTCCTATGGTTCTTTGCTTGCCCCTTGACATTCGTATCACCTGCATTGTCAATGTGCTTCCGCCCCTCACTACATGTCCCGCTTTCATATTGGAAATGAATGCTTTGCATATCGAGACCGGATTCACGCCGGGATGCCATCTGAACCACCTGTCCTCGAACTCCGTCAGGGCTGTGAAATATTTTTCTTTTCCGGATGATGAAACATCGGACCTTTCCGCACTGTAGGCTTCAGGCGGAAAGGTCCATTGTCCATCTTTAGAAATCCGTGCACCGAGCAATTCCCCGTGTCTGTCCACGACTACCGTCGAATAATCCGTTCCACTGAACAGATCTTCCGGCAGGCACAATGCGTACCATATCAGGAGTCCGGCACCTGCCGCGATCAGACCGTAACGGAGTATTGCTCTGAAATTCATGACGTTACCTTGTGACTTCGGCTACTCCGGATGCAGTGCAGGCGAAGACACGTGAATCATACATTGCCTCGCAAGTCACTGAAGGCAATACGAATTTGCCCTCGTATGCGGCGCGCAGTCTCACGCGGAACTCCTTGTAAGAGCCTGCGGCAATGCTGAAATAGAACACGTTGCGGTCGTCCCTGATGTCCAGATAATCATATTTTCCGGCAGACGGTATGTCCTCTCCGGTCATCCTCTCATTGATGATTTCCCATCCTGAAGGAATCATTTCCGTGAGTGCCATGTTGTGGATTCCTTCCGAAATGTTCGGATTCGAAACCCTGATGACGGCCGTGAATTCCGTGCCCTGCCTTATGGAAGTAGGGGAAATCGCCGAGCCGTCCGCGCCTATATATCTGACATTCAGGGCTATACCTGTAGCTCTGGCCGGTATTGAAGCGCTTGGCTCCGCCTGCGAAACCACCGTCATTCTTATGTAAGCCGGGCCGTCCGAGGTGTTCTGTACGGTCACGCTGCCGAACTCGGAATTCAGGACGGCATTGACGATACCGTTGCCTGATGGCTTCGTGTCGAGCGTCTTTTCACCCTCATTGACATTGACGGAAACATTGCCGCCGGTCACGTTCTTTGCGAGCTGGTTCATCGCGCCGGAGATGAAGGCTGATTCCTGCGTGGACATTGACCAAGGTTCGAGCCCCGATGCGCCGCGGTTGATGTCGGTCGCGTACGTCATGGCCTCCAGGATGTTGCCGGTGCGGACCATCGCCTCCAGCACTATAGCCTTGTTCCTCAATGGAGTACCGTATGTAGGGACATTGAATCCGTCCTCTTCTTGTGTATTGAATATGCTGTTCAGCAGCTCCGTTCCCACGGTCTTCTTTCCGCAGACCGCGTAAGTCGAAGCGAGCATCGCCGTTGCCTGCCATGAGAGGTTTCCGCCCTCCTTCATCCTGTTCATCGCCGCCTCTTCCGCGTTTCCTGCCAATGCCATGGTGAACAGCCTGTAGGCCTGGGTGAGGTCGCTCAATGCGTAGACTTTCGCTGTCCTGTAGTTCTGGATGCAGCGTTTCTGGAATTTCGCCCAGGAGTCGAGGACACCCTTGTTCACTTCATATCCGGCATTGCGTGCCAATGTCATGAATTGTCCTGCCATGGATGTCACCCACTCGTCGGCATGTGTGTCGCCGCGCCAGTAAGCGAATCCGCCGTCAGGAAGCTGGCGTACGTACAGTTCCGTGAGCATTTCCGGAACCATGGCCTTGACCTTGGCGGCATTGTCCTCGGAAAGCATTGACATTGAATTGATCATGCTGATTCCTCTCGCGGAAATCTGCTCCGTGCAGGAGTGCCGGTAGCTGTACATGTAGCTGAACAGGGAGTTCCAGCCGATGGACGGGTAGCCGCTGGCCTCTATCCATGCCGAGCGGCCGCCTTCTGTCTTGAACGGATTGTAGTCGAATGTCTTGCTTTCGCCCTTTCCGAGCATTGTCTCGCTTATGGATGTGATGAGAGGGGACGGGTTGCGGACTTCGATATTGATAGTTTCAGTCATCTTGTGGCCCTTTCCGTCCGCCGTGACAGTCACTTTCGCGAAACTGCCGCCGTCCGGGACGTATGAAGCCGCTGTCAATGCGAACCTTGTCATCTTGTCACCCTTGCCGTTGAATGTCACTGTGGACGTGGACTGTCCCTCGATGGAAAGCGGACCTTCGCAGCTCACTGATACATTGACCTTGTCGATGCCGTCCTCCATTACGAAGACATTGACCGGAAGCGTGATGCATTCTCCGCAGGCTGCGAAACGCGGCAGGGTAGGGAGAATCATGACAGGCGAGGTGACAGGGACGGTCTTTTCCGCATTGCCATAAGCCCCGTCATTGCCGGCCACGACCATTGCCCTCACGCTGCCGACGTACATCGGAAGTGTGATCTTGTGCGTTTTCGAGCCGGATTTCAGGGTGAACGGTCCCAGGACTTTCACGATAGGGTTGAACCTGTTTTCCTTGCGCGCTCCCTTGACCAGACCTTCGTCGCCTCCGATGCTGAACATTGCTGACAATGCTCCTCCGGCGGCACCGAATACGTCATCGTACATGTCCCATGTCTTCACTCCGAGAGCTTCGCGCCTGAACATGAAGTTCCACGGATCAGGCGTGCGGAAAGCTGTCAGGTCCAGCAGGCCTTCATCCACGATTGCCACCGTGTAAGTCATAGGCTTGCCGTTCTTTTCGCTGATCTTTATGCTGAAAGGCTCTTCCGGATGGAGTTTGTCAGGCATTGTGATCTGCGGCTCCAGACGTGACGCAGGGTTCTCCACCATGACCGGCTGGACTCCGTACATCCTGAGCGGCAGGTCGTTGGCGGAATTCATGTAAGGCTGGACCAGCGTGATATGCACATAGAAGTTCGGTGCCATGTCGCCGGTAATCTTGATCTTATATGGAGTTTCTCCGCTGCCGGAGGTCTTCACCCATTCTCCCGAAAGCACATTGCATCCTTTCTCTATGGATACCAATGCCATACCGTTTTCTGCGGCAGGGATGAACACCGTGGCGGTCTCTCCAGCCTGATATTTCTTCTTGTCGGTGGAGAAACTGAGCATTGCCGGTGCGTCAGGGTCGTTCTTGTCCGACCTGCCCCTGTATGCCGGCCAGTCCGCGTAGACGATGCCGCCCGTTGCATGTCCGCTCTCCAGATCCTTCACGTAGATGAGGTATCTTCCCCAATCCTTGTCGTCCGCACTGAACGATATGCTTGTCTCCCCGTTTCCGGAAACGACGGTGCCGGAACTGTAAGCACTTGCAGCTGATGCGTTTATATATGAGTCCAATGCCTCGCTGCGGGACTCCCACCACCAGCTCCATTTGAGCTTGAATATGCGCCATTCCAGTCTGTGCCCGCTGACTTTCCTGCCGTCAGCATCCACAGTCACTACTGGAATCTGGTGCGTCTTTCCGGTTTCCAGATAGCTGCCGTCCGCCGGAAGCTTGATGCCCGCGTATGCGCTGAACGGCGAGAACGGCATTGTCATGACCGTGTAGCTCTCGTCGCCGCCTTCCTCCAATACGCTTCCGAGAATGTTCGCCGTCAGCATTCCGGGTGCTTGTGCAGCCTTCGGCAATGTTATTGAGGCAGAAGCTTTTCCGTCAGCGTTCAGTCTAGTGCTGACAATCTCCGTCGTGTATGATTCGAATTGGCTCGCCGGGTCGCAGAATGTGAATCCGTCGTAGCCCTTGAAGGTCTGGCGTCCCGGTTTCAATGTCATTGAAACTTTCGCCTGAAGTCCTGATGCCGCAGGGCCGGTCAGCCAGTTGGAAGATATGCTTGCATTGGTTCTGGCACCTCCCCGGAGAATGCCTTGGCCCATATTGACATTGACCTTCAGTCTGTTAGGTTTGATTGATTCGATTCTCAACGGCTTGTGGAATGCCGCGCCGCCGACTTTTATGTATGCGTTCCACAGTCCTGTAGGACTGTCCTGGCCGGTAGGAATTTCGAATGTGTAGAATCCGTTTTCCGACTTGCGGCACACTTTTCTGGTGAAGAACTGTCCCTGCGGCGTGTAGACGTCGATTGTGGCAGGGTGAGTGTCAGGAATCTTGTTTTCGCCGTGCAGGATCATTGTCAGATGCAGAGTGTCTCCAGGACGCCAGACTCCGCGTTCCCCGTAGACGAAGCCCTTCATTCCTTTCTGCAATGTCTCGCCTCCGGTGTCGAAACGGCTCAACGACTTCTCGCTGCCGTCTGTCACTTTCAGGTAAGTGATTGAATCTCCTTTCTTTACGGTGACGATGAACGGCTTGACGCTGAGGTCTATGGATGCCGTTCCGTTGCCGTTGCTCTTGCCTTTTCCGATATTCTGAAGCTGGAAATCGTACACCTTGATATCCGCTCCGGCCATCGGCTCGGCTGAAATTATGTCGCTTGCCGCTATCCAGATCTGCTTCCCGCCGCTGTATTTGGCGATTGCTCCGATGCCGGAAGCCATGAGGTTGCGTGCCGGATAAGAATAATTCATGTAATATGAAGGCGTGAGCGGATTGTTCCTGTCGCGCCAGCTGTACACGTTCCAGTCATAATCGCCACCCTCGTAATAATATGTGTCAGGAACGTCCCAGACCGCGCTTTCTTCTTCGGTCAATGAACCTGCGGAGATGCTTGTCAGGCTGCCGGAACTGCTGCTTCTGTCACCTTTATAATATATATAGTACTCCGGCTTGAAGGACAGTCGCATCCTGTAGATTGCTCCCGGCTCTTTCTTGAACAGATTGTCCAGGCCGACGGTGAATATGTTCTGCTGTGTCAGGTCCTTTGACGGGTCGCTGTCCAGCCTCATTGTAGTTTTGTAAACAAGTCTTCCTGCACGCCTGAGTCCAGAATTTCCCTTCAGGTCATTCTCCTGGAGGAACATGAGAATGTTGTTCGGATATATCTTTACAATGCTGATATCCACCGCGTTGAGGTATGCCGCCTTGAATGGGATCGTAAGCTGTCCCGTGTTCGGGAGGATGTTGCCGTCTACCGGGAAGGATACCTCAGGCTTCGGATTGGACGCATTGAAAACCTTCGTCCATTTGTCGCCGAGGGTGTTTCCGTGCATGTCTCTCAATGCTCCGTCGACGGTCAGTTCTATCGTGGTCGCGTCGCACGGCTCGTAATAAAGCCGCAGGACATTGTCATTGACCTTGGAAGTGAAGTTTAGTCTGTATCTGTCGGTCGAACCGTATTCCGTGCGGGTGTAGCTCAATTCTACCAGTCCGACGAGGTTCTTCGCCTTGCTGAGCGGCTCGGTGAACGTGATGTCGATGCTCTGGCGGTTGTCGCCGGAAAGCTCCGCGTCCATTACCGAGAAAATACCGGTGGCAGGGATGTCGATGTAGAGATTGTCGCAAGCCGGGAATCCTGTGTTGTCCGGTTTGAACTTGACTGTCAATACTTTAGCCTGTGCAGCCCTCTCCAGACCGGAGGCCGTGAACGTGTATTTCTGCCTGCCGCTTTCCTTGACTTCGAACGTCGCGTTTCCGCTCCAGCCGAATTCCAGCAGTTCCTCCGGATTCTCGATGTCAATGCTTTCGCTCAGGGTCAATGTTCCCGTAGCTGTCGCCTTTCCGGGGTCGTCCATGCTGATTTCCAATGAGTTCCTTTCCAGAAGGGCTTCCTTGCGGGCAGTCGTGAAACTGAACGTGAATTCCTCATGCCTGCTGTCGGTGGACATGACTTTGCCCAGCTTGAATGTGCATTTGTATGTCTTTCCCGCCTTCAATGCGCCGTATTCAGGGATGAATTCCACCCTTTGGGCGCTGTTCCATCTGGCTGTTCCCTTGACGGAAGGCGAAAATTTGAACAGGTCTGCCGCAGCCTTGTTGATTTCAGCCTCGTTTCCCTGCAGTCCGTCTGCCGGCGCTGCAAGTTCAATGACAATGCTGTTGTCACTTGAGACAATGCCTCCCGTGTAGGCTTCGATGTATTCCGCAAAACTGTTGTCAGGAGTTGTCGCGACGTTTCCGCATCCGTATAGGAAAACAGCCGATGCAGCTGTCGCAATGATACTTTTCAAGATGTGGTTAAGGGTCTTCATGGTGTAATGTGTTTTTTCCAATTCGTAAATATAGTAATAATATCTGCACTGACAAATTGTCATTGTCGATTTGATGGCACGGCAGTTGATTTATTGTTTCCGGTCTCCGTTGGAGACTTGCATTGATAAAAACATTAAAAATTTATAATTATGATCAGACCATTAGCGGATAGAGTAGTTCTTGAGCCTAAAGAGGCCGAGACTAAGACAGCTGCAGGACTTTATATTCCTGATACAGCCAAGGAGAAACCCCAGCAGGGTAAAGTAGTCGCTTGCGGACCTGGCAAGAAGGATGAACCTATGGAGGTCAAAGTAGGTGACGAGGTTCTTTATGGCAAATATGCCGGAACTGAAGTGACTGTAGAGGATAAGAAATATCTTATCGTACGTCAGTCAGACATTATGGCAATATTATAATTTATAGGAGATTGGAATTATGGCTAAAGATATCAAATTCGACGTTGAGGTCCGCGCAAAAATGAAACAGGGCGTAGACTCTCTTGCAGATGCTGTTAAGGTTACACTCGGACCTAAGGGCCGTAACGTTGTTATTGACAAGAAGTTCGGTGCTCCTCAGGTTACAAAGGACGGTGTTACTGTCGCCAAGGAGGTAGAACTTAAGGACAGATTCGCCAATATGGGTGCACAGATGGTTAAGGAAGTCGCTGCCAAGACTAATGAGCAGGCAGGTGACGGTACTACCACCGCAACCGTTCTCGCACAGGCCATCATCAATGTCGGTCTCAAGAACGTTACTGCAGGCGCAAGCCCTATTGATTTGAAGAGAGGTATTGACAAGGCAGTTGCCGCTGTTGTTGCCGAACTTAAAGCTCACAGCCAGGAAGTTGGTGATGACTACTCCAAGGTCGAGCAGGTAGGTACGGTTTCAGCCAACAATGATGCTGCAATCGGCAAGCTTATCGCTGACGCAATGTCCAAGGTAAAGAAAGACGGCGTCATCACCGTTGAGGAAGCCAAGGGTACCGAGACTGAAGTCAAGGTCGTAGAAGGTATGCAGTTCGACAGAGGTTACATCTCTCCATATTTCATGACCAACTCCGATAAGATGGAGGCTAGTCTTGACAGCCCTTACGTCCTCATCACTGACAAGAAGATTTCTTCAATGAAGGATCTGCTTCCTATCCTCGAACCTATCGCAAGGGATGGCAAGTCACTTCTCATCATTGCGGAAGATGTTGACGGCGAGGCTCTTACTACATTGGTAGTGAACAAGATCCGTGGTACTATCAAAGTTGCTGCAGTAAAGGCTCCTGGATTCGGCGACCGTCGCAAGGAGATGCTTCAGGATATCGCAACTCTTACAGGTGCGACACTCGTTTCAGAGGAAAGAGGCTTCACTCTTGAGAACACTACTCCTGAGATGCTCGGTAAGGCTGAGAAGGTTACCATCACCAAGGAGAACACCACTATCGTAGGCGGCGCAGGCAACAAGGATGATATCGCAGAGCGTGTGGAACTTATCAGAAAGCAGATTGCTGCGTCTACCTCTGATTATGACAAGGAGAAACTTCAGGAGCGTCTCGGCAAGCTCGCCGGCGGTGTCGCTGTCCTCTATGTAGGTGCTACTACCGAGGTTGAGATGAAGGAGAAGAAAGACCGTGTCGAGGATGCATTGAATGCAACCCGTGCTGCAGTCGAGGAAGGTTATCTTCCAGGTGGTGGTGTGGCTTACATCCGTGCTGCTGAGGTTCTTAAGAATCTCAAGGGAGAGAATGAGGACGAGACTACAGGTATTCATATCGTAGCCCGTGCTATCGAGGAGCCACTCCGTCAGATTGCCAGAAACGCAGGTGTTGACGGTAGCGTGATTATACAGAAGATTCGTGAGGGTAAGGGTGATTTCGGTTACAATGCCCGTACGGATGAGTACGTGAACATGTTCGAGGCAGGTGTCATCGACCCTACCAAGGTAAGCCGTGTGGCTCTCGAGAACGCCGCATCAGTAGCCGGCATGTTCCTTACCACCGAGTGCGGTATCGTCGACATCCCTGAACCGGCACCGGCAGTTCCTGCAATGCCGGAAGGCGGTATGATGTAATATCTTGCAGATAAATATCTTAAAGCCCCGGAACCGTAATTGCTGCGGTTCCGGGGCTTTTTGCGTTGTGGAAGGTCGATATTTTTTAGTAAATTTACCGGCTGAACATTAATATCCGACATTGTTATGTGGAGAACGATACTTGTCATATTTTCATTGCTGTATGCAGTCTGCGCGGGGGCTGTAACGCCCGGCACGGACAAGATTACATTGTCAGATTTGGACAATGTGATACGCAATGCGAAGAACTATGACAGGGTGAGGGAGGACCGCCTGGACTCATGCAGGACGGCTCTGGCTCGGAGCAAGTCATTGGAACAGAGGTATCTGATCTATTTCGACATGCGTCATACATTCGACCGGTACAGGACGGATTCGGCTACCTTTTATGCATTGAAATCTCTCGAAGCGGCGAAAGCGCTAGGTCGTACGGACTATGTCGGGGCGTCATCCATAGCACTCGCCAAGCAATATCAGACTTCGGGAATGAGCTATGATGCCCTGGCTACTCTGAACAGGGTGGACAGGAGTGCATTGCAGGCAAAAGAAAGGGAAGAGATGTATCTCTTCTATATGAGTACGTATGAGTCTCTTGAGGGACTCAGCATGGATAAGAGTCTCAAGCATTATTACAGTTCGAAGGCTCGTGAGTATAAGGACTCTATTGTCAGTCAGTTCCCCGACAATGTGACCATCAAAAGCGAGAGCCTTGTGGTGGAAGGAGATTACAAGAGCGCGCTTGAGATGCTGCTGAAAAAGTATGAATCCCTTTCTCCTGTAGCTATCGAAACCGGTCCTGTCGCCATCGCCATCGCTGATATTTACCTTACGATAGGGTGGAGGGATGCTGCCAAGGATTACATGATAGCCTCCGCCTATTCGGATCTTGTCAATGCCAAGAAGGAATATGTCGCGCTGAGGATGCTCGCCACCATGCTCTATGAGGACGGTGACATAAAAAGGGCGTACTCTTATCTGAACAAGGCTCTGGAGGATGCCAACTTCTGCAAGGCTAGGCTGAAGGTGGATGCATTGGCACCGCTCATTTCCATTGTCAATGAGTCATATCTCGAAGCCAAGAAGAAGGACCTGAGGGTATTGTTGGCAG
This sequence comes from Bacteroides sp. CAG:709, assembly GCA_000434935.1. Taxonomy (GTDB): domain Bacteria; phylum Bacteroidota; class Bacteroidia; order Bacteroidales; family UBA932; genus Cryptobacteroides. The sequence continues at coordinate 24,829 of FR882198.1, read as the reverse complement.
CTTTCGGTGTGTTGTGTTTCCTCATATTGCTCATGACGGTCCTGCTGTTCGTGAACAAGAGCCAGCGTAAGCGTCTCGAAGTCATGAAAGATGAGCTTACCGCATCGCAACAGCTTCAGGAAGAGGCAAATAAGATTGTCAAGGAGTCGAGCAACATCAAGAATACATATATCACCCAGCTGATGCTCGAATGTATCTCCAGGATCGAGCGTCTGGACAAGTACAGGAAGAATCTGAACAAGAAGGCCATTGCAGGTGACATCCAGACATTGAAGAAGGACCTCAAGTCGAATGCCGTGGTGGATGAGGAGTGGGCATCGTTCTACAGCGTCTTCGACAAGACCTTCCTGTCGTTGTTTCCGACCTTCATCGCGGATTTCAATAATTTTCTCCAGCCGGAATTCCGGATCTCGATAAAAGACTCGTATGTCCTGTCTCCTGAACTGCGGATTTATGCGTTGATCCGTCTGGGAATCGACAGTACGGACAGGATTTCCCTACTCCTGAGATACTCCCGATCCACCATCTATGCGTACCGTTCGAGGACGCGTCTGAAGGCTGTTTCCCCACAGAGTTTCGAGGACCAGATAAAAGGAATTTCGTCTATTTAGCTCTAAAAATGGTTTATTTTCCATTTATATTTTTCATATAGTATATTTTAATCAAAACGTTGGTAATCAAGTATTAAACTATTAAATTCATTTATATTTTCATTATTACATATTGTTATTGATTTTCAGGTTGCATACCTTTCCGGAAAATTAATAACACTATCATATAATGAAAAGATTCCTGACATCTCTCTTATTTGTAACGTTTGGCATTGCCTCGCTTTCTGCGGGAGAAGTGGAAACTGCATTTTCTCCGGATGGAAAAATCAGACTTTCATTTTCATTGTCAGAAGACGGACGTCCGCAGTATTCTGTGGATTGCGGTGAATTGCCTGCGGTACTGACGAGCGGTATGGGATTCGAACTGATGGGAAATTCCGACGACTTGAAGTCACATCTCGACAGGGAATTTGAAATTGCCGGAACGTCACGTGGAGAGTCCGATGAGACGTGGAATCCTGTATGGGGAGAAGAGACTTCCATCAGAAATCATTACAATGAATTGCTGGTCAACTTGAAGCAGCGTCAGACCGGCAGGGAAATGAATGTCAGGTTCAGGGTGTATGACGACGGAGTAGGCTTCCGCTACGAATTTCCGCAGCAGAAGTCATTGGTCTATTTTGTCGTAAAGGAGGAACGCACACAGTTCGCCATGCCTGGAGACGTTACTGCCTGGTGGATTCCGGCAGACCATTATACACAGGAATATGACTATACGTGCTGCCGTCTTTCCGAGATCAGGGAAGTGAACAGCAAGCGCATGAACAAGAACATGTTCTCGCCGACCGGCGTGCAGACCTCGCTTCAGCTCAAGACAGACCAGGGACTCTATATGAACATTCATGAGGCTGCCCTTGTGGACTATGCCTGCATGCATCTGAATCTGGATGACGAGAATTTCGTTTTCGAATCCTTCCTCAATCCTGATGCGACAGGTGCGAAAGGCTATCTTCAGGCACCTATGCACACGCCTTGGCGCACAATCATTGTCAGTGACGACGCGCGCGACATTCTCGCTTCCCGCATGACGCTGAATCTCAATGAGCCTTGCAAGATCGAGGACACTTCTTGGATAAGACCTATAAAATATGTAGGAGTATGGTGGGAGATGATTACCGGCAAGTCGCAGTGGTCCTATACTTGGGACCTGCCTTCTGTTCAGCTCGGAGTGACTGATTATACGAAGGTCAAGCCTCATGGCCATCACGGCGCTACCACTGAAAACGTGAAGAAATACATTGACTTCGCCTCTGAAAACGGCTTCGACGCCGTGCTTGTCGAAGGCTGGAACGAGGGCTGGGAAGACTGGTTCGGTCACCTGAAGGACTATGTCTTCGATTTCGTGACGCCATATCCGGATTTCAATCTGGAAGAAATCCGTGACTACGCCAAGTCCAAAGGCGTGGAAATGATCATGCATCACGAGACCTCCGCTTCTGTCAGAAACTATGAAAGACATCTCGACACGGCATATACATTTATGAAAAACAACGGCTACAATGCCGTGAAATCCGGTTATGTCGGAAATATGCTCCCGCGCGGCGAGATGCATTACAGCCAGTGGATGGTCAACCATTACCTTTATGCCGTCACCCAGGCCGCCAAATACAAGATAATGGTCAATGCCCATGAGGCGGTGCGTCCTACAGGACTGTGCAGGACCTGGCCTAACCTCATTGCCAATGAATCTGCGCGTGGTACCGAGTATCAGGCGTTCGGCGGTTCCAAGCCGGGACATGTCTGCATCTTGCCTTTCACCAGGCTGTTGGGCGGTCCGATGGACTATACTCCGGGCATCTTCGAAATGAATATCAGCAAGTTCAGTCCGGGCAACAAGTCACATGTCAATGCCACGATTGCGAACCAGCTTGCCCTCTACGTGACGATGTATTCACCATTGCAGATGGCTGCCGACCTTCCGGAAAACTACGAAAGGTTCCCGGATGCGTTCCAGTTCATAAAGAATGTGGCCATGGAATGGAGCGAGTCGCGGTATCTTGAAGCCGAGCCTTTCGAATATGTCACCACGGCGCGCAGGGTCAAGGATTCCGGAGACTGGTTTGTCGGGTCTACGGCAGGCGCCGGGGGACACATATCCAAGATATCTTTCGACTTCCTGGAACCGGGCAAGAAATATGAGGCCACGCTCTATGCCGATGCGCCGGATGCGGACTACAAGACAAATTCACAGGCATACATCATCCGCAAGATGAAGATCGGCCATAATTCGAAACTTGTCCAGAAATGCGCTGCCGGTGGCGGATATGCGATGGAAATCAGGGAAATCAAGAAATAACACTTTAAGTATATGATAATCAATAAATTGAAATTTATCTGCGCTATCGGAGCCGTATTTTTATGCGTCTCCGCTTCGGCGTCTCAGAAAGAAGACTTCAAGGCAGCTGAAAAAGCGGCGTCGGGAGTGATTGCCAGGACTCTCGGAAAGAAACCTTCCAATGTGAAACTTGTAGTTACCGGCCCGATGGAGGGCAGCGAATACTTTTCCACAGAGGTGAAAAAAGGCAAACTTACCGTGAAGGGAAGCTCCGCCGTGGCAGTCTGCCGTGGTTTCTATGACTATGTCACATCGAATCACTATGGCATCTCCACCTGGACAATCAACAATATCGTCCTTCCGGAAAAGCTTGCTGACCAGCCGCTTAAACTTGTCACCACTCCTTTCGTGCTGAGACAATACATGAATGTCTGCACTCTCGGCTACACCATGCCTTACTGGAAATGGGAAGACTGGGAGAAGGAACTCGACAGGATGGCCCTGCATGGAGTGAACATGCCGCTTTCACCTATCGGAAGCGAAGCTATTTTCGCCCGCGTATGGAAGAAACTCGGCCTGACGGATGAGGAAATAGGCAAGTTCATCACCGGCCCGGCTTACCTGCCATGGTTCAGGATGGGCAATATGTCAGAGCTTGACGGCAATCTCACCCAGAGCTGGTATGATAAGACCATCGCCCTGGAACACAAGATGATAGACAGGATGAACGACCTCGGAATGACACCTATTTTCAATGCTTTCGCTGGTTTTGTCCCTGAAGCGATCAAGCGTGTCTATCCTGACGCGAATCTCATCCACACCGGCTGGGATGACGGCCCGTACTATGTGTCCAATTTCATTTCTCCTGAAACGGACCTGTTCCAGCTGATCTCGAAGACATACATCCAGGAATGGGAAAAGGAATTCGGAAAAGGCAAATACTACCTCGCCGACAGTTTCAATGAAATGAAGGTTCCGTTCGCCGAGCGTGGCACAAAGGAACGCCATGAACAGATTGCCAGCTATGGAAAGTCTCTGTATCAGTCCATTGCCGCTGCCAATCCGGATGCGATATGGGTGCTTCAGGGCTGGATGTTCGGATATCAGAGACATATCTGGGATCCGGAGAGCATCGAAGCATTGTTCTCCAAGGTACCTGATGACAAGATGCTCCTCCTGGACCTGAGCGTTGACTTCAACTACGGAATCTGGGAGAATGAATATACATGGAACTATGCCAAGGGAATTTACGGAAAGCCATGGATTTACAGTACCGTGCCGAACTTCGGCGGACGTACCGCCCCTGTAGGAGCATTGGACTTCTATCTCAACGGCCATCTGAATGCCCTCAGTTCTGCCAATATGGGAAATCTTGTCGGTGTCGGCACTGCTCCGGAAGGCGTGGAGAACAACGAAGTGATTTACGAAATCCTTTCCGATGCATGGTGGAGCACATCCCACAAGGATATCCACGAGTGGCTGAAGAATTATACACTTAACAGATATGGCAAATGCCCTGAACCGATGATTACATTCTGGAACAAGATGCTCGAAAGCTCTTACGGAATGTGTTCAAGCCGTGCCCAGTATGTAGTCCAGAGACAGCCGTTCTACGGTCTCGGCGGCCGTTACGTGGTTTCCAAGGCGCATTTTGAAGCATTGGAAGCCTATATCGCAGCGGCCTCGGAGCTGGGTGACAATGAAGCTTATCTTGCCGGGGACAATGACAGGGCGGCCGCCATGGAAGTCCGTTTCAAGGACCTGATGCTGCGCGCTGACAGGCTTTTGGACAAGAATCCTGTAACCCGCATCCAGAGATGGATCGACTATGCCCGAAGTTGGGGTGACAGTCAGCAGGAAAGCGACAAGTATGAAGAAAACAGCCGCAGAATCGTGACCACGTGGGGAGTCAGCTATCCTGATGCCGGTCTCAATGACTATGCATGCAAGATCTGGTCAGGCCTTATCCGCGACTACTATATCCCAAGATGGCAGCATTTCTTCGATGCCAAGAAAGCAGGCAAACCATTTGACTTCGCCGCTTGGGAGGGCAATTTCACCGAGGAGAAGAAACTCTCCGATTTCGTTCCGGTAAAGGACCTCGTGAAGGAATCACAGGACCTCGTGAACGTCGCCAAAGACATTGAACCTCTTGAGGGCCAGGGCCTTTCAGGCTGGACATCATTCGAGATGCGCGACAGCAGCACATTGATTATCCGCATGATGGAACCGGAAGACTACATCCCGGTCAAGGCCCTGAGATTCAGATGGAAGAGGGGCGAGGACAATGTCATCCTCAAGCGTGTGCAGGTCAATGCTGCCGGCTGGGTGCGTTCAGTCAAGAAGGACATCAATATCGAAATCGGCAAGGACAATCCTGTCGTCGAGATACCTCTGGAATACAAGCGAGACCAGACTTACCAGTTCATCTATGTCCATATCGAATTGGCAGGAACCAAGCTGAACGGTGACTCACAGGTCGCAATCGAATATGTAAAATAATAATTCAATATGATGAAAAAACTTATATCAATCATCGCTCTGGCAGCCGCGCTTTTCTGCGGTCTGTCATGCAGCAAAGACAATTCAGTTCCTGAGATTGAATTGAAAAGCGTTTCCGCTACGTCGTTCGATGCTGCAGGAGGATTCGGAACGGCAGTCGTAGAGACAGGCGGCCTCAAATTGACGGCTGAATCATCTGCGCCGGATTGGCTTCGCGTAAGTGTCGCCGGTTCTTCAGTCCTGTTCAATGTGTTCTCTTATACTGGTGATACGGAGCGTACTGCGGATATTACGATCAATGCTGAAGGCAGCAATTCCGTCAGCTTCTCAGTGAAACAGTCACCGTTCAAAGGGATCATCATAAGTGAATCAAGCCTGGAGTTCTCTGATTCAGAGCAGAAATTGCAGACACTTGTAAAGTGCACATCTGATTTCAGCGTGGAAATCCCTGAAAATCCTGATGGCGTATTCTCATTCGAGAAATCCGCAAGCGGTGTGACATTCATAGTAAGCAAGGCGCAGAGCCGCAGGGCCTTCTCCGGACGCGCAATCATCACCCCTTCAGACAAGAGCATTGAACCGGTATATGTAACATTGACACTCCCTAAGAAACCGGACTGGTATTATCTTTTGGGCACTTGGAAAGTGGCAAAGAACGCCGATGAGTGCGGAGACAAGAGCGATTTCGTGTTCGCGACAGAAAAGATGTACGAGTCATTCTCGGTTACGGTTCAGAAAGGCGAGCTCGTGAATTATCCTTTCTCAGCCCAGCTGGTGGACGGTAAAGTAAGAATCGGCATCCAGGGCTTCGGTAAAGATGAGGCTGCAAACAAGTACTACTCAGTGCATTTCAACGGGCCGACTTCGTCCAATCCGTCAGGATTCTACATCTTCTCTACAGAGGGTCGTGCCGCTTGGGATGCCGAACCTGTATTCGATGATGTTAACCACACAGTCACTCTTTCATTCGAGAATGCCAAACTGAACAGCAACGATATCCCTCAGCAGTTGAACATCTGGTGGAGTCGTGACAGATTCTTTGCATTCACTACACGTATTGTAGCATATCAGCAGCTTGTGCTTACCAAGGAATATACAGAATAGTAACGGCTTATGAAAAGATTGATTATAGCATTGCTGCTGTCGTTTGCCTGCGCGCTATCAGTTTTTGCGCAGCAGACATTGACAGTCAGCGGTACGGTCAAGGACGATGCCGGCGAGCCTCTCATAGGTGTCGTCGTGGCAGTGGCGGGCACGGGCAATGCCGCCGTCACGGACCTTGACGGAAATTATACATTGACGAAAGTCCCCGCAGGAGCCAAACTTGAGGCTTCCTGCCTTGGTTATACCAATGTCACCAAACCGGCTGCTGAAAAAGTCGACTTCGTGCTCTCTACCAGCACGGAAATGCTTTCCGAAGCAGTGGTTACCGGTATGACTACCACTGACAAGCGACTCTTTACCGGTGCGACCGACCAACTTTCCGCCGTGGACGTGAATATCAGCGGTGTGGGTGAAGTCAGCCGTTCACTCGAAGGAAAATCAGCCGGCGTTTCAGTGCAGAACGTATCAGGAACATTCGGTACCGCACCTAAGATCAGAGTCAGGGGAGCTACCTCAATTTTCGGCGACTCCAAGCCTCTGTGGGTCGTAGACGGCGTCATAATGGAGGATGTGGTCAATGTGGATGCCAATTCCCTGTCATCCGGAGACGCCACGACATTGATCAGCTCCGCCATTGCGGGCCTGAACTCTGACGACATCGAATCATTCCAGATCCTCAAGGACGGTTCCGCTACCTCCATCTACGGAGCGAGGGCAATGGCCGGCGTCATTGTCGTGACCACCAAGAAAGGAACACCTGGCGTGACCCGAGTGAACTACAACGGCGAATATACCATGCGTCTTGTCCCTTCATATTCAGAGTTCAATATCATGAACTCCCAGGAGCAGATGTCCGTTTATGAGGAAATGTACCAGAAGGGCTGGCTCAACTTCACCAGCAACGTATACAGCTCGCAGGGAGGTGTGTACAGCAAGATGTACCAGTTGATGAACACATACGATACGGCGACCGGAAAATATCTTGTGGAGAACACCGAAGCCGGCAGGAAAGCATATCTGCGCAAGGCCGAGATGCGCAACACGGACTGGTTCCAGGAACTTTTCCGTCCGACCGTGCAGCACAGCCACTCCGTCAGCATCACTTCCGGATCAGAGAAAGGCAGCTACTATGCTTCTCTCGGTGCGCTCGTAGATCCGGGCTGGTCGATCCAGAGCAAGGTGAACAGATATACTGCGCTGTTCAACACTTCCCAGAAGATATTCAAGGATTACATCACCCTGAACATCATCGGAAACGCTTCATACAGGCAGCAGAGGGCTCCGGGCTCACTCGCATCTACCACAAACCTTGTGGAAGGTTCCGTGAAACGTGATTTCGACATCAACCCGTATTCTTATGCCCTGCGTACTTCCAGGACACTCGACCCGGACGAATTCTACACCAGGAACTATGCTCCGTTCAATATCAAGCACGAGTTGGCGAACAACTACATCGACCTCTCCGTGCTCGACACCAAATTCCAGGCTGAAATCAAGGCCAAGCCGATAAAGGGACTCGAACTGGCAGCCCTCGGTTCGGTAAGATACCAGCTTTCAATGACCGAGCACAATATCAAGGACAATTCGAACCAGGCAGAGGCTTATCGTGCCGCAGCCACGAAGATCATCCAGAGCCTGAACCCTTATCTGTACAAGGACCCGGACAATCCGACCGGAGACAAGTACACTGTCCTGCCGCAGGGAGGTATCCTGAAGAAGAATGACTACTCTGCCCTCAGCATGGACTTCAGAGCGTCAGGTACTTACAACACCGCCATCGCCGACAAGCACATCATCAATGCCTTTGCCGCGATGGAAGTCAATTCCCTGGACAGGCATGCAAGTTCTTTCGACGGCTGGGGACTCCAGTACGAGGCAGGTGAGACACCGTTCTACATCGTGGACCTGTTCAAGAAACAAATCGAGCAGAACTCCTATTATTATAGTCTGAGCAATACGCACGAGCGCAATGTCGCTTTCGCCGCTACCGCTTCATACTCATATAATTACAGATACACCATCAACGGAACGTTCCGATATGAGGGTTCCAACAGGCTCGGAAGGGCCAGAAGCGCCCGTTGGCTGCCTACATGGAACGTCGCCGGAAAATGGTCGGCAGACCAGGAAGAATGGTTCGACGCGCTGAAACCGGCATTGTCAAGCATGAACTTCCGTGTATCATATTCATTGACAGCGGACAGAGGCCCGGCGTGGGTGAACAACTCTACGTCATTGTTCTACCCGAGCACGCCTTGGCGCCCTGCTACAAACATCAAGGAACCGTCATTGTACCAGTCCTCCATCGAGAACTCCGAGCTTACATACGAGAAGAAGCACGAGTTCAATGTGGGAGCTGACCTCGGTTTCATCGACGACCGCATCCTCCTGTCTTTCGATACCTATAAGAGAAACAACTTCGACCTTATCGGAAGTGTTGTGACCCAGGGACTTGGCGGTGTGTCCAACAAATACGGAAACGTGGCTTCCATGAAGTCTTCCGGTGTGGAACTTTCGCTGTCCACCAGAAATATAGTCAAGAAGGACTTTACCTGGACCACGAACTTCATATTCTCGCACATGAAGAATACAGTGACCAAGCTCAAGACTTACCAGACCATGATAAGCTACCTGACAGGTTCAGGCTATTCCATGGAAGGAATGCCGCGCGGCGCCGTGTTCTCACTGCGTTTCATGGGACTCGACGAGATGGGTATCCCTACCTTCCTGAACAAGGACGGTGAAATCACTTCCACGAACATCCAGTTCCAGGAAATGAACAATTTCAGCAACCTCAAGTATGAGGGACCGATTGATCCTACCATCACCGGAAGTTTCGGCAACATGTTCAAGTTCAAGGGCTTCACGATGAATGTCTTCATGACATACTCCTTCGGGAATGTGGTAAGGCTCGACCCTATTTTCTCCAACAGCTATTCCGACCTTACGGCCATGCCGAGAGAATTCATGGACAGGTACATCAATCCGGGCGACGAGAACATCACCAATGTTCCTGTAATTGCCAGCAAGCGTCAGAACAACAGCATCAGCAATCTAGGCATTGCCTACAATGCCTACAACTATTCTGACCAGAGGATTGCAAAAGGCGATTTCATAAGGCTCAAGGAAGTCTCATTGGGTTATGACCTTCCTAAGACAGCTGTTGAAAAGCTCAGGCTGAAAAGTCTTTCATTCAAGATTCAGGGAACGAATCTCTGCCTTCTCTATGCCGACAAGAAGCTGGAAGGACAGGACCCTGAGTTCCTGAATGCCGGCGGTGTCGCCGTGCCGATGCCGAAGCAGTTCACATTGACCTGCAAGATAGGATTTTAAATCAATGCGGATATGAAGAAATTTATAACATATTCATTGGCAGTTCTTTCTCTGATGGGGGGGGGTGACCTCCTGCGACAAGTTCCTGGACACGCTTCCGGACAACAGGACTGAACTGAATTCGACTGAAAAGATACAGAAACTGCTTGTTTCCGCGTATGCATCAAGAACTTATGTGAGGTTCTTCGAGTATGCGTCAGACAACTGTGAACTCTACAGCGAAGGAAACAAGAATACGTCCAGACTCATTGAACAGAATTATAACTGGGAGCCGATCGAGGAAGCGGACAATGAGAGCAACGTGAACACCTGGCAGGCATATTACAATATGATTGCCACAGCGAATGCCGCTCTCCAGGCCATCGAGAAGCAGGGCACTCCGGAAGAAATGCTTCCATACAAGGGAGAGGCGCTTCTCTGCCGCGCTTACGCTCACCTCTGTCTGACAATGATTTACTGCCTTCCTTATCATCCGCAGTATGCGTCACAGTATCTGGGGGTTACCTATATGGACAAGCCGGAGACTACGCTGAATCCTAAATATAGCCGTGGAACTCTTGCCATGGACTACGAGAAGATCCGGAAGGATATCGAGGAAGGACTTCCTCTTCTGAACGATGAGGCATGGTCAGTTCCGAAATACCATTTCAACAAGAAGGCCGGCTATGCGCTTGCGACCAGGTTCTACGTCTACAGCAACCAGTGGGAGAAGGCTGTCGAGGCTGCAAATGTAGTGCTCGGAACGAATCCTTCCGAAATGCTCCGTGACTGGGCTGCGACCAGCAAGATGGCCTGGGATTATGGTACGAGGGCATTGAACTACATCAATCCTACGAACAAGGTGAACCTGCTGATAATTCCGCTCTATTCTGCGAACGGAGGCTTGTTCAATGCGTGGGACGCTACCGGCGGAAGATATGCGCACACCAACAGGATCGCCAAGATGGAGACTGTCCGTGCAAAGCGTCCTATGGGCGGTGCTTATGATACCGGCAAGCAGGACAATACGCAGTATATCTACCAGATGGTTCCGTTCTATTGGGCCGACCTCATAACCAACAAGGTGTACTGGCCGAAATGGCCTTCCCAGTGGGAAGTGGTCGATCCTGTGGCAGGTACAGGTTACGGACGCAGCACAATGGTGGCTCTCAATGCCAACGAAGTGCTTCTGAACAGGGCCGAGGCCTATATCCAGCTGAAGGAATATGACAAGGCGGCAGCGGACTTGGATGCATGGAACTGCTCGATGTACAAGGTCGGAAGCAACGGAATCCGTCATCTGACACGCGAACTGATCGACGAGGTTTACGGCGACCCTTCTTCATCATTGTACATCAAGGAATACACAAGGGAAGAACCTACATCAAGAAAGCCGATTCATCCGCATGGATTTACTGTAGAGCCTGGTACTCAGGAAAATATGACCCAGTGCCTGCTGTTCTGCAAGAGAATCGATTCCCTGGAGGAAGGTCTCCGCTGGATGGATCTCAAGAGATATGGAATCACCATCGACAGATTCGATGACTCCGATTACGACGACGCTACGACATCCGGATTCGAGGCTACGGTAACATTGCCTTACAATGACCTGCGCCGCGCATTCCAGATTCCTTCAGAATCCATCAAAACCGGTCTGGAACCTAATCCGCGCAACAATGCGGAATGTCCTGACCATCCTTTCGTCAAATCTTTTTAAGGAGGAATGAAGATGAAAAAATATATATCATTGATATTGGCAGCCTGCACGATGCTCCTGACGCTCTCCTGCACCAAGGATGAGATCAGCTCCGAGAGCATTTTCAAGGACGAGGAGCAAAACAATACCGAGTTCGACTCATGGCTGCAGAGAAATTATGTGGAGCCTTACAATATCCGATTCGAATACCGTATGCCGGACAGGGAAACCAGTTTCAATTACTGGGTGTCACCTCCTAACATCAAGGAGTCGATAATGATTGCCAAGCTTATCAAGTTCACGACACTTGAGGCCATGGTGGAGATGATGTCATCCGGAGACGAGACGGAAGATCCGGCATTGTTCGTGAAATCATATTTCCCGAAAGTGCTCTTCCTCGTGGGAAGTTTCGAGATTAGCAGCAGCGGTTCCACCGCCCTTGCATCTGCGGAGAACGGCCTTCAGATCAACATCCTCGGCGTGAACTTCTTCGAATATCACAAGGATGCGGAAAGAATTGCGGGAACAATGCTTCACGAGTTTACCCATATCCTCGACGGTATCCACGGCTCTCCTGCAGAGTTCAAGGACATCACCCTCAGCGATTATGTGGGCGACCGTTACACTTCACTTACCGAAGACCCGTACCAGAAGGGATTTGTCAGCAACTATGCCCGTTCACACTACAGCGAGGACGTGGCTGAAACCGGCGGACGTCTGATTTCCCTCACGGAGGCGGAAAGAGAGGCAATGATCGCCAAGGCAGGTCCTGTAGGCGGCCCTCTCATTAGAAAGAAATATGATATGCTGAAGAAATGGCTCAAGGATTCCTACGGAGTCGATACTGACAGATGGTGCGAAATCTATCATCGCCGTATCGCCCAGCTGGACAATCTGGATTGGGAATCACTTGACAAATAAACCTGGAAATCAACATGAAAAGATTCATTACATATTTGATGTCCGCGATGATGCTGCTCTCTTTGGTTTCCTGCTACAAGAGCGACAGAATCTTCGAAGAGACGGCTGCGCAACGCACGCAAGAACGTGTTGAACTCTGCCGCAATACGCTGGTAGCCCGCGAGACCTGGGTTATGGAGCATTTCCCGGATGAGGACCTCCGTTACGGCGGATGGATTTATGTCCTGCAGT
>FR882198.1:0-12160 GCA_000434935.1 Bacteroides sp. CAG:709 | reverse complement strand
TGCAGTTCTCGCCGGACTATACCGTGAAAGTATGGTTCGAGGGCGCCGGCTTCATACCTCAGACAGACCCTGTTACGGAGTCTGAATACAAGGTGGAGCTGGGCACGGGCCCGATGCTGAAATTCAGCACCAACAATGACTATATCCATTTCTTCTCCTTCCCGGGAGGCCCGAACGGCGGCGGATATCGCGGCTGGGGCGGTGACCATGAGTTCACCATCATGTCCGTTTCTGACAATTATGACGAGATTGTCCTGAAAGGCTTGAAGTCCTTCAACAGAATACGTCTCACTCCGCTTTCCGGCGATGAAACACCTGAAAGCTATATCGCCAAGGTGCACGCCAGCGAAAAGGCCGTGACCAAAAAGTCATTCGACCTTTGTGTGAACGGCAAGGTAATCGGAACTGCCACCAGGGAATCCCTTCCTGATTTCAACAATTACGAGAGATACTACAAGAGCAAGATCTGGACATTGTCCTACGAGATGCCTGTCCAGGCCATTGACGAGAACGGCAACCCGATGACGGACGAGAGCGGCGCTCCGGTCTACAAATCCGAGAAAGTCGTGGACAATGTCTGTGCCATCAATCTTCCTGACGGAGTGATGAAACTCTACAAGCCTTACACTTTCAAGGGAAACTGCATAGACGGACTGGACGGCCAGACTGTCAGCGAATTCAAGTGGACACATGGCGTGTTCTCATCCAAGGACTACTATTCCGGAACAGATTCGTTCTATCAGATAACTCTTCAATAATATAGTAGATGAAAAACAGAATATTATATATGACGCTTCTTTCCGCATTGGCCATGAACGCCTGCGGAAAAGAAGAGACGAAGGAGCCGGAGAAAGACGCTCCGATGACTTCTTCGGAGTACATTTCATTCAAGGTGTCGGCCTCCTCTCCTTCTGAGTCGGCTGTCATCACCTGGGAAGCGGTTTCCGACCGTATCGGAGTGTTCGTGTCCGAAGCAGGTACCGGTTCGGCGTTGAATGCCAATGCCTATTATGACGCATATACATCCACTGCATCATCCCGTTTCTTCCCGCTCCGTGACGCTGACAAGCTCAAATGGGAAGACGGCAAGAAATATGACGTGGCCCTGTATTATCCGTTCACTATCAAGATGACGGATGCTACCTCGATTCCGGTTTCGGTAGCCGCGGAGCAGACAGTTCCTGTTCCTCTTACCACGATGCAGCTGAAGGAGGAACAAATGTTCGTCTCATCCGTGAAATCAGTGGAGCGTCCGGAAAACGGCATCCTCGAAATGTCCCTTTCACCTGTCGTCTCTTTCGTGAAGATCAATGTCTCTTCCAATCTGCCTGTAGCCTGCAATTCCATCAAGCTCACAGGCGAAGACGGAACGGCACTTGCATTCAAGCACGCGAAATATGACCTGTTCACCTCCAGCCTCTCTGAAATCGACACGGTAAGCTCCGTGATTGACATCAAGCCGGCCTCTCCGGTTTACCTCAGGCGCAAGGCCTCTGAATTTATCGTCAATGTGAATCCGCAGTATGCCGGCAAGACATTGACCATAGACTGCGACCTCGAAGGCGCTGACTTTGAGAAAGTTGTCGTGGATGTTCCGGAAGGCGGCCTCAAGCCGGGAACATGCGTTTCCTACAATGTCGGAATGACCGCGGACCCTGTGCTCCTGAGCGCGGACGGTACTGCCAATACCTATATCGTGAACAAGGCCGACTGCCTCTATGCTTTCAATGCGAAGGTAAAGGGCAACGGCAGTACGAAGAGTATCAGCTGGAGCTACGACGGGGAACCGCACAGCACCGCATTCGATGCCGCTTTGGCCCCTTCTTCAGCAGAACTTCTGTGGTACAGCATCCCTGAAGGCGAGGGCGGATTTGTCAATGCAAGTCCTGTATCTGCCGGCAGCGTGATGTATGACGACGTCGACGGCCTCATCTATTTCAAGACACCGAAGACTTTTGTGGACGGCAATGCCGTGATCGCTGCGCTGAATGAGTCCGGCGAAATCATCTGGAGCTGGAACATCTGGGCCGTGGAAGGCTGGGATGCGGATGCGACTTCCAGGAAAGCCGGCCGTTACACCGTCATGGACCGCAACCTCGGAGCCGTGCTCGGACTTTCTGCAAAGGATATCTCTGACAATGTGAAGGCAGCCGGAGCCATCGGCAACTACTACCAGTGGGGCCGTAAGGATCCGTTCCCTGCAGCATCTGAATATAAATCGGCTACGAACGTACAGGAAGGCTGGGGCAACCCGGCTTACACCACTCTTGATGAATATAAAGTCGACGGAGACAAGATCTTCTCTTCCGACAGGGCCAAGAACGCCAGGATGCTCCATGCTGAACTCGGTTCCGGCTATTCGCTCCAGCAGGCCGTGGACGAGTCCGTAAAATATCCTCACAAGTGGATGTTCGGCGGCAACAACGATGCTGTCTATCCTCAATACAGTTGGTTCTCCGGAGAAGGCGACTTCCAGGCAAAATCCATTCTGGACAATGAGCAGTGGCGCTATCTCTGGGGCAGTACGGACAACATCAGCAATGATAAGACCATCTATGACCCGTGTCCGGCAGGTTGGAAAGTGCCGACAGCAGATGCCTATGCGACATTCTTCGCTTCTTCCGGTTCCGCAGCGGGCGGTCACGGAGTCTATGTTTCCGAATATGACCTCTATTTCCCGTTTGCGGGACAGAGAAAGGCCGGTTTCGGTGGCTCAGTCATTTCGGCTTCAGGTGAAGTTATGATGGCTTCTGCAAGTGTCGCCAACTCTCTTTATCCGATCCGCTCATCTGTCGGCTCGAACGGCGCAGGCGCCAAGATCACTCAGAGCAACAGCTACTCCGGTGCCGGACTGCAACTTCGCTGCGTGAAGGAAAATGTGGACGGAAAAGCTCCTGGATACGGCAAACAGACCGGTCACAGGGCAGCACTTATGGGCGACTCTATCACAAGGACCTGGAAAGACCGCGGCCGTCTGGCCTTTTTCACCGAGAACAGCTACCTTAACTGTGGAATCGATGGACAGACCTCAAGCAATATGATTGACCGTTTCGGTTCGAACATCGTAGATGACAATCCTAAATGTGTGGTGATTACCTGCGGTACGAATGACCTTGCTGAAAATATGTCCGGTGATGGCTACCGGGTTCACGTGAGCAAGGAGAATCTTCTTGCCAACATCGCCCTTATGTCCAGGATTGCCGAAGATATGGGAGTTCCTGTCATACTCGGTTCGATTTGTCCGACGAGGAGCATGTGGTGGAAACCGGATGCATGGAAAGCGGAGTTTGACGGAGACTACATCGCATCTAAGGTTATCGAGGCCAACAAGCTCATCAAGGCATATGCTGCTGAGAGAGGCTATCGTTATGCAGATTACCACAGCGCTCTGAAAAATGATCAGAACGGTCTTGCTGATGAGTATTGCTGGGTATTCGGCAAGAATGCCGACGGAACATTGAACCTTGATTCCGTTCATCCGAATGCGAAGGCCTTTCTTGTTATGGAAGGAATCCTGAAACCTCTCATCGACGCCGCACTTTACGACCCGTCAGATGCTAACCCTGGAGGCGGAAAGATAGACGATATGGATAAATGGAAATGGTAAACTGTTAATGCGTAAAATTATGAATATCAAATATATATCAATGATTGCCCTGGCGGCTGCCCTGGTCGGCTGTTCCAAGAACGGACAGATGGATGAGGACATCCTGCCTGACGGACCGGTCTTTTCAGCAGATTTCCAGAAACCGTCCGTCCAGAGCAAGGTGACTCATACCGATGACGGCAATGCATTGAAACTCGCTTGGGTGAAATCCGACAAAATCGGAATCTGGACAGAGGCTGAAGGCAAGTCCCTCCAGTCCAACAGCGCATATCTCGCCGATCAGGAAGGTGCCGGAACGACGTTTTCATATCAGTCCCGTGCTCAGAGAATCCGCTGGGCAGGGGACAATACCCCGCAGTCGTTCTATGCCTGCTATCCTTACAATGCAGACAGAGGCACGGACCCGCATAAGGCAAAGGTGGGGATTTCTGCATCCCAGTCCCAGTACTCAAGCGGCTCTACAGCACATCTTGCTGACAATGATTTCATTTGGGCTGCCGTAGAGAATGTCACCAAATCTGACGACGCGGTGAATCTTACGTTCCACCATCCTTTCTCCATATTGGACTTGGAACTGACCACCGACACCAGAATGAAACTGGATGCATTGATTTTCCGCTGCACCTCCAACAAGGATGCTGCCGTGGCATTTGAGAACGGAAGCATTGACCTGAGCACTGGCGAATTGGACCTGACGGGGGCGACGACCTCGCCTGAGGTGCGTCTGGACTGCGATTTTGCGACTTCATGGCCGGCGGCTTCGCATATTTACATGGTCTTCAACCCGGCGTTGGCAGGGGAGACCATGCAGCTGGTTGCGGTCATCGGCGGCAAGGAGAAGCTGATCATGGAGAAGCAGGTTCCGGAAGGAGGCTTCCCTGCAGGCAAGGTCATCAACGTGGTGACGGATTATGAGGTGCCGGGTGACGTGGCCATCAAGATCAAGGACCTGGGAGAGATTTCCACATCCAACAGCTACCTTGTTACCGAGGCCAACCAATTCTACAAGTTCAAGGCTACCGTGAAGGGCAACGGCTATATCCCTGTGGCGCTTTCGGAAGTGGCCGGAACAGTGGACATTGCTCCGAAATCCGTTCTCGTCCTCTGGTACAACACTGTCCAGAAGGACAACAAGTGGGTGGACGCATGCCCGATTCTGCTTTCGTCGCTGGTGTTCTACCGTGACTATGTGTTCTTCGACACGCCGAAGGAGTTCGTTCCGGGCAATGTCGTGATTGCGGCATTCGCCGAGGAAGGCGTTACCTATGACAATATCGAGGTCGACGAGAATAAGAATATTACCAATGCGACCCTTCTCTGGAGCTGGAATATCTGGGCTGCAGAGGGTTATGACCCGGAGGCGACGGCTGTCATTTCCGGAGGGAAAACATTCATGGACAGGAATGTCGGCGCAGCTATTTCCGGCGTCGGTTCGAAAGGCGAATATGAACCAGCCTATGCGGTGGGCAACTATTATCAATGGGGCAGAAAGGATCCGTTCCCGTCCATTGCGGACTATTGCAACTATTGGCCTTGCCAATACGCAAACCAGCTCATCGGAACTCCTACATACACCCCGATCGTGGCTCTGAGGGTCAACGGCCAGAGCGCTGCGAAGAATGTGGACAACCAGGTATGGGGTTATAGGACAAAAGATGACGGCTCGTTCAACCATGATTCGTCCTGGCATACTATTGAAAGGAACAGTATCGCGGCTCCGTCTTCGTCCAATAGTGTCTTTGCCGGTTACGCCGTGGAGCATCCTTACGTCTATATTTTGAATTCCAAATATCCGGACGGCGGTTATTATCCGTGGGTAACGACCAATGACCAGAGTTACAGGGAGTTCTGGGGAGGCTCTGAATCGAAGAAAACTCTCTTCGACCCGTGTCCTGCCGGTTGGCGTGTCTGCAACAAGGCTGAGGCACAGTCGTTTATGCAGACCGTTTTCAACAGCGCTACTGTAGCTGCCAATCTTGTCGGATATGATTTCGACGGACATTATCTGCCGATGACCAGTTCTCGAAGCAACCAGCATTTCAGGACTGAGACCGTGAAGTCTTGCGGATACGAGACCATATCCTACATGTGGACATCGGAATCGGTCAAGACCCACAATTACGGATATGCCTATGCTGCTGCGATGGTCGCACCGGCAAATTATGCGGACAAGAACCAGCCGAAGACTCTCAAGACAGTGAAATTTGAGGACAACAAGTATTTGGCATCAAGTTGCCCTGTCCGCTGCGTGAAAGAATAAAAGTTTAACTAATTAATAACATTAATCATGAACAAAAAACTGAATGGAGCAGCTGCTCCAAAGCATTATGAATCACCGGCTTTGGCGGTTCTCAATGTGAATCTCGAAATGGGGTTTGCGCAGAGTGGTGTGGGTGAGGAGAAAGGAAACAAAGTGAATGACCTGTATAGTTGGGAAGGTTGGGAAGAAGTTGAAATGTAAGCAGATTATTTGAATATGAAAAAGTCATTGATATATATTCTGGCGCTTTCGGCTATAGTCGGATGCCAGAAATCTGAAGTGTCAGAGCGGATTCCTGCTGAAGGTGAGTCCTCTGCTGTTATCGTAGGCTCTTTTCCTGAGACCAAGACTTCGTTTGTAGATGAAGGCAATGTGATGAAGACCGAGTGGGTGAAAGATGATGCGTTGGGAGTTTATTGGTATAAAGGGGGTTCGATTGAAGGTGTCGGAACAGGAGTGGCTGACAAACAGTTAAATGACAGAATAACTGCAAAGGAAAGTGGCAGCACTACTATTTTTAAGATAGATAATTATTACCTTGCACAGGCTTGGGTAAAGTACTTGACCTACGCCTATTGTCCTTACAATGCATCAGCTGGTAAGGATCCGTTTGCCGTAAAATTTGTCGTGCCATCCTCTGTTGTTCAGACTTCCGCTGGTGATGCATCCCATTTGAACGCGACGGATTTGCTTTATAGTTCTGTTATAGCGGAGTGGGATTATAAGAACGATGAGACAAAGAATGTGAAAATGACATTCAATCATGCGCTTTCAGTTTTGAACATTGCACTTACTTCCGCACAAAGCAATTACAGCGTTTCTGACATTAGAGTGCGATTTGAGGACGAGAGTGAAATCTTCTCTGTTACAGAGGGAAGCGTTAATCTTTCAGATGGTTCACTGACTCTTACTTCCGGAACTCCTGAAATTTCCCTGCATTTCAATGAAGCGGCAAAACTTTCTGCAACTCCGGTAAATGCCTATATGACAATCACTCCGGGCCACGCGGGAAAAACATTCTCTGTATATGCCACAGTAAACGGAATCGAGACAAAACTCGGTTCGAAGAAAGTTCCTGCGTCAGGACTTCCGGCTGGAGTGAAAGCTGCACTTTCATTCGAGGTCGGAGACAATACGGCTGGACATGAATATACTGATTTGAGCGCAAACGGTACTGCAAACTGCTACCTTGTTACCTCTCCTGGATTTTATAAGTTCAAGGCGGATGTGAAAGGAAATGGTGTCGTCCCAAGTCAGCTTGAATCAGTGGCAGGAGAGACGGCGATAGTTCCGAAATCTGCTTTGGTACTTTGGTACAACACTCTTCAGAAAAGCAATAATTGGGTGGATGAGAGCCCTGTATATCTTAGTTCCGTTTCTCTTGATTCAGATGGCTATATAAGATTTTATACGCCTGATGTTTTTGTCCCGGGCAATGTTGTTATAGCTGCATTTGCTGAGGAAGGTGTAACCTACGAAAACATCACAGTCGATGAGAACAAGTGCATCAACAATGCAACGCTTCTCTGGAGCTGGACCATTTGGGCAGCAGAGGGCTATGATCCTGAGGCTACAGCAGTCAATGCGGATGGCAATGTGTTCATGGACCGTAACCTCGGTGCTGTGATTTCTGGTTTGGGAGCAACTGGTAGTTATGAACCTGCCGGAGCGGTAGGTAACTATTACCAGTGGGGCCGCAAGGATCCGTTCCCAGCAATATCTGATTATGGCCATTTTTGGCCTTGTCAGTATTCTAATACCTTGTTCGGTACTCCGACATATACTCCGGTTAAAGCGCAGCAGATAAATGGTCAGAGTTCCAAAATGAATTTGAATGGACAGATGTTCGGTTATCGGACCAATTCAGGTGGTGGTTTCGATATTGATAAAGCTTGGAATCTGATTGCAAGAAACGATATATCTTCCGACAAGACTACGAAGAACGGCGTGTATGTGTCTTATGCTGTAGGACATCCGTACAAATATATAATCAACAAAAGCGATTCATTCGGCGGATGGCGTACTTGGATCAATGGCGATGATGCTTCGTATAAGAGTTTCTGGGGAGATGCTGACCATCAGAAGACATTGTTCGACCCATGTCCTGCCGGATGGCGTGTCAGCTCCAAGGACGAAGCTGAGAAATTCCTTGTTGTGGCAGTCAATGCTACAATGGCTGACAACAAGGTGGGTTATGAATATCAGGGATATTATTTCCCATTGACTAGCACAAGAAGCTCGGATAATGCTCGCGTTGGTTATGTGACATCAGTTAACGATAATGTGAAATCCGTTTTCTGGACCTCTACTCCTGGAAATGATACATATAAGTATATGTTCTCTGCAGAACTGAAGACTCCGAAGAATTATTCAGAAGAATTCCAAAAAGGAAATAAGGCACCTGTAGGCTATAGTCTGAATCAAAATAGCAACATTGCTGATGCTTGCCCAGTCCGCTGCGTAAAAGAATAAAACCCCATATCACCATAACTTTTTATCCTGCTCCGTCCCCACGGAGCGGGATTTTTATTTGAAATCCGAAACCAGTTTTATAAATTTGTGTTTCTGTGGAAACTAATAACAAATAACATATTGACATGAACAGAATTTATCACATGCTGATGGCCGTCGCCCTTTTCTTGTGCGTGGCATGCAGTCAAAGCCGGGACACGGTCGCTGTCCGGGATTCAGGAACAACATTCGCGCAGGAAGCGCTCCAGCAATACGTCGACAGCGGTCGGCTCCCGGGAGCAATCAGCGTACTATATAATAACGGTATCCAGGAAACCTGCTGCATCGGCTATGCAGACCCTAGGACGAAACGCCCCATCACCATGGACGACGCGTTCATGCAATGCTCCCAGACCAAGGGCTTCTGCGGCGTGACCATTGCGAAACTCGTTGAGGAAGGCAAGATTTCCCTTGACGACCCCGTTTCCAAATACCTTCCGGAATTCAGCACCCTCTGGGTCCTCGATGGGAAGACTGACAGTACAATGACATTGCACAAGGCGAAAAACGTGCTGACCGTCAGGATGTGCCTGAACCATACGGGCGGATTCCCGTTCGAGTGCAGTGCCAAGCGCAAGGACGTCCGTGGAGGCGGCTGGTCCGGCGGAGCTCCCATCCGTCAGGTGGCATCCATTGCCGCAGAATCACCTATCATGTTCGAACCGGGCACCAAGGCGCTCTATTCCAACACCGGCATTGACATCGGTGCGGCAGTCGTGGAAACGGTTACCGGCATGAAATGGGAAAAATACCTGAAAGAGACCGTCCTGGACCCTCTCGGCATGAAAGACACATGGTTCTGGCCTACGGACAAGCAGATTGAAAACAAGATAGAACTGTTCAACATCAAGGAAGGCCAGCCTTCTGAATGGCTGGAGGAGAACCCTTGGGAACAGCGTCCGTACAATGATTCCCATGTCTTCGCTTCCGCCGGCGCGGGCCTCTGGTCGACTGCCAATGACCAGCTCAAGTTCTACAAGATGCTCATGAACCTCGGCGTCGGTGACAATGGCGTCCGCATCCTTAAAGAAGAAACCGTCAAGTCCATCCTTGCAGTCAGCACCCGCCCTGCTGGTCTCGGTGATTATTCGCTCGGCCTCACTGCCCCTGTCGTAGACAGCGAAGATGCCTGGTTCGGCCACGGCGGTGCATGGGGAACGAACTGCGTGGTGAACTGGCACAAGAAACAGCTTAAACTCTGGGTAGTCCAGGCCTCATCCGGCAAGAGATTCTGGGGAGAAGCTATGGCTGCAGCGGCAGAAAAGTTCTTCAACAGCGAAATTGACAATTCCTCCGACGCCTACGTAGGCCGCACGGAATAAATAAGACAATATCCGATGACATTCGACTATTGCTGCTCACAGGACGGGCATGGACTGGAAATCCCCGGTTTTTCCGCGGTATTCATACAGACTTTCAGCATCAAGCAGGAAAGACAGTTTTTTCTTCCGGAAGAATATGACAAGCATCTTCCGGGCGATGACGATTATGTTTTCCATAAAGAGAAGTTCGTCTATGAAGAGAAAGCCGATGCATTGGCCCTCCCGATCGTGCCGATGGGCCGGAGCATCGAGAAACAGATATTTGTCCTGCGCAACGAAGGCCAGTCTCCTGACGAGAAAAATGTCAGGAGGTTTTCGCTGCGCGGATTTGACTTCGAGATGCCGATTGAGCCTGAAGAAGATGAAATCGAGCCCCGTCTGCTCAAATGTCATGTCAATGTGGAGATGTCATTGTTCTTCGGCAATACCGTTTCTTTTACTTACCGTTTCCTTTTCAACGGACATTCGGGAACATTGTCCGCGCCTGTCGGCATTGACCATATAATAGCATTGCTCTCGACCTGGCTGGGTGCGGAATATTGGAGCCGCGACGAATCTGAGTCCTGCGGTGACGGCGAGTCGCGCACGAACATCAATCTCGTGGGCGATTTCAGGGTGGACAATATCTTTTTCGGCGAATCGGGCGAACCGCTGGAAGTCGGCGAGACTTTGCCGATGAGCAGTTCCGAACGCGGTTTCGGGAAAGTGGCGGTCAGGTACAAGCGGTTCATTTACCGATGCTGCACCAAGTTCTGCAGAACGTTGAGCGGCGAGGAGAAGGCCAAATTCCGCAAACGCATGAAAATCATGCCGGTAACCATGGTCAATGATTCCCGTTATGCGATGGTGGACTTGTGGGAGGACATACGTCATCCGCTTCCCGACGGTACGGATTTGTTCAGCAACGACAGGCCGGACAGGTTGACCGAAGCGCAGATTGTCAGCCATATCCGTGACTGGCACAAGCCTGAACTCATCGGTCTTATGACATTGTACCCAGGCGAATGGCCGTACAGGGATGCGGCGGCTTATGACGAGGTCTGCGGCGAAAACATTGCCATTGACACGGATGACCTTGTGCTGGTAAACAGTAACATGAGCATTGTCCTGGGAACTTACGGGCGTCGCGGCGACGGGCTGGATACGGCGGGAACGGTGGAGAAGAAGGGCGTGAACTGGGCGGAACATCTGAAGGAACGCGCGCGTTATCATGTGTCGTGGCCGGAGTATCTGCTTATCCTTCAGATGGTTCTGGCGAAGAAATACGTTATCGGACGTGCCAATGACGTGCTTATCGATGCGACATTGTCCGCTTCCAGCACCTCTTCGCTGGACTTGATCGGTCAGAATGCCAAGCTCAGCATGAGGCTCTCCCGGATGGTGCTGCAGCTGGACGTGGTGAAGTATTCCAAGTTCGCGTCGCACAAGGTGATGTTCGACCGCACTACCAGGCGTCTGAATCTTGACAATGACCTCGACCGCCTGAATGAGATGATGTCAATGGTGGACAGCAGTTTGCATAACCTGAGCGATTTCAAGTCGATGAAGTCGGACTTCGTGCTGAATTTCATTTTGGCGATAATTTCCGTCGCTTCCACGTTCGAGCTTTTCTTCCAGCAGTCGGAGATGCCGTTCCTGACATATTTCGGCATACAGTCCAGTCATCTGGCAGCCGTGGTGGTGATGGTAGTCGCGTGCGTCACGATTTTCGGTATACTTCTGGTCGTTTCGAAGACCATCCGCACCATTGTCGGCAAGATCAAGGAAATAATAGCATAATATATATGGAGAATATTGTCATTGCACCTGCAACTATTCAAGACAAGGATGCGCTTGCGGATTTGTTTTATGCGCATTTGTCGGAGAATGTCGAATATATTTCCCATGGCGAGATGCAGATGGGGATCGGACATCTTGTTTTCAATGGCGAGGAATATGTGCCGCAACTCGATGCGGACAGCCGTCATCTGTGGCTTACATATATAGAAGAACACATGACGACGGAAGGGACGGCGGTATTCAAGGCGGAAGATGCCGCAGGAAAACTGCTCGGCTTCTGCGTCCTCGAAACCGATTCCGACGGCGGCGCGCCTTTCGGCGTGCTTTGCGATATTCTTGTCAATGCTGATGCGCGGGGCCGGGGAGTCGGGGGCCGTTTGTTTGCCGCAGCCGAAGATTGGTTCCGCCAGAGGGACCTGAAAGACGTTTATCTCGAATCCGGCAAGAATAATCACAATGCCCATGAATTTTTTATGCGCCGGGGATTCATGAAAGTGTCTGAAGTTTACTATAAAGGAGGTAAATAGTGCGCATCTTCTTGTAGGATAATCTGTTATATGTCATTTTTTTCTTCATGGTGCGTACCATGGAGAGGTGGGATTTGCTGATTTTTACGCCATTTTGGCTTGTGGAAGGTATTGAAAATCAATGCCATTAAACGTCTTACCCCTCATTTCAGGG
>FR882197.1 GCA_000434935.1 Bacteroides sp. CAG:709 | reverse complement strand
GCCTCCAGAGGCACCACCGCCGCCGGGGCTTCTGCCGTCACGTGGTTTCTCCAGATGGTCATTTCCACGATATGCTGCTAGAGAATCCGGATTTGGTGAAAAAATCACGCCGTATTTTTTTACAATTATCGTTTTTGAAAGCCATTCGTTTGAAAAAACCGGCATTTCTTCTTGAAAAATCATGGATTTCATATAAAAAAAGTCTTTTCTGGGCCACGAAATGTCGTTTTTGGGATATTTTATGTGAAAAATTAAAAATTTTATTCGTTTTAATTTGATAGTTTTTAAGTCGGATTTGATTAAAAACTGTAAATAAAATTGAGAGTCTACTAAAAATCTGATTTTATTAATCGTTATAACTTTAGCAACTACACGTAATTACGAAAAGTTACACTATGTTGCATTTTAAAAATGTATTTTTTATCTTTGCAGAAATCGCATTTGCAAAACGTCAGCGTATACGTGCACAAAGCGCTGCGGATGTACATGAATCTGGAAACAATATGTTAAACTAATCAATAATGATTATGAGAAAGATTTGTCTTCTTTTCACGGCAGCCTTGATGCTTGGACTTTCTGTGGCAATGAATGCCCAGGGCCTTAAAGTGTCGGGTGTTGTTACGGATGCAGGCACTGGAGAAGGAATCTCATTCGCGTCTGTCATAGTAAAAGGTACAATGAATGGTGTCAGCACGGATGCTGATGGATCGTACTCCATTTCTGCCAATAAAGGTGAAATCCTCGTGTTTTCCTCTATCGGATATAATACAGTGGAAATTACAGTCGGTGACAAGGCTGAATTAAATGCCAAACTGGAATCCGATAAGGAACTTCTGGATGAAACGATAATCGTAGCCTACGGTACTGCTACCAAGAGTTCCTTCACCGGTTCTGCCGCCATGGTCAAATCAGAAACCATTGAGAATCGTGTAGCTACCAATGTGACGACAGCATTGGCAGGAACGACTCCTGGCGTTCAGGTGATTTCGTCTTCCGGAGACCCTACCTCCAATGGAGGCGCCATCAGAATTCGTGGTATCGGCTCCATGAGCGCAAGCAGTGCTCCTCTGTATATCGTGGACGGAATGCCGTATGACGGCTCTATTTCAGGCATTAACCCTAATGATGTCGAGTCAATGTCCGTCCTCAAGGATGCTGCTGCGAGCGCGATTTATGGTGCCCGTGGTGCGAATGGTGTCGTTCTCATCACCACCAAGAAAGCCAAAGCCGGTGACGCAGTCATTAAATTCGATGCAAGATTCGGATCGAACTCTCGTCTCATACCTCAGTATGACGTCATCAGTGACCCTGGTCAGTATTATGAGACACATTACCGGATGATGTACAATTCTCAGATTTACGCAGGCAAGACCACGGCGGAGGCCTATGCATATGCTGACAAGTATTTCCTGGACAAGCAAAACGGAGGTCTAGGTTATCTTGTGTACACTGTTCCGGACGGGGAAAAGCTTATCGGTACCAACTTCAAGTTGAACCCTAATGCGACATTGGGATATTCTGACGGCAAATATTGGTATACACCTGACGATTGGTATGATGAAGTATATCACAACTCTTTCCGTCAGGAATACAACCTTTCCGTATCAGGTTCGAAAGACCGCTTTTCGTATTTCGGAAGCATCGGTTACTTGAATGACGGAGGTATCGTAAGCAATTCAGGATTCAAACGCTACACAGCGCGTGTCAATACTGACTATCAGGCTAAGAAATGGCTGAAATTCACGACCAATCTTAGTTTTACCCACTCAGACTCTCAGGTCGCCGGTTACTCATCAACCTTTGGTTCTTCCGGCAACGTGTTCTATATCGTGAACATGATGGCTCCTATTTATCCTCTCTATGTCCGTGATGCTGAAACTCACGAGATTATGAAACAGGATGGCCGCACCGTATATGATGCGAATCAGACCAATTTCAATCGTCCTGCATTCGTCGGAAATGCAGTACGTGACAACGAGGTGGACAAGAGAAAAATCTACAATGATGTGCTGACCGGTAAGATCGGTGGCGTTATAACCCCTGTGAAAGGTCTCTCACTGACTGCAAATATCGGTTTCATGAGCGATAATTCCAGAGCGAATACTCTTTACAGTCCATTTGGCTCTTCAAGCTCTGTTGACGGTGCGGTATATGTGAAAAATGTCAGATTGTTCACTGTCAATACTCAGTATCTTGCTGAATATAAGACGGATTTCGGAGGAAGCAGGCATAATTTCAATATTCTTGCCGGATTTGAAATGTACAAACTCAAAGCTCAATCTTTCTCTGGTTCAAATGACCATCTCTTCAGCCCGCTCATCGGTGAGTTGGACAATGCTGACGGTACCAAAAATCGTATAGTGAATTCTTCGACTTCTGATTATATGACAGAAGGTGTCCTGTCACGTGCGCAGTACGATTATGACGGACGTTATTTCCTCAGTGCGTCTTACAGACGTGACGCTTCTTCCCGTTTCGCTCCGGGACACCGTTGGGGCAATTTCGGTAGCGTAGGTGCTGCATGGCTTATCTCCAAGGAATCTTTCATGAGTGATGCGTCATGGGTCAACATGCTGAAATTCAAGGCTAGTTACGGTATTCAAGGAAATGACGACCTTGGTTCATATTTCCCTTATTCGGACCAGTACAAACACTCTTATAATGAAGAAACCAAAGAGTACTCATTGTCCCTCTCGTACAAGGGTAATGAAGAACTTACTTGGGAGTCTTCACACTCCTTTAACATAGGTTTTGATTTCGAACTTTTCAATGGCTATTTGAACGGTACCATAGAATACTTCAACCGCAAGACCTCGGATCTCCTTTATAACAAGGACGTGCCGCTTTCTGCGGGTAACCCTACAGGTTCTTATCCGGTCAACGTAGGTTCTATCAGAAACTATGGTGCGGAAATATCTCTCGACGGCAAGATTATCAATACCAAGAACGTGTCCTGGACATGGAATGCCAACTTCAGCCACTATAAGAACAAGATTCTTTCTTTGGATGACAGCGTTTCAGAGGAAGGCATAAAAGGAAGTAACTTTATCTATAAAATCGGTGGTTCTCTGTATGACGCATATATGTACAAATTTGCCGGTATCGATAAGGAAACGGGTAAGTCAATGTATTACCAGACCGTTACTGACAAAGATGGAAATGAGACAATGCAGACTACTACAGATTTCGATAAGGCAACTCAGCTGGAGTGCGGCACCGTTCTTCCTAAACTCTACGGCGGAATCGGTACTTCATTGAATGCTTTTGGCTTTGATTTCTCTGTGCAGCTGTCTTATCAGTTGGGAGGAAGGTACTATGACGGTACATATCAGGCACTTATGCATACATCTTCAGGTGCCGGTATTGCATGGCACAAAGATGCTCTGAAAGCATGGACACCTGAAAACACCGACACTGACATTCCTCGTCTTGACGGCAGCACAGCTGAAGGTCAATCCGCTATCGACAAGTATCTTATCAGCTCAAATTATCTGAGCATAAATAATGTTACTCTCGGATACACATTCCCTAAGAAATGGACAAATGCCATCAAGATTGAAAGTCTCCGTATTTATGTTACCGGTGACAATCTTGCGGTGTTTGCGGCCCGTAAGGGTGTCGACCCACGCTACTCTATGGGGCTTGGCAGTTTCACTTCGGGATCGGGTCTTAACAGCGGTTCATACTCTGCAATGAGGAATATCACCGGAGGTATTACACTTACATTATAAAAAAAGGAGAAGTAATATGAAAATCTTAAGATATACAATATTTACGGCCGCAGCATTGACATTGGCTTCCTGCTCGGATATTGACAACCTGCAGCCGCAGGGCGGGACCCTCTTGTCTGAACAGGTGAAGGAAATCAACACCATCCTTCCGGAAAGAGCAGAAGCTTCTTTCTCCGGAATGTATGTGAAGCTTGGACAGCCACTTAGTTTGGACTTGTGGAATAGTGCGCGTCCTGATGATTTTGGATTCATCATGATGGCGTTTTCCAATGATGCCGAGGGAGCAGACCTGGTGCTTCCTGATACCGGTTATAACTGGTTCAGCGTTTGTGGGGACTACACTTCCCGAAATGCGGACTATGCCAATCCGTTCATCAGATATTCTGCTGCATATAATGAAATTGCTCTTGCCAATACCGTCATTTCTTCGTATGCTGTAACTGAGAATACCCCGAAAGAAGTTTACTACAATATCGCACAGGCTAAAGCCGTGAGAGCATTCACGTATTTGAACCTTGCTCCGTATTATCAGTTCAATTATCAGGTAGCAAAAGATAAGCCTTGCGTTCCGATTGTAACTGAAGCGACTACGGATTTTGCAAACAATCCGAGAGCAACCGTGGAAAAGGTATATAAACTTATTGTGGGTGATCTTACATACGCAATTGAAAAGCTCGATGGATATAAGAGACCGGACAAATCGAAGATTGACCAGCAGGTTGCCTATGGCCTTCGTGCAAGAGCATATCTGGATATGGGAATGTGGGCTGAAGCTGCATCTGATGCAGAAAAGGCAGCTGTAGGATATACTCCGGCTACCATCGAGGAGGTTTCTGTTCCGTCTTTTTACAAAATTGCGGAGCATAACTGGATTTGGGGATATGATATGACGGTAGATCAGGCACAAAGGTTTACTACCGCGACTTCCAGCGCTTGGCTCCGTTCTTTGTCGGGAGTCTCTTATGCGGCGGCCACTCAGAATTATGCGCGGTGCAATACGTTGCTTTATAATAAGATCCCTGCCACCGACGTGCGTAAAAATTGGTGGGTAGATGAGGACCTCTATTCTCCTCTTTTGGACAAGATTTCTTGGGATGGCAAATCCGGAAAAGACTTGGCTAATTTGGAAATCACTAATACCAAACTTGCGTTCCTGCCATATACCAATGTGAAATTCGGCATGTACACTGTTGGCGGAACTACTAATGAAGAGGATTGGCCGTTTATGCGTGTCGAGGAGATGTTGCTGATCCGTGCGGAAGCACTCTACAGAAGCGGACAGCAGGAAGAGGGTAAGAAGGTGCTCAGCGACTTTGTGAAGACATACAGGGACCTGGACTATAATGTAAATGCGACTGGCCGCAAATTCGAGGATGAGGTTTGGTTCCAGCGACGTGTGGAACTCTGGGGTGAAGGCTTCGCCTGCTCAGATGCGAGACGTCTCAATAAACCTCTCGTAAGATTCCATGATAATGCCGAAAGCACCAATATGCCTGCGAAGTTCAGGTTCAATATGAAAGCTGACGACGGGTGGCTTCTTCTCAGGTTTACGACCAGTGAACTCAATACGAACTTTGCGGTTGTGGACAACAATGAAGGCTCTCTTCCTGTACAGGACCAGAATCCTGAACTTAGAGATGGCGTTACGGATTAATATTAAAATTCTGACATTATGAACAAGTTATTTAGAAACATACTTTTTCTTTCATCTTTGACTCTTGTCCTGGCTGCATGTCAAGAGGAGAAGGTCGAACCGGGTGAAAAAGATTTGGACGGATGCTATGGGGTATATTTCCCGGCACAGGACAAAGCGGTAAAACTGGTCTTGGACCCTGCGGAGCCGACTTCCACGAAAATCACCGTAATGCGTAAGAATTCTGAAGGTGAGATAACGGTGCCGGTGACCGTGGCTGATACAAGCAAGCTTTTCAAGTTTGCTCCTATTACGTTCAAGGATGGACAGGCTGAAACCACCATTGACGTTACTTTCGACGGAATAGGTATCGGTAATACTTATCTTGCATCTTTGACTATCGAAGATCCTGCATATGCGTCCAAGTATAACAGTAATCCTATATCCATCGACGTAAAGGTTCTCCGTGAAAAGTGGAATAACCTTGGTGTCGGAACTTGGGTGGAACATGGGGTCTTTAATTTCGATGCTCCTGAGAATGTGATCATACATCAGAATGATCTGGACAAGACGAAATATAGAATTTATATGAGGTATCCTGATCCGGAGAAAGAGGGTGAGGAATATGCTTTGTATAGCCCGAAGAGTGATGAATATTTATCTTTGCGCCTCCTTAAATCAGGCGAGGTTTTGAAATCGACAAAGGCAGAGTTCAAAGTGGATAAGGATGGCCTTGTGCTGTTCGACATTTTCGATACCGGTATACCTTATGACACGGGAGCGCCGAATATTTGGTTCGTTCATCCATTCAACTTTGGTGATCCTGTGAATTTGTGGTACTATAACAAGGTGATTTCTTATCAAGATGATGGAGTTACTCCGGCCGGAATCCAGCTCGCTCCAAATTACTATATTAATGGTGTTGGAGCTATTGACAGATCACAGGAAGATGGTATTATTACAATTGTGTTCCCTGGTGCGGTTCTTACAGATTATACTATAAATGTCTCGGTAGGCGAGACCGTTGACGGTGAAATTCCGGTTGAGTTTGCTCTTGGTGCGGATGTCGCCACTGCCAAGTATGCAGTTTACGAGGGAGAACTCAGCAAGGCTGCCGCTGAAAGGCATGCAAATGCCATCGTCAAGGGAGATGAGGAATCCAAGGTTGTGCCTGAGACAGGAGCCGTTTCGTTGACACTTGATAAGTCCGGCGTCTATTCGTTGGTGGCTGTGTCGCTTGACGACAAGAATGAGTTCCAGGAAAGTGCTGTAAGTACATTCAATTATGTCGCCAAAGGAGACGAAGAAAAGTATCCTGTTACTGTATCGGCCGGACTTGAACTCACATCAAGGTATGAGCCGGAAGGATATACTAAGGTTAACTCTGCATTGTTCTATGTCTATGGTAAGAATTTGACGGAAGTCAAGGCAAGCCTTATCCCTACAGCCAAGTTGGATCCTGCGAAGTTGGATAGTCTTGCTCGCGAGCCGAAGTCTGTCAGTGACAGTATCCTGAATCTTGTAAATACGACAGGATGGACTGACCTTTTCACGGAATTGGCACCTGTTACTGATTATACTCTTATCGTTTGGGCTTCAAATGGTTATCGGTCTAAAGTCGTTACCTCGGAAATCACGACTGATGGACTTCCTAGGGTAAAGAAAGGAACAGGAACGTATACCTATTCACTAGTCTTTGTGGGTGAAGACAAAAAGCCTCAGACAGTCAAAGGTCTGGGCCTGTATGCGGATCCTAATTAAGAAAACACTTATGTAATCGAAGATTGGGGATATGGTGTAGAGTTGAAGTTTACTTATGATGCCAAATCCGGTGAGATAAAGGTTCCGCTTCAAACGACCGACCGGTGCGGCAGGAGAAGATGGTGAGATTTTCATCCAGGAAGCGAAGGATTATTTCACTCCTGAGACTTTCAAGGACTATGATAAGCTTCCTTCCAGCAGTTATGCAGATGGTACTTACAGTTTTGCTCTTGCATATTTTGATAAAGTTAGTCCATATAACGTTGGAGTAGAAACATTCAAGTTGGATGGCGCCGTTGAGTCCGGATCGATATCTTCCAGAAATACCGGAAGAGTATTCAAGTCTGCGGGCCTCTGTGCTGAAAGGGAAAACGTGACAGCAAACTTCGTAGCAAGGGAAATTCCTGCCAATTCTGTTGTCAAGAAGATTGAATTTGCAAAAAAGTCTGCCGAACTGGTGAAATAATGCTATGTAAAAATAGATAAAATGCTGAAAGACAGAACCTGTGGCCGATGAATGCTCGGCTGCGGGTTTTGTCGTATTGACTTCAATATGAAATATAAATATTTGATGATTGCCGCTGCTCTTGCCGTGTCGTGCACAGCGGAATTGGATACCGGTACGGATGCGGTGAGGGAAGCTTCCCTTGCATTGTCCAGAAAGGTCGTAAATACGAAATCCCGTCAAACTGCTGATGATGAATTCCTTCTCAAGTTTGACAAGGTGCCGGGCGTGGAATTGCTTGACAGCATATGCGCTATGGGGGCGGTTTCCGTGGAGCCGGTATTTTTGCCGATGCCGGGGGAAAGAAACATTGAGAGCCAGGGTCGGTCTGGACAGATGGTATTCTGTGAAATTGGACAATGCCGAATCCCTGGAAAAGATTGTCCGCGAGTGCGCAGTGCTTTCCGCCGTCGGGACTATTGAATATAGTCAGATGTATAGAAAGGCCTCTGATGAGGTCTCGCATCCATATTATCCTTCAAATAGCATCTCATTGGCCGCGGCATCCGACAAAATTTTCAATGACCCTTCTCTCGGAGACCAATGGCATTATGTGAACAATGGTGACCAATCTGTTGCCAGGTCGGCATATAAAGGAGCGGATATCAATGTGAAAGATGTCTGGAGGACATTGACGGCTGGAGACAATTCCATAGTCGTGGCTGTCGTTGATGAAGGCGTCAAATATACCCACCCTGATCTTGCCGCAAATATGTGGACGAATTCTGAAGAATCGGCAGATGGTACGGATACGGATGGAAATGGTTACGTAGATGATATCCATGGATATAATTTCGTATCCAAAGGGCCTGTAGCATGGACCGCCGAAGGTAATTCGGGACACGGAACACATTGTGCAGGAACAATTGCCGCAGTGAATAATAACGGGCAGGGTGTCTGTGGCATCGCCGGAGGAACAGGAAAGGGCGATGGCGTGCGGATAATGTCCTGCCAGATTTATGACGGTAAGTTGGGCGGAGATTCGAGAACCATAGCCGAGGCTATAACTTATGCGGCAGATAATGGAGCGTCGATAATATCATGCTCTTTCGGATATAATGCAGGAGATTTCTTCTCCGATACGGACTATATAAACTACAATGGCTCGTTGGAAAGCGATGCAATCCATTATTTCGAGGCCACCAAGAACAATGACGTCCTGGATGGCGGCATCGCAATATTCGCGGCAGGAAATGATGCCAAGCCGTACTGTGCATACCCGGGGGCGCTCAGTGATGTAATCAGCGTGTCTGCATTCGGACCGGACTATCTGCCGGCGTATTATACCAATTACGGGCCTGGCTGCAATATTACCGCTCCAGGAGGAGAGGCATTGCTTGCTCCTTGGACTTCACGCAAGTCCGAAGTACTTTCGACATTGGTCTCGGAAACAAGCAAGGGTTCTGCCGATTATGGTTATATGCAGGGGACTTCTATGGCTTGCCCTCATGTCAGCGGAATAGTGGCATTGGGTCTTTCGTATGCGAAAAAGCTTGGCAAGACATTTACTGTCAGCGAGTTCAAGAACTTGTTGCTCGCTTCTACCAATGATTTCGAGTCCCGCCTTTCATATGCGACCAAGGACTATGTGAGCGACCCTGGAGAGGGCCCCGGCAGCATGGGAGCATATAGGAAACAGATGGGAACCGGAGCTGTCGACGCATGGAAACTTATGATGAACATCGAGGGAACGCCATGTCTTACTGCAGAAACCGGACGAAATCAATGGCTTGATCTTTCTAGTCTTTTCGGGACGTCCTCGATAAATTTGAAATATATTGATGTCGAATATTCTGAAGATGATGCCCGGGCCGTCGGATTGGAGGAGAAGCCGTATATTGAGTTCGGAAGACTTTATGTCCATCCGACCAAGTGTGGTTCCATCAAGGTTAAAATCAATGCGATCGGCGGAGGTGAAACGCTTGGCGGAGAAACGTCCATCGGAGGTATGGCGTTCAGCCGCACATGTTCGATAATTGTAAGATCTCATAAAAGTGGAAATGGAGGCTGGTTATGATCAAAAAATTGGCAATGACGGTTGCTGTGGCGGTGGCTGCGGCTTTCGCGGTGGCTTGCGGCAGTAAGGAAGACAAGGCTGCGGGCGTTGAAGGCGAATGGGAACTGGTGGATGTGGACTTTGCCACCAAGAGCGCTGTCGTAGGCTCGGAAACGGTGTTTGTCTATATAAATTTCGACGCGAAAGGGACGTTTGCGATGTATCAGAAGCTGGGCGAAGGACGCTTCAGAAAGTTCTCCGGCACATGGTCTTATTCGAATGGTCTTCTGAACGGAACCTACTCGGACGGCAAGAATTGGGGCTGTCCATATAAGGTGTCCCGAGATGAAGATACGCTGGTGATGATATCGTCTCCTGACGGAAAAGACTCCTATACTTATCGTAAATGCACTATTCCTGAAGAAGTCAAGAAAAATTCGTAGCCCGGCTTTGTCATTTCGGCGAGATGTCGTAACTTAACGCGCTTAATTTTGATTGCGCAGTGACTGCTAAAAAGGGATATGTCAATATGCTGGCTCTTGGAGCGCTCGCCGTCTCATGTACGGTCGGGACCCCGGAGACAGGCTATAATGAAGACGGAACATTGGCCAAGATAGTCAATGCTCCGCTTTGTTGTGATAATGTTGACGGTATCCTGGTGAAATTCAAAGACTTGCCTGACGAAATCGATGCGGAGACAGTACGTGCGGCCGGGGCGGAAATCGCTGGCAGCGTCTTCCCTGAAAACGGAAGGAAGAGCATTTGCGGGCTGGAAAGGTGGTATCATGTAATACCGGAAAAAGGTCACTCTGCTTCGGATGTTGCCAGGAAACTTGCGGCAATGGAGAATATCGAAACAATAGAATACGATGCCCCGTTCCTGAAAGTGTCTGACTGTGAATGCTATCCGTGCGAAGAAGTGGCGACCAAAGCGGCGTCTCCACAGCAGGTTTTTGATGACCCGCTGCTCGCAAGACAATGGCATTACCGCAATACCGGCGACAAGTCCGTTGCGGAATCCGCAGTCGCGGGGGCTGATATCAATGTTGCCGATGTCTGGCGGAAGATAACGGGCGGTGACAACACCATCATTGTCGCGGTAATCGACGAAGGCGTGAAATACAATCATCCTGACCTTGCAGCCAATATGTGGACGAATCCTGATGAGAGAGAAGACGGCACGGACACGGACGGTAATGGCTATGTGGATGATATCCATGGCTTTAACTTCGTTACCAACGGACCGCTCACGTGGGACAAGGAGAAGGACCAGGGACATGGGACGCATTGCGCCGGAACCATTGCAGCCGTGAACAATAACGACAGGGGAGTCTGCGGTGTCGCGGGAGGAACCGGAAAAGGCGACGGCGTCAGGATAATGTCCTGCCAGATATTGGACAATAGCGCTGGCGGCACACCTTCGATAATGGCGAAAGCCATACGCTATGCCGCAGACAACGGCGCATCCATAATCTCCTGCTCGTTCGGCTACCAAGACGCGGCATATTATTCCGACGGTGCCTACAAAAAAGGAAATTCGGGGCTCAATGCCATTGAATATGAAGCACTTATGGACTTCGAGGCGACACGGAACAATGATGTTCTGGATGGCGGAATCGCGATTTTCGCGGCAGGAAACAAGACGAAGGCCTATGCTTCGTACCCGGGCGCATTGAGCGACGTGATATGCGTGACGGCATTCGGCCCGGACTTTCTTCCGTCGTATTATACGAACTACGGCGCGGGATGCAATATCGCGGCTCCGGGAGGGGAACCATATCTGAAGCCGGTTTCGCCGAGGTCATGGGTGCTCTCCACACTGCCTACCGAAAAATATGACTCCGGTTATGGCTATATGTACGGCACCTCCATGGCGTGTCCTCATGTCAGCGGAGTCGCCGCTCTGGGTCTGACATACGCGAAGAAGCTCGGTAAGAAATTTACTGTCAAAGAGTTCAAGAGCTTACTGCTTTCATCTGTAAATGACATTGACTCGGGCCTTTTGGGCGCTGTCAAGGACTATGGCGAGGGCACGACAGTCGTGGCACCTCAGCCGGGAGTCTATAAGGGGAAGATGGGCACGGGCGCTGTCGACGCATGGCGTTTCATGATGAATATCGAGGGCACGCCTTGCTCGGAAGCGGTTTGCGGCAAGTCGCAAGGCATTGACCTGTCGGAATGGTTCGGCGCGTCATCATCGCAGCTGACTTATGGAAAACTGGAATATTCCGAGGAAGATATGCAGAGCCTGGGCCTGAAAGAAGCCCCATACATAAATCGCGGGAAACTCTACCTGCACCCCACCAAGTGCGGGTCAATGAAAATAAAGATCAATGCCGTGGGAGGCGGCAGCCGTGTCGGCGATGACTCGGCCATGGGAGGCATGGCGTTCAGCAGGACGGTGTCCATCATCGTGAGGACTCATCGCAGCGGCAATGAAGGATGGCTATAAATGTGACAACATATAAATTTATGAAAACGAAAAAGATAATATTGATGGTGGCGTTGGCTGCGTTGACTTGCGGCTGTGCCAAGGAGAACATTGTAAATGAAGGAGGTCCGAAACCGGCAGCTTCGAAGGTGATAAATACGCCGGAAAACGCTGATGCCGAGTCTATTCTGATATATGTTGCAGATGGCGTGGCCGGTACGGAAACTGTTGACTCCATCGCCAAGGCAGCGGGAGCATTGGCCTGCAAACCTCTTTTCGAGTCCTATCCGGGACATGAGGAGGACGAGCGGAGATTCGGTCTTGACCGCTGGTACAAGCTGGATTTGAAGAAAGGAACTCCGCTGGAAACGGTGGCGACGGCATTGTCCTCGCAGAAAAAGATCGAGCGCGTGCAGTACAATACCCGCATGCGTAACGTCGTGACGCGCAGGCCGCACCCGTATGTCTCCAATATCCGGACGAAAGCGGTGCAGAACTCGAATGCCGCGTTCAATGATCCGATGCTTTCGAAGCAATGGAGTTATCATAATACCGGCAATGGGAATCCGGTGTGGAATTCCGTGGCAGGGGCTGATGTCAATGTCGTGGATGCATGGAAGATTACTGGAGGTGACCCTTCGGTCATCGTGGCTGTCGTGGATGAGGGCGTGGCTTACAGCCATCCTGACCTTGCCGCCAATATGTGGACTGATCCGAAGACCGGAAAACATGGCTACAACTTCGTTACGGACACGGACAGGATTACGTGGACAGATGCGAACGATTCTGGTCACGGAACCCATGTTGCAGGAACTATTGCTGCTGTAAATAACAATGGCATTGGCGTTTGCGGAGTTGCCGGCGGTACCGGGAAAGGTGACGGCGTGAGGATTATGTCATGTCAGATCTTCTCGGGAGATAAAGGTGGAGAGGCTTCGATGATCGCCGCTGCAGCGAAATATGCGGCTGACCATGGCGCGAGCATTCTCCAGTGCTCGTTCGGTATAAATGGCGGCGATGTTACCTCTGACAATGATTATTTGTCAGACGATGATGCGAGTGCGGAAGTTGCAGCCTACAGATATTTTGCCGGCCTGAAGAGAGACAATCCGATAGGCGGAGGTCTGGTGATTTTCGCTGCCGGCAATGAAACTTATCCGATGTCCGGCTATCCGGGAGGCATGACGGAATTCATTTCCGTGACAGCAATCGGATGCGACAACAGGCCGACATCATATACCAACTACGGCCCTGGTTGCAATATTGCCGCTCCGGGAGGAGACTCCTACTCTGCCTGCACCACAAAGTCGAATCTCAAGTATGCGACATTAAGTTCGAGCATCCTTTCCACGATGCCGCTCGAATTGGAAAACGAATATTATGACGGTTCCGGCTACGATTATATGGAAGGAACTTCGATGGCATGCCCTCATGTATCCGGTGTGGCAGCCCTCGGTCTTTCATATATGAAAAAACTCGGAAAGACCTGCGCCGTAGATGAGTTCAAGTCAATGCTTTTGACATCGGTGGACGAGATTGACAAGTATTGCACCGGAAGCACATATTTTTATAATGATAAAGGCGAGGTTGAATCGGTTAATTACAGCAGCTATAAAGGCAAGATGGGAACAGGTGCCGTCGATGCATGGAAACTGCTGATGAATGTGGAAGGAACACCTTGCGAAGTGATGACGGTGGGAGACGAGCAGACATTGGACCTCGGAAAATATTTCGGGAACGCCTATAAGTCATTGACATATACCGGCGTGGAAATATCGTCGGAGGATCTGGAGGTGCTCGGGCTGAAATCGGCACCGCAGGTTGCGGGCGGTAAACTGACATTGAAACCGGTGAAATCGGGCAATGTGAAGATTACGGTGAAGGCCGTGGCTGGCGGTCAGAACGTCGGCACCGGTTCGACGATGGGCGGCATGGAAATTTCCAGGACAATTTCCGTGCTTGCAAGAGGTGTGAAGGCTTCCAACGGAGGCTGGTTGTAGGTCAATTTAATGAGTTGAAATCATGAAACTTTGGAAAATTATGATGGCGGCAGCTCTGGCCGTGGTAATGTCGGGCTGCGCGAAAGAAGACAAGGATATTTGCGGGGAGTGGCATCTGTCTGATATAAGTGTAGTTACCAAGGCACAGGAACCGTATGAGGTGTCTGTTTACCTGGCATTCTCCAAGACCGGCGGCTTCGACTGGTATCAGAAGCTGCAGGACGGAAAGTATGTCCATTATGCCGGAAACTGGGAAATGGTGGATGGCCAGCTCTATGGTTTCTACGCAGACGGCACGCCTTGGGGCGCGGGCAGCTATGCAGTGTCATTGTCCTCTAAAACATTGAAACTCACCGCGAACAACGGTTCGGGCGAAGTGACGACTTATAAGAGAGAGAAAATTCCTTCATCAGTGAAGGAGAGCAAATAATGAAGAAAACCGGATATATTGAAATCAGGGGAGCGAAGGCCCATAACCTCAAGGGCGTAAGCCTGGATATCCCGCGGGGAGAATTCGTGGTGGTTACGGGCCTGAGCGGCAGCGGTAAATCATCATTGGCTTTCGACACGATTTATGCCGAAGGCCAGAGGCGTTATATGGATACTTTGTCCACTTACGCCAAGCATTTCATGGGCGTTCTGGAAAAGCCGGAAGTCGATGAAATCAACGGCCTTAGCCCTATCATCGCCATTGAACAGAAGACCACCGGAAACAATCCGCGTTCCACTGTGGGGACCATCACGGAGATTTTCGACTTCCTGCGTCTGCTTTATGCCAGGGCGTCCAGGGCGTACTCGCCGGTGACGGGGAAGGAAATGGTGCGCTATACTGACGAGCAGATTGTCAGTCTGATAATGCACAATTACAATGGCAGGAAATGCTACCTTCTGGCGCCGCTGGTCCGGGGCAGGAAGGGACATTACAGGGAGTTGTTCGACCAATTGCGTAAACGTGGTTTCACGCAGGTGCGCATTGACGGCGAACTGCATGACCTCTCGACCGTTACGGCATTGGATAGATACAAGGCGCATTTTATTGAACTGGTGGTAGATAGACTGAAGCCGGTGCCTGGGGACGACAAGCGTGTGAAGGATTCTGTGACCATTGCGCTGGGGCGCGGAAAGGGCTCCGTGGCGGTGATGGACCTGGAAACCGGGGAGCTTCAGCATTATTCGAAGCATCTCGTGGACCCGGATTCCGGCATCTCGCTTCAGGAACCTGCGCCACATTCGTTCTCTTTTAATTCTCCTGAAGGGTATTGCCCTCATTGTAAGGGACTTGGAAAGATTGTGAATGTGGATATCGATGCCATCATTCCTGACAGGTCGGTTTCTATCGCGGACGGGGGCATCATCCCGCTCGGCAAGATCCGGGAGACCAAGAAGTTCGATATAATCCGCTCAATAGCAAGAAGATATGACTTTTCGCTCTATGACCCGATAGAGGATATTCCGGAGGAAGCGGTTTCGCTTATCGTATATGGTTCGGATGAATTGTTCCGCGTGGGCGACGGGACGCTTTCGGAAATGGTGGCGTTTCCGGGAATCGTGGATGACATAGAGGATAAAATCGTTTGCCCGGTCTGTCATGGGACTAGGCTGAATGAACAGACGAACTGTTTCCGCATCGACGGGAAAACCATATCGGAAGTGGCGGCCATGGAGATGTCCGCCCTGGCGGAATGGTTTGCTGAACTTCCGTCGAAACTAACTGACAGAGAGAACATTATAGCGCGGGATATACTCAAGGAACTTAAAGAACGTACCGGCTTTATGCTGGATGTCGGTCTGGATTATCTGTCGCTTGACAGGGCTACGGCTTCATTGTCAGGAGGTGAGAGCCAGCGCATCCGCCTCGCTACGCAGATAGGTTCCAAGCTTGTCAATGTCCTTTATATCCTGGACGAGCCGAGTATCGGTCTCCACCAGCGCGACAACCGCAAGCTGATAAATTCCCTTAAAGAATTGCGCGACGAGGGGAACTCCGTCATGGTCGTGGAGCATGATGCCGAGACCATGTATAACGCGGATTGGCTCGTGGATGTGGGACCCGGCGCGGGCCTGAACGGCGGACGTATCTGTCTCAATGCCCCTGTGCCGATGCTGCTCCATGGCGTCGCTCCTGATGCGGAAACATTGAAACACGTCGTGGTAGGGGAGTCATTGACCCTGGATTACCTGAAAGGGGTGCGGAAGATAGATGTGCCGCCGATGCGCAGGCGTGGAACCGGGAATACGTTGGGGATTCGCGGGGCGAGCGGCAACAACCTGAAAGACATTGACATAGACTTTCCTTTGGGCGTGTTCATCGGCATAAGCGGCGTCAGCGGAAGCGGCAAGTCGTCGCTGATAAACGAGACGTTGATGCCGATTCTGAAGAACAAGTTCTACAACGCGAAGATGCATCCGCTGCCGTACCGCGAACTGGTCGGCGTGGAGAATATCGACAAACTCATCGAAATCGACCAGAGCGCCATCGGACGCACGCCGAGGAGCAATCCGGCCACGTTTACCGGCGTGTTCAACGATATCCGCAACCTGTTCGCCGAGACGCCGGACGCGAAGGTGCGCGGCTTCGGGCCCGGGAGGTTTTCGTTCAATGTTCCCGGCGGCCGTTGCGAGGCGTGCAAGGGTGCCGGCATCAAGGTCATCGAGATGAATTTCCTGCCTTCGGTCAATGTCGTCTGCGATGAGTGCCGTGGCCGGCGTTACAAGGAAGATACCCTCGCGGTGAAGTATAAAGGCAAGAGTATCAATGATGTACTGGAAATGCCTATCAGCGAGGCTTATGAATTTTTCCAGGGGATTCCGAAGATTTCGCAGAAGCTGAAGGCGCTTGTGGATGTCGGTCTTGGGTATATCCATCTGGGCCAATCAGCGGTGACATTGTCTGGCGGCGAGAGTCAGAGAATGAAACTTGCGTCGGAATTGTACCGGAAGGACACAGGAAACACCCTTTATATACTTGATGAGCCTACTACAGGCCTGCATTTTGAAGATATAAAGGTGTTGCTCGGCGTGCTTCAGAAGCTGGTCGAAAGCGGCAACACGGTCATTGTCATTGAACATAATCTGGATGTGCTGAAATGCGCGGATTATATTTTCGACATGGGACCGGACGGCGGCCGTCGCGGCGGTTATGTGGTGGCGCAGGGAACGCCTGAGGAATTGGCAATGAATCCGGATTCGGTCACGGGCCCGTATCTGAAGGAAGTGCTTGATGGAAATTTAGTTAGCATGAAATAAAATGATTGAAACTGATAAATTCAATGTTTTTCTGGTCAATGACGGAAAGCGTTATGAGGTTCCGTTCCTGAAGAGGCTCGGAGATTTTTCCGATGAGGTTTGCAAGACTGTGACGGATGAGAAAACCGGGGTGGAATATCCTGTGCTCGCGGCACTTGTGGACCATAAGCTGAAGGAACTCGATTATAGGCTGTCGATGTCCCATGAAGTGGAATTTATCGGTTACAATCATCCGGATGGCCGTCGTACTTATCTGCGTTCTCTCTGTTTTGTCTTGCAGAACGCAGTCAGGGAACTGTTTCCGGACAAGGTGCTTATCATTGACCATTCTCTTCCGAGTGGTCTGTATTGCAATATCTGTGACGTGGAGCTGCGCGAGGATGGACGACGTGTGCCTGTCCGGCTGAGTGATGCGGATTTGGCGGCCATCAAGAAGCGCATGCATGAGATTGTGGCTGCGGATA
This sequence comes from Bacteroides sp. CAG:709, assembly GCA_000434935.1. Classification (GTDB taxonomy): domain Bacteria; phylum Bacteroidota; class Bacteroidia; order Bacteroidales; family UBA932; genus Cryptobacteroides. Next base: position 46,266 of record FR882197.1, on the reverse strand, counting down.
TGCCTTTCGTGAAGAAAAAGATGGAGGCTTCGGCTGCCGAGGCGTTGTTCGAGAAAAACAACCAGCCTGACAAGGCGGAGCTCCAGAAATCTCTGGGTAAGTTTATTTGCAGTGTGTATTTTCTTGATGGTCAGGTGGATACCTTCCATGGTCCGCTGCTTCCTTCGACAGGGTACCTGAAGGTTTTCGACTTGCTGCCTTTCGCTAATGGCTTCTGCCTTCAATTCCCTTCGGAGGGTGATTTCTCCAAGGTGATCCCGGTGAAGACGCAGTCGAAGATCGCTGCCACATTGGCTGCCTATTCTGACTGGTGTTCCATCGTGAGGGTCAATGGGATAGGAACATTGAACCGGGCCATTACCGAGGGCAATGCGGTGCGTCTGATCAATCTTTCTGAGGCTCTTCATGAGCGTAAATATGCGGCTATCGCGGATCAGATTTATTCGCGCCGCGACAAGGTGAAGGCGGTGTTCATCGCCGGTCCGTCTTCGAGCGGAAAGACGTCTTCGTCGCTGCGTCTTGCGTTGCAATGCCGTGTCCTCGGAATGGTGCCGAAGGTCATTGAACTGGACAATTATTTCGTCGACCGCGAGCATACGCCCAAAGACAGCGACGGCAATTATGATTTCGAGGCGCTGGAGGCGATGGACCTGAAGCTGCTTAACAGTCAGCTCAATGATTTGTTCGCAGGCAAGGAGGTGGAGTTGCCGAAGTTCGATTTCAAGGAGGGACGTTCGGTTCCTTCCGGGAAGCGTATTTCGCTGGGGGACAAGGAGATATTGATAATGGAGGGTATCCATGCGCTGGATCCGGCCATGGTTCCGGATGTGGATAATTCCCGTATTTTCAGGGTTTACGCATCGGCTCTCACGTCGCTCAATATCGATGAGAACAACAATATTTCGACTTCAGACAATCGTCTCTTGCGTCGCATGGTGCGTGACAATCGTGTCCGTGGCATAACGCCGGAGGAGACCATAATGCGTTGGCAGAGTGTCAGGCGTGGTGAGAACCGCAATATTTTCCCGTTCCAGGAGAATGCGGATGCGTCGTTCAATTCGGCTCTCCTGTATGAGCTTCCAATGCTGAAGTATTATGCCGAGCCGCTGCTTCGTCGTATTGCTCCGTCGTCTCCTGCCTACACTGAGGCCATCCGTCTCCTGAAATTCCTGGATTATATCGTGGCGCTTTCGCCGGATGAGATTGCGGCGATTCCGCCGACGTCGATCATGAGGGAGTTCATCGGCGGGCAGACGCTGTAGGGCTTGGCGTGTGGGGTTTTGTGTCGTGGTGTTTGCGGCGGCCCTTGGATCGGTCAGGAGGGACGCGGTTTCGTGGCTGTCCTTGGTTGGTTTGGAGGCTGATTCGGATCGGCCGGTCGGGACGCGGCCACGGGTGATTTTGTAACTCGTTGATAATCAGATACTATTTTTAACAGAGCGTGGAAATGCGGCCTTTTTTTGGCTACGTTTCCACGCTCTGTTTTATAACTTGTTGATAATCAGTACTTCTGGAGATTGGGGCGTGGCCGCGTCCCGCCAGTGAGCCTGGTATTTTGAGATGGCTGGTCTACAGGTTGAGGATTTCCAGCTCTTCCGGGGTGTAGAGTATGGAGTCGATGAAGTCCGGGGCAATGTGTGCCAGGATGATGAATGTCAGCAATGCTGTCACGGCAAGTATCACGAGGATTATCACGGTCCACTTTATCACCTGCCAGATTTTGCTGCCGGCCGGTTTCTGGCTGGTGGCGTGGGCGGTCGTGGCTGTTGAGGTGGTCGTGGTGGCTGGCATGGTCGCGCCCGACTTGTTGTCAGTCATCGGCACTTCAGCCGGTTCGGGTTCCGTGTTTTCTGCTGGCCCGGCATTTTCCACTATTTCGGCATTGGCTGCCAAATCATTGACATTCACTGGATTGTCGCCAGCTGGCGTCGCATTGTCTCCAGTCGGTTCCGCAGGGGCATTGATCTCCTCTGTCACAGGCTCATTGGCATTGACCTCGACCTCCTCGGTATTGGCCTCCGCCAGTGCTGCTTCTTCGGTGTCCGTCGTCTGGGTTTCCGTCTCGCTCGCATTGCCCTCGGTCGTTTCCCCCTCGTTTTCCTCCTGATTGGCCACAGCCTCCTTCGCATTGTCCTCTGCTGGTGCCGCTGTCGCCTCCTCTGTCTCCGTCTCGGCCTCCTCCGGATTCAGGATCGACCGGAGCGCCGCCATTGTCGCTGACACTTCCGCCGGCGTTTCCTCGTGCGTCTTCAGCGAAATCGGCTCCAGTCCGAAGCCCTCCGGATAGATGTCCAGGTCCTCGTCGGCCACGAAAAAGAAATAATTCTCCTTCGTCGCGCGCAACTTCCCGAGCCCAGGAAAAACAATCGACTTCTTCGTCTCAAGCACGCGCCTCATCTCCTCCAGGAATTCCCGGATTATCCGCGATGCCGTAGGAGTGTCAATGTTGTTGCAACGTGCGTAAAAGTCAATGAGCATGTTCTCGTCGCCGCTTCCTTTCTGCCTGAATGACAGGCGTCTATATGGCGGATTGATAGTGTATCCCTTGTCGGAAAATACGGACGGGACAATCTCGGCGATGAATGAGCCGATTCCCGGCAATGCCACTTCGTCATTGTCCAGAATCAGTTCCTTGACTATTTTCGATAAGAGATCTATGTCCATATTTCGTAGAATTTGAATGAAAGCGTATTCGATTGATTTTAAGGAAATTCTATCTCCTGCGCCCAGTTGCCGTAAAAATTTCTTGACAAAGGTAGCAAAAAAATAGCAAAAAAATTTGCAGGGACCAGAAATTGTTGTACCTTTGCAATCCCGATACGAAATAACGGGTAAAAAATTCCTGAATAGCTCAGTTGGTTAGAGCATCTGACTGTTAATCAGAGGGTCCCAGGTTCAAGTCCTGGTTCAGGAGCCAAAGATTGAAAAATCGCTTGGGAGCATAGCTCAGTTGGTTCAGAGCGTCTGCCTTACAAGCAGAGGGTCGGGGGTTCGACTCCCTCTGCTCCCACTCCAAGAAAAGCACTTCGGTTTTCCGCGGTGCTTTTTTCGTTTTTTCCCGGCACGAACATGCTCTAAGCCTCTCCTGACCTGCGAATTCTGGACTCTCGCAAAGGAATGTTTGGGGTCAGGGGGAAAACCTTGTGTTTAGGATAACTAAAAAGTATGTACCTTTGAATAGATAAAGGTACATGATATGACAACAAGAGAAAACGATTTGCTTCTCCAGTTCATGGGTCAGGGGTGGGGAATCCCTTGTCGCCTAAACTCTGGCGTATCGAAATTCCGTGGTACGCCTGCTGTGGATTAGGGGGTCAGGGGGTAGATCCAGGCCATGGTGAGAAACCAAGATTCTGTACTACATAAAACGTTTTCGCGGAACAAATGGTTTCAGTAAATACCTTCGGTACCGTTTAAAACGTTTTCTGCGCACATCACGTCCATAATTCATCCTGTCGTGCGTAAATCAGGCGTTTTTATGCACGAGAAAGGCCTGTGGAATTATCCCTATTTCAAAATTTGCTCAGCGTGATTTTTGGTATTGACTTTTTCAATGATTTCTACAAGCTCTCCTTTCTCATTGAAAATAAATGTCTTACGCAATATGCCCTCATAGGTCTTCCCGTAAAGCTTCTTTTCGCCCCATGCGCCGAAAGCCTTGATGACGGATGCGTCCGGATCGGAAAGCAACGGGAACGGCAATGCGTATTTGTCGCTGAAATTCTTCTGTGCCTTCACACTGTCCTTGCTGATTCCGATGACATTATATCCGAGTGCCAAAAATCTCTCATAATTATCCCTCAGGCAGCACGCCTCCGCAGTACAACCAGGTGTATTGGCCTTCGGATAGAAATAAACCACAGTCTTTTTGCCGATAAGGTCGGCAGATGAAACAATGTTTCCATTCTGATCCTGCGCTGCAAATTCAGGAATGACATTACCAATCTCAAGCATATCTATTTTGGTTTTAGATCCTTCTGCAAAGTTAATTATTTTCTCCCGCATCCTGGACAAACTCACGCCGAGGCTCAATAAAATTCTTAAACGTTAAGATTTATAGGGCGGCGGACGAAATTATTCCGGGATTTTGTGTAAGTTTGCGGAATATTATGGAAAACCTATGGTTCTGCTTATAATTTACATGCTGGGGACGCTGGGCGTTTCGTTCCTTTGCTCGCTTCTGGAATCGGTGTTGATGTCTACGCCGATATCTTTCGTGACGATGAAAAAAGAACAGGGATACAAGCCGGCCGATAAATTCTACAAGTTCAAATCGGATCCGGACAGGCCTCTGGCTGCAATACTTTCATTGAATACGATTGCCAATACATTGGGCGCGGCGGCTATTGGCCGTCAGGCTACGATATTGTTCGGAAGCGCATGGTTCGGAATCATTTCGGCGGCTACCACATTGCTCGTGCTGGTGTTCTCGGAGATTGTGCCGAAAACCATCGGAACTTCATATTGGAAGAGCCTGATGGGATTCGTGACATCGGTGATTTCTTTCCTGACCGTGCTGATGTGGCCGCTTGTCATTATCGTTCAATTGATTACACGTCTGTTGAGCAGAGATGACGACGAGGCGACCGTGAGCAGGGACGAGGTGACTGCCATGGCGAACATCGGACTGGAGGAAGGCGTGATCGACTCCGACGAGAACAAGGTCATCCAGAACATAATGAAGCTGGACAATGTGAAGGCGTGCGATGTGATGACTCCGAGGATTGTCGCAATGACTGCCCAGGAGAACATGACACTGAAGAATTTCTACAAGAATGACACGTATCTGCATTTCTCCAGAATCCCGGTCTATGCCGATTCGCCGGAATACATTACCGGATATATATTGTTGAGTGATGCCTTGGAAGGTCTGGCGGATGACGAGTTCGACAAGAGACTGGTGGAACTCAAACGTCCTATTTCATTCTTCAAGGAGGAGGATTCATGCGGATTCATCTGGGAGGAATTGCTGAAGAAGCATGAACAGATGGCCCTTATAATAGATGAATACGGCTGTTTCCAGGGAATCATCACCCTTGAGGACATCATTGAGACTATACTCGGGCTGGAAATCATTGACGAGAATGACCAGGCGACGGACATGCAGCAGTTCGCCCGCGAACGCTGGGAACGCCGGCAGAAACGCTTCCGCACGATCGTCCTTCCTAAGGAAGACCCGAAGGAGGACCCGAAAGAAGATCCGAAAGACGACCATTGAAATACAAACTTCATTGATATTTTGTGGTTTGGAAAATTATTGCTACCTTTGCGACCCCTATAATGTGTAGGGATCGCAAATTTTATTATTAACCAATTAAAGATCAAGACAGTGGACACACAAAGCTACAAATCAGTTTTCCTTAACAAGGCAACTGTAAACAAAGAGTGGGTCGTCATTGATGCTACCGATCTGGCACTTGGCCGTCTTGCGGCCCGCGTTGCTCTTGTCCTCCGTGGCAAGACCAAAGCCGGCTTCACACCTAACGTTGATTGCGGTGACAATGTCATCGTCATCAATGCTGAGAAGGTGGCTCTCAAAGGCAAGAAGATGACCAACAAGGTATACACACGTTACACCGGATATCCGGGTGGACAGCGTACTACCACAGCCAAGGAGATTCTTCGCACAAGACCTACCGAACTGGTCAGGAAGGCTGTCAAAGGCATGCTTCCTAAGACTCGTCTTGGTGACAAGCTCATCAACAACCTGTTCATCTATGCAGGTCCTGAGCATCCGCACCAGGCGCAGCAACCAAAAGAAATTAAGTTGAACGAAATTTAAACAGAGCAAATGGAAAAAACAGTAAACGCCCTTGGAAGACGTAAATCAGCTGTGGCTCGTGTTTATGTCGCTGCTGGTACAGGTAATGTGACTATCAATGGAAAGGAACTTCAGGTATATTTCCCTGACGAGTCTCTTCAGTACATTGTCAATCAGCCATTCGAAGTAACCGGTACGACAGGTCAGTTTGACATCAAGGCCAACCTCGTGGGAGGTGGAATCAAAGGTCAGGCAGAAGCATTGAGACTCGGTATCGCCCGCGCACTTTGCGAAGTAGATAAAGAGGCTTATCGTTCTGCTCTCAAGACCGCTGGTTTCCTTACCCGTGACGCAAGAGAAGTCGAGAGGAAGAAACCTGGTCAGCCTGGTGCACGTCGCCGCTTCCAGTTCAGTAAGCGTTAATCTTACGGACACATTGATTTACATGCACAGTCAGGTTTACAAATCTTCGGACCTGGTGCAGGATGCGAATTCTGCGCAAGCTGCTTGAAGATTGCCGTGACTGCGGAAAATCCCGGAGACCGGTCGGGGACGGCCGCTGCTTCAGGATTGATGAAAAGAGCCCGACAAGCTATGGCTACAGCTTGAAGGGAAAGTGTAACAAAGAAACATCACTAGAAAAAATGCCAAGAACAAATTTCCAAGAATTACTCGAAGCAGGTGCACATTTCGGGCATCTTGCCAGGAAATGGAATCCTAAAATGGCTCCTTATATCTTCATTGAAAGGAACGGGATTCACATCATCGACCTGCACAAGAGTATCGTCAAGATTGACGAGGCTGCAGAAGTAATGAAAGAACTTGCACGCTCAGGCCGCAAGATTCTCTTCGTTGCAACCAAGAAGCAGGCTAAAGAAATCATCGCAGAGAAAGCCGCTTCAGTCAACATGCCTTATGTATCAGAAAGATGGCCAGGTGGAATGCTTACTAACTTCCCTACCATCCGTAAGGCAATCAAAAAGATGAATACCATCGACAAGATGAAGGAAGATGGTACTTATGAGAAGCTCGCCAAGAGAGAGCGTCTTCAGATTGACCGCCAGAGGGCTAAACTTGAGAAGAACCTCGGTTCCATCAAGGATATGAGCCGTCTCCCGTCAGCACTTTTCGTAGTGGACATACAGAAGGAGGCAAATGCCGTTAAAGAGGCAAACCGTCTGAATATTCCGGTAATCGCTATGGTTGATACATGTTGCGATCCTACCCCTATTGATTATGTGATTCCGGCTAATGATGATGCCGCAAAGTCAATTGAGTACATCACCAATGCTCTTTGCGTTGCCATCCAGGAGGGATTGGACGAAAGGAAGCTCGAAAAGGAGAAAGAGGCAGCTAACGAGGCAGCTGAGAAACCAGCTACCAAGAAGCTCCGTCCTCGTAAAGGCGCAAAAGACGCTGAGGAGGCTGTAGAGGCCGCTCCGGTAGAGGCTGCTGAAGCACCAGCTGCAGCAGAAGAAGTTAAAGCAGAATAATTTAAACTCATTTTACTATGCAGATTACAGCAGCTGACGTAATGAAATTACGTAAGATGACCAGTGCCGGTATGATGGATTGCAAGAAAGCCCTTGCAGAGGCTGAAGGCGATTTCGACAAGGCAGTTGAGATCATCCGTGAGAAAGGCAAGCTCGTGGCAGCCAAGAGAGCTGACCGTGAGACTACCGAGGGCGCTGTCCTCGTCCGTATCAACGGTAACAAGGCTATCATCATGTGCCTTGGTTGCGAGACAGACTTCGTATCAGCTACTCCAGACTTCAAGAATCTCGCCAACTCTATCGCAGATGCTGCCATCGCAGCTTTCCCTGCTGACATCGAGGCTCTTAAAGCTGTGAAGTTGAACGATGGCTACACTGTAGAAGAGGAGATTTCTGCTCAGACTGGTAAGACCGGTGAGAAGCACGTTCTCGCTTTCTACGCTGCTCTCGAGGCTCCGTATGTCGCCGAGTACGTTCACAACAACTCCAAGTTGGGCGCTATCGTTGCCTTCAACAAAGAGGTTCCTACCGAAATCGGCCGCAACGTGGCAATGCAGGTTACTTCAATGCACCCTGTATCTGTTTCTGAGGCTGATTGCCCTAAGGAGACTGTCGAGAAGGAGCTTGCTATGTACAAGCAGCAGATCGCCGAGGATCCGAAGATGGCAGGCAAGCCTGAGGCAATGCTTGAGAACATCGCGAAGGGTAAGCTCAAGAAGTTCTTCAAAGAGCAGACTCTCGAGGATCAGGAGTTCATTTGGGATAACAAACTTTCAGTTCTCGAATATATCCACACAGCGGATAAAGAGGCTAAGGTTCTCGCTTTCCAGAGATTCTCACTCACAGACTAATTTACTCTGTAAATACTATAAGAGCCGTACGGATTCGTGCGGCTCTTTTTTTACCCCAGTGTGAAGGTGTGAAGTTTAGAAACACTCTGCTGACGTGCGTAATAAAACGTTTTCCACGCACATCATGCCCGAAAACTGTGCTGTCGTGAGTAAATCAGCCGTTTTTGCGCACGACAGAAGTCGAATGCCCCATGCCCCGTTTCCTACGGCTACGGCACAGGATCATATCCGGATCCGCCCCATGGATGACAGCGCAGCAGACGGCGGACGGTAAGATAAAGCCCCTTGAACGGACCCCATTTGCGAAACGCCTGGAGCGCATACTCGGAACAAGTCGGCGTGAAGCGGCATGCCGGCGGCGTGTAAGGCGATATGCACTTGCGATAAAATGTGATAAGGACAATGAAAGGGAATATCGCGACCTTCCTCACGATTTCCGCGAACTTGCTGCGGTGTCCCTTATCTGTAGACTTGCACATTACTCCGAAATTTCGACGACATTACTTTCTGCAGCAGCGGACCTGGCGGCAAGACGTGCGGCAATCGCCGTAAGAGAAGACGTCACGGCTTCCTGCACCGCAGAAAAATCCAGCACCTCTTTCGTGCTGTAAATGAACAAGATGTCAGTACCGCCATCGGGCATTGACACCGGCAGGAGCTGTTTGTTCAGACGATAGGCCTCGCGGATGCGACGCTTGAGAAGGTTGCGTTTTACAGCGCGCTTGAAGCAACGCTTCGGCACGGAAACCACTATTCTGTTGTAAGGCAGGGAATTACCGGCATTGAAACAATACCTGATGCCTTTGGCATTGCCGTAACGACCATTCGCGAAAAGAGCCGAGAGACCAGCCTTGGAGGATAGCCTCTCATTCTTTTTCAATGTGTTACGGACTTCATTAACCATTAGTCGTTCTTGTGATTCTCCAGATACAAGTCCAGGGCACGTGCCACTGACGGAGCCTCCGGAGTAGGAGCCTGAATCTCGATCGGGAGTCCGGCCTCCTCCATTGCCTTCACGATTTGCTTTCCGAAAGTCACGAACTTCGTGTTCTCCGGCTTGAAATCAGGATAGTTCTCGCGCAATGACTTGATATCCGACGGGTTGTAAACCACGATCATGTCGTATGAAGACAAATCCACGCCTTTGAGGTCCTGTGAAACTGACTTCACGAAAACGGCCGTGCTGTAATCAATCTTCTGGGCATCGAAAAGACCCTTCAGAGCCTCATTGCTGCTTGAATCAGAAGTGGTTATCAGGAATTTCTCGCCCTTGTGCTTGGTGCCGATCTGCTCCAGCACGGATGCCGGGGTACCGTTGCCGTAGAAAATCTTTCTCTTTCTGAACACGATGTGCTTCTGGAGATACATTGCCACAGCTTCTGAGGTGCAGAAATACTTCATCGTCTCAGGCACTTTCACGCGCAATTCCTCGCAAAGCCGGAAGAATGCGTCGATCATGTGTCTGGCTGAAAAAACTATTGCTGTATAATCCAGTACGTTGATTCTCTGGGCTCTGAATTCTCTGGAAGAAAGAGGCTCGATCAGAAAGAACGGCATGAAATCTATCTGTACACCATATTTTTCTTTGAGTGCCTCGTATGGAGCCACGTTCATCGGTGTCTCCTGTGAGATCAAAATCTTCTTAATTGCCATAATTCGTTTGTCAACTTCTCGTTATCGCAGTGGGAATCATCCCCACAAGCTCCCGGACAGCCTCCGGAAACATTGAAACTACCAACATCGCAGCTGGCAAAATTTCAACGGCGCAAAGATACAAAAATGCGGCGAAATGACCAGCGTCTGACGCCATTATCTGATACTTTCTCAGCAAAAACAGCCCCCAGAGGACGCCCGACGAGATCAATGCAGCCTTTACGGAGAAGACTGCGCAGCCGCGGGACAATGAATGTACGACGGTGAGGGCGAGCAAAACGACTGAAAGCACGATGATGAAATTGTATGCTGTCCTGCCGGCAGCCCTCGCGGTCTCGCTCCTGAGTTTGCGCGCCGGCAGCATCAGCGAAATCATTCCGCGCACCAGCAGGAATCCCAGGATCATCCCGGACACTATCAATGTTTTCGTCCCGGGTTCGGCCGGGTCAATGTAGGACGCATGGAAAAGGTCGAGTCTCGACACGCAGACGCATATTACCGGCACCGCGACAGCCGCTACGGAATCGCGTTCCCTGCTCAGTCGCATGTTGTTCTCCATCGTAAGGACTTCCTTCCATCTTATCATGCCTCTGGAAATGTGCGGAAATATCGAGATGAAACGTCTGAAAAATAGGAGGATGAATATTATGCACAATGCCATCAGACCCCAGTTCAGCGGCGATGTCCCCCATAAGTCGGGGCTCGCGACCGTGCCCAGGAGGGTTCCGTCGTGAGTCGGCAGATATCCCTGCACGAAAGCCTCCGTCGCAGACTTGACCTGCAACGTATCCACTGAAGTTATCTGTGATGAAATCGGCATGTCTTGCTCCGGTTAGTTTCCGCGTTTGGCCCTGTAGCCCATGGAGTTGAGAAGAGCGGTCACCTTGTCGCGCAAGTCGCCTTGGATAGTGATTTCCCCGTCTTTAGCCGTGCCTCCGACTCCGCATTTCACTTTCAATGTCTTTCCGAGTTCCTTCAGGTCGGCCTCGCTTCCGACGAAACCTGTCACCAGCGTCACCTGCTTGCCTGCCCTGCAACGCCTGTCGATGGAAACTGTCAATTTCTGTTTTTCCGGGGGCAATGTCTGTGCTTCCGCAGCATTGTCCTGCTCGTATCTGAAGTCCGGATTGGTCGAATAAACTACTCCGAGACGCTGTTTCCAATCGTTATCTGCCATAATGTGCAATTTCTTTTTTGCAAAGATAGCTAATCTGTTTTATCTTTGCTAGTTCGGAGAAATACATTGTCTCCGCAAAGAAGAAATTTTAAATTTATTTATGGATAATAAAAAGTTCAGACTCTGGGACGGTATAACCTCTGCGGTCGTCTTCGTGATAGCAGCATTCACGTACCTTTCCACCATCGAGCCGACAGCATCCTTCTGGGATTGCGGTGAATTTATTGCATCATCATACAAACTGGAAGTGGGCCATCCTCCCGGAAACCCTATGTTCCAGCTCATTGCGCGTTTCTTTACAATGTTTACCGACGCCGCTCATGCGGCTATTGCGGTGAATGTCATGAGCGCATTGTGCTCGGCATTGACCATCTTCCTGCTTTACCTGACGATAGTCTTTTTCGCGAAGCGTCTCGCGGGGAAACCTGAAGAGAACGGCGGCTGGAGCGTCAGCCAGGCGATATTGATATGCGGCAGCGGTGCGATCGGAGCATTGGCATACTGCTTCTCCGACACATTCTGGTTCTCGGCTGTCGAGGGCGAGGTCTATGCGATGTCGTCGCTTTTCACAGCGCTGGTAGTCTGGGCTATGACCAAATGGTACGACCAGGCGGACACCCCGTATGCGAACAGGTGGATCGTGCTGATTTCATTCCTCATGGGACTCTCCATAGGAGTGCATCTGCTTAACCTTCTGACGATTCCGGTGCTGGTGTTCCTGTTCTACTACAGACGCCGCGAGAACGGTCACTACTCGTTATGGGAATATGTGAAGATTTTCATGGTGTCAGTCGTGATACTCGCATTGCTCCTGTTCGTCATCATACCGTATCTTCCGAAATGGGCCGCATACGCTGATCTGCTGTTTGTCAATGTCTTCGGACTTCCTTATAACTCCGGAGCGTCATTCTTCATGGTCGCACTTCTTGCACTCTGTTTCTGGGGCGCGTTCTGGACCTACAAGAGAGGTAAAGTGATGATCAACACCATTTTGCTCTGCTTTACCACCATCGTTATCGGATTCTCCGTATTCGCGATCGTGATTATCCGTTCCAATGTGATGCCTCCGACCAATGAGTATCAGCCGGACAATGCCTTTACTCTTGTCCGCTATCTCTCACGTGAGCAATATGGAACCACACCGCTCGTCTACGGACAGTATTACGGTGCACCTTACCACCTCGAAAGCAAGAAATACTGGGCTCCGGTGGGCGGCAAGTACAAGCATGTGGATGCGCCGTCGGACCCTGTCTACGAATCATCCGGCAAGATGCTGTTCCCGAGAATGTGGAACGGCGACCCTAAATATATCAAGTTCTATGAATCCTACACGGGCGGCAAAGGCCGTACGATTCCGGGAGCAGACTACAAGAAGCCGTCTTTCTGGGCGAACCTGAATTTCTTCTTCGACTTCCAGCTGAACTGGATGTACTGGAGATACTTCATGTGGAACTTCGCCGGAAGGCAGAACGACATACACAGCCCGAGCCCGGGAGAATTGTTCTACGGAAACTGGGAATGCGGCATTCCGGCCATTGACCAGCTGCGTCTCGGTGACCAGAGCGATGCTCCGGAAGTGCTGAAAAACAACAAGGGCAAGAACCATTACTATCTTCTGCCGTTGCTGCTGGGCATCTTCGGCCTGTTCTTCCAGTTCGAGAGGGACAAGAGAGGCTGCTGGCTGACGTTCCTGCTGTTCTTCATGACGGGAATCGCCATTGTCATGTACCTTAACCAGCCGCCTTATCAGGTGCGCGAGCGTGACTATGCTTATGCGGGCTCGTTCTATGCGTTCTGCATCTGGATCGGATTCGGTGCTATGGCATTGTTCCACTGGATCGGCGGAGCATTGAAAAACAAATATCCGGCTGCCACCGCAGGTGCATTGACATTGGCTTGCCTTTTCGTGCCTGCCCTCATGGCGCAGCAGAACTGGGACGACCACGACAGAAGCAACCGTCGCACCTCCGTCGAGATGGCGAGAAACTATCTGAATTCCGTAGGCGAGCAGGGCATCCTCATCACTCATGGTGACAATGATACTTTCCCTCTCTGGTATGCCCAGGAGGTCGAAAATGTCCGTCCGGATGTCCGCATCGTGAATACCTCGCTCCTCGGTACGGACTGGCACATCGGTCAGATGAAGTGGGCTTGCAACGAATCGAAGCCGCTTCCGCTGACAGTGGGCGTGGAGCAGTACCTTTACGGTACCAATGACTTCATATACATCTCTGATTCAAGGAACCAGGTCATTCCTATCTCCGATGTGATGATGGTGTTCAAGCATCCTGACGCTAAACTGGTGCTGGAAAACGGCAAGAAAGTGGACTATATCATGTCCAGGAAGATAAGCATTCCGGTGAACAAGGAAAATGCATTGAAATCGGGCATCGTAAGTCCTAAGTTCGCGGATATGATTCCTGACCAGATAGTGCTGGAAATTCCCAAGGGCAAGAACTATATCACCAAGCCGGAGCTCTTTATTCTTGATTTGCTCTCCAACTATCAGTGGGACAGACCGTTGAATGTTCTGAGCCAGGGCGGTGACCTCAATATAGGACTGAAAGATTATCTCATGTATGAGGGATATTCCAGCAAGTTCGTGCCGATACGCAACAGGATTTCTTCAGCGGATCCGGGACTCGTGGACGTGGACGAACTCTATGACAAGATGATGAACGTCTTTACATGGGATGCTATCCGTCAGGATGACTATGATGTTGACTATCAGAACTATTACACCTTCCTCGGCGTGCTTCCGCAGCGAGAGCTCTTCGTGGCTACGGCCAATGCTCTCCTGAAGACAGGCGACAAGGAAAGGGCGCTTAAAGTCCTGGACAAATGTCAGGAGTCAATGCCGGATCATGTTTGGCCGCTGGAGTCGATTCCTCTCGGCTTCTATACCAATGACTATATGGTGGTCAATATGGTGTCGGATTATTTCGCAGCCGGAGCACCTGACAAGGCAGCTGACCTCGGTGCGCGTTTCGGCAAGGAATTGCTCACGACGGCGAACTTCTACATGCAGTTCTACGAGTATGCGGCAGATGACTTCGAGCGTGTCTGCCAGTTCCTCTACTACCTCATAGACGAATTGGAGAAAGGTGGCGAAAAGACTGTGTCTCACGATCTTAAACTATCACTTGTGGCGATGATGAGGTCTAGTATTCCAGATGAAGAGGTAGCCGGTTATGCTCCGGCAGATTCTTCGGAGAACACTGAAATTCAGAAATAGGAGGGCAAATGAAACATATTAGAAATTTCTGCATCATTGCCCATATTGACCACGGCAAGAGCACATTGGCCGACAGGCTCATTGAACTTACACAGACATTGGGCGCGAGGGAGATGGAAAATCAGGTCCTGGACGATATGGACCTGGAGAGGGAAAAGGGCATCACCATCAAGAGTCATGCTATTCAGATGGAGTACAACTATAAGGGAGAACCTTATGTGCTGAACCTCATCGATACCCCGGGCCACGTGGACTTCTCTTATGAGGTGTCCCGTTCCATCGCTTCCTGTGAAGGTGCGCTGCTTGTGGTGGATGCTACGCAAGGCGTTCAGGCACAGACGATTTCGAACTTGTATCAGGCCATTGACCATGGCCTGGAGATTATACCGGTCCTGAACAAGATCGACATGGATGCCGCACGTCCGGACGTGGTGACCGACGAGGTCTGCGACCTTCTCGGATGTGACCCGGAGGAAGTGTTCCAGGTTTCCGCGAGGACAGGAGAAGGCGTGGCGCCGCTTCTGGATGCCATCGTGGAGAAGATTCCGGCACCGGAAGGAGACCCGGAAGCACCGCTCCAGGCATTGATTTTCGACTCTGTATTCAACTCGTTCAGAGGCATTATCGCATATTTCAAGATCAAGAACGGAGTTATCCATACCGGTGACAAGGTCAAGTTCTTCAATACCGGACAGGAATATGTCGCAGACGAAATCGGTGTGCTGAAAATGCGGCTGTCGCCGACACAGGAGGTCAGCTGCGGCAATGTGGGATATATCATTTCCGGTATCAAGACTGCGGCGGAGGTCAAGGTCGGCGATACCATCACACATGTGGAAAGACCTTGTAAAGAGGCGATTGCGGGATTTGAGGAGGTGAAACCGATGCTTTTCGCCGGAATGTATCCGGTGCAGGCGGACAAATACGAGGAACTTCGTGCGACATTGGAAAAGTTCCAGTTGAACGATGCTTCCTTCGTCTACGAACCGGAGTCATCCATGGCGCTGGGATTCGGCTTCCGATGCGGCTTCCTCGGACTCCTCCATCTGGAAATCGTACAGGAAAGGCTTTTCAGGGAGTTCAACATGGACGTCATCACGACTGTCCCTAACGTGTCGTACAAGGTTTACACGTCCAAGGGAGAGTGCATTGACGTGCACAACCCGTCAGGACTTCCTGCCCCGACGCTCATCGACCATATCGAGGAGCCATATATCAGTGCGCAGATCATTACCAATACGGAGTTCTACGGTCCGATAATGAAACTCTGCATCGACAAGCGCGGAACCCTCATGGGCGAGCATTATGTCACTGCCGACAGGGTGGAGCTTACGTATGAGATGCCTCTTTCCGAAATCGTGTTCGACTTCTATGACAAGCTCAAGACGATTTCGAAGGGATATGCCTCATTCGATTATCACATAAAGGGTTACAGACCTGCAAAACTGGTCAAGCTGGATATCTTGCTGAACGGTGACCCTGCCGATGCGCTTTCTACGCTCATCCATGAGGACAGGGCTTATGATTTCGGAAGGAAGATATGCCTGAAACTGAAGGACCTCATTCCGCGTCAGCAGTTCGACATCGCGATCCAGGCGGCGATCGGTGCGAAAATCATTGCCCGTGAAACCGTGCGCCAGGTGCGTAAGGACGTGACGGCGAAATGCTACGGCGGTGACGTGACCAGAAAGCGTAAACTGCTCGAAAAACAGAAGGAAGGAAAGAAGCGTATGCGCCAGATCGGTACCGTACAGGTGCCTCAGAGTGCGTTTATGGCTGTTCTTAAACTCGATTCATAATGCAGAAAGTAGCGGTACTTCTGACAGTCCACAACAGTCTGGAACAGACTCTGGATTGCCTGCGCAATTGTTATCAGCAGATAGATTCCATGAAGGGCGACGGCATGTATTCCTTCACGGTATATCTGGTGAATGACGGGTGCACGGACGGGACTGCCGAAGCCGTTGAAGAAAACTTTCCGCAGACCCGCATTGTCCGCGGAAGCGGGACGTTGTACTGGAATCTCGGGATGCACGCCGCGTGGGAAGAAGCCGCGAAGGACGCGCCCGATTTCTACCTTTGGACCAATGTCCGCGCACGCATGAAAGAAGGAGCTCTCGCATGTCTTATGGAAACGTCAATGTTTCTGAGACACAAGGCGATAGTGGTCGGTACGGCGGAAGATTCCTCCGGAGAACTGAGTTATGGAGGACGCAACAAGTCGGGTAAGATTGTCGAGCCGGACCCTGCGATTCCGGTTCCATGTTACACATTCGACGGCAAGCTGGTGCTGGTCCCGTCGCACGTCTACCGGATTCTGGGAAATCTTGACATCCATTACCAGCATTCCTACGGAGACATTGACTATGGCGTAAGGGCCTTCAAGGCCAATGTCGTCCGCGTGGTGGCGCCGGGTGTACTGTGCACGTGCGACCGTTCAGAGCATGTCCAGAAATGGCGTGACCGGTCATGCTCCCTTCACGACAGAATCGCTTATCTTTATGCTCCTGACGGACGTCCTCCGCATCAGCAGTTCATATATGATTGTAGAAGTCAGGGATTTGTCTATGCTGTCGTGCATGGCATATCTGTAGCGATAAAGGTGTTTTTCCCTAAGAAAATGAAATGATGAAGAAATTGTCGTACTATATAAAGTCCATGAGGCTGAGATCTCTGCCCCTCTCTCTTGCGGGAGTGGCACTGGGCATCATGTTGGCAGCTGCTGACTATCGTATCAGTTTCAAGGTGGCGCTGCTGGTGATGCTCACCACGGTCTGTCTCCAGATTCTTTCCAACATTTCCAATGAACTCGGCGACTCGTTGAGCGGTGTGGACAATGCCAAGCGCAAGGGCCCGAAATATTCGTTGGAGGAAGGCGGGCTCACGGTGACCGAAATGAAGCGTTTCATCGTGGTGATGACCGTGGCATGTGCATTGTCGGGACTCCTGATGCTTCAGGCATCTTTCGGAACATTGTTCCAGCTGGAGCCGATCTGCCTCATTATTCTCGGCGCTGCAGCCATCGGAGGTGCGATAAAATACACCCTCGGCAGCAATCCTTACGGCTATAGGGGACTTGGCGACCTCTCGGTATTCATATTCTTCGGCCTCGTCTCTGTGCTGGGCGCTTATTTCGTGGTGGCCCATACGATACCGTCAATGATTCTTCTCCTTCCTGCTGTCGCCATCGGCTGTTTCAGTGTAGGAGTATTGAATGTCAATAATATACGCGACGTGAAATCCGATGCCGGAATCCGTGTGACCACTCCTATGCGCATAGGTGTGAAGGGTGCCCGTATTTATCATACCGCCCTTATCGCAGGCGGCTGGATATGTCTTGTGATATTCAATCTGCTGCGGTTCCCGGACCCTTGGCATTGGCTCTTCTTCCTGACGCTTCCGCTCTTCGCGGTACATCTATATTTTATCTGGACCCGTGAAGACAAGGCATTGGACCCGATGCTTCCGATGCTTGTCATGTCGACATTCGCATTGTCCGTTCTCATGGGCCTTGGATATCTGATGTTTCTGATCTGACAGACCGGATTATGCGCAGGAAAATTTACGTGGCTCCGTCGGCCAACCGCAAGGGCGGTTACCCCAATCCTTATTTCATCCACTTGAAAAAGGAACTCGCATCGTATTTCGAAGTGCTTGATTCTGAGAATAAACCGCGACTTTCGCAGGGCTTGACATTGCTTCGCTATTCTTTCTCTGCCGATGTTTTCCTGCTGAGTTTCGTGGAGACCATAGCGTTCCACAAACTTGCGTCCATCCAGTATCTTGCGGCAATGCTTTCGCTTGTCATCATGAAGCTGCGCCGTCGCGAGGTCATATTCATTTTCCACAATCCGCGTCCGCACAAGGGCGAGAATCGGATGTCCCGTTCCCTGACAATGCGCATGCTCCGCCAGGCGGTCCTGGTGCTGTCCCATTCCACCGACACGGCCGCGTACGCCAAGTCATTGATTTCCAATTTCGGCGGCGACCCCGCCAAGGTGAAATACGTCTGCCATCCGATGCCGGCGACCGATGTTCCCGCGCCCGACATGTCTTCCGGCCGCATTCTGATCTGGGGCAATGTCCTTCCATATAAGGGCGTTCTGGAGTTCGTTTCCTGTCCCGAAATCCGTGATGCCGGCTTGGATGTCCACATAGTGGGCCGATGTTCCGATTCTTCTCTGTCAGCTTCGATAGAGCAGAGCATTTCCCGTCCGTCCGCCACTCACTTTCTTTTCGAGAACCGTTCCGCATCTTTCGAAGAGCTCCGCAGTCTCGTCCCGTCCAGCAAATACGTGGTTTTTCCATATCTTCCCGGCTCTGTTTCCGGTTCCGGCGTCCTTATGGACACGATTGCCATGGGCGGCGAACCGGTGGGCCCGTCTTTCGGCGCCTTCGCAGACCTGGCCTCCGAAAATGTCTGCCGCATATACCACTCCATCCCCGAACTGGTGTCCATCCTCAATTCTCCCAAACAGCTGAACCAGACCGCCATCCGCCATTTCATAGCCCGCAATTCCTGGCCCGCATTCGCAGAGATGATTGCGATGGAATCGGGGCGTCTCTAAAAAAATCTTGGAGTTGACCGATTATTTATATACTTTCGCCACAGTATTTGCGTAGAACAATATAGATAATTCGTAACTGATGGAAGAAAAGGCTACGGGCATATTGTGGAAGTCTAGTGCTGAAGGAAACAACGAGAGCTTTAAGGCGTTGTTTGATCTTTGGTATGAACCTCTTTGCCGTTATGCCTATTTTTACACCGGAGACAGGATGGATGCCGAAGAGGTCGTGCTGGACTTTTTTATGCATCTGTGGCGCAACAGGACATCCATAAACATTGAAAAGTCTTTCGAAACTTACGCTAAAAGAGCGGTGCATAACCGCAGCTTGAACAAGATACGTTCCCGCAAACATCATGAGGAGCTGGAGACGGCATCATCGGTGTCCTATGAGGAAATATACGAATTCGATACGGACACATTGATAGAAATAGCTTGGGAGGCTGCTTCTTCGGTTCCGAAAAAGTGCCGGGATATTTTCAATATGAGCCGTAAGGAAGGACTGACATACGCGCAGATTGCTTCCAGGACTGGATTGGACGTGAAGACCGTGGAAGGATATATGTCCCGGGCCCTGAAATATATGCGTATCGCTGTGAAAAAACTTTACCTTTTTCTTATTTTCATGTAAAAAATCAATTTTTTTTCGAGGGTAGCGGTGTGTCCGGATGTGTCTTTATAGTAAAGTCACGTAATTATGAAGACACGCATACCGACGGAAATCGTAAAAGTATTAGCCGGACATTTGAGGGAAAGTAACTCTCCGGAACAGGAAAAGCTGTTTGCGGAGTGGTTGGCCGTGCCTGGAAATGATGCCGAGTATCGCAAGTTCTTGAAAGTCTGGAACGAGATAGTGGACGCGGAAACTCCTGATTTTGACATAAATAACGCCTGGTCGGAGCTTAACAGGCGCCTGGCTGCGGAACGTGGGGCGAGTTTGTTCGCCTCCCGGTTTGTCCGCATTGCTGCCGGAATTGCAGCTGCCGCAGCCGTTGCAGTCGTTTCGATATTCAGTTACAATATATATGAATCGTATGGAGACAAGCCTGTCACGTTCGCGAGCGTTTCCGGAAAGAGCCGTGTCTGCCTTCCTGACGGAAGTGACGTCACTCTCAATGCCGGGGCGTCTGTCACATACGGAAAGCATTTCGGCGAGAAGGACAGGAATGTCTTGGCGGAAGGACGTGTGTTCTTCGATGTGGCCAAAGATAAGAAAAAGCCGTTCGTCATTCAGACAGGAGGACTGGAAATCAAGGTGTTGGGAACCAAGTTCGATGTGGATTCACGGCTGGATGAGGTGATTGTCAGCCTGGTGGAAGGATCTGTGTCATTGACAGGAATCGAAGAGGGGAAAGAAAGCATAATGAAGGCGGGTGAAGTAGCGGTTTTCGACAAGAAAAGCGGCGAGGTGAGAATCGGAAAGGGTGATGTGCGCGGATCAATGTTGTGGTGCATGGAGCGCCTGTCGTTCCAGGATGCGACTCTTGACAAGGTGTGCCATGACTTGTCCATGTGGTATGGCGTAAATGTGGTTCTGGCCGACAATATGGTCGGAAAGGGCTGCATAAACTTCACGATAACCGATGAGTCTCTAGAGTCCGTGCTTTCCATCATCAGCGCGACTACAGGCGTGAATTATCGTTTCGAGAGCCCTAAATCTGCTATAGTCTATTAAATTAATCACATAAATCTTATGCAAGTAAAAAAGTTGATATGCGCAGCAATATCCTTTTTCCTGCTTATGTGCGGAACGGCACTGGCTCAGGAGAAGATTACGCTGAATCTGAAAGGTGTCACGCTTCGCGAGGCACTTGCGGCAGTGGAAAAGAACAGTAATTACTCGTTCTTCTATGATGCCCAGAACGTGGATACAAATGCACGAATTTCTGCAAATGTGAAGGGTGCGGACATTGAACAGACGGTAAAGACTATCTTGGAAGGAACGGGAATTACTTATACGATCAAAGGCCGCCAGATAGCTCTTATCTCACCCGTAAAGGTCAGTCCGAAAGTCGGGAAACATACAGTGACCGGAAAAGTCGTGGATGCGTCCGGACTCGGGATTGTAGGCGTCGCGGTAATTAGCGGAAAGGCGAATCAAGGCTGTTTGACTGACATTGACGGAAGTTTTACGATGACTGTTGACGCCGATGTTCCTCAGTTGACATTTTCTTGTCTCGGATATGTCGAGAAGAAGATAGCTACTCCGCAGGATGCCACTCCGGTCAGGGTCGTGCTTGAAGAAGACGCGCTTGCCATCGAGGAGACTGTCGTAGTAGGTTACGGCAGTCAGTCCAAGAGGCTGGTCAGCTCATCTATCTCGTCCGTAAAAATGGACCAGGTGGACCGTGGCGCCGAGATGGATCCTATCAAGGCGCTTCAGGGAAGAGCACCTGGAGTGAGTATCAGCAATGCGTCCGGAATTCCAGGCTCAAGCCCTAATGTGATTATCCGTGGAGTCAACTCCATCGCTGGAAGTTCAAGTCCGCTTTATGTGGTGGACGGCATTCCCGCAGAGTCCTATCCTAATATCAACGCCTCTGATATTGAAAGCATGGAGGTGCTGAAAGATGCCTCTGCGACAGCCATTTATGGTTCAAGGGCGAACTCTGGAGTCATTGTGATCACTACCAAGAGCGGCAAGTCAGGCAAGCCGATAATCAGCGTGAACGGCACATACGGACTTTCCAACATTGCCAAGGATATCGAGATGGCTTCAACCGCGGAATACATCAAGGTCATGCAGGAAGCTTTCGACAACTATAACCTCCAGAAGAAGGAACTGAAGACATTCTCGATACCGGAGAACATCACTGATTTCGACTGGGTAGGCTCCATCTCCAGAAAAATTGCGCAGCGTTACACTGCATCGGCAAGCGTTCAGGCCGGCAACGACTGGACACAGGCATTTCTCTCATTCGGCGCCGAGGGACAGCAGGGATATCTCAACAAGACGAATTTCGGAAAATACACCCTCCGTTCCAAAGTGAACCAGAAACTTACGGACTGGCTCAAGGTGAACCTCAATCTTTCCGGAGCATTCTCCCGCTACGACATGATCGAGGAGCAGGACGGCTCGCTCAAGGTCTTGAGAGCTGCCCGCGAGGAACAGCCTTGGTACACACCGTATTGCACGAGAACCACCGACTCCAAGGGCTTCCAGACCAGAGTCAATGCCGACGGCGGAGATTACAGGACAATGAGCAAGGACGGTCTTGTCCGTCATAACCCTGTGATGGCCATCAACGAGGAAGATTACTGGACGAACAGGTTCCAGCTCCAAGGAACGTTCTCCATGGATTTTACTCCGTTCAAGGGTTTCAAGTTCACGCCTTCCCTCAGTGCATACTCCATCTATGACCATACCACCAAGAAACTCACGGAACTCAATACCGAGCGTGGTTACAAAGACGGCTGGCATGCACTTTCAGAGCAGAAGAACACCAGTCTGAGATATGTGTTCGATGCAGTGGCATCATACGAGAATAAATGGAAAGGCCTCACCTATAACCTTATGGCCGGTTTCTCATACGAGAATTACAGCGCATCCAATTTCGGCGCAGCTTCAGACAATTATGCGAACAATGCATTCCCGTCATCCAGTTTCAACCTTATAACGAGCGGAACCCAGATTTACAGCGGAAGCATCGGATACAATGCATACGCCCTCGAATCCTGGTTTGCCAGGGCTGCATTCAACTGGAAGGACAGATATGTCCTCAACGCTTCGTTCAGAACTGACGGCTCGTCACGTTTCCCGCAGGAATCCAGATTCGGATTCTTCCCGGCTGCGTCCCTCGCCTGGATCATTTCCAATGAAAAGTTCTTCCCGAAGAATGATGTGGTGGATGAACTGCGTTTCCGCGTATCAGCAGGCCAGACCGGTTCCATGGACGGCATCAGCAACTGGGCTGCAATGGACCTCGTCAGCGCCGGCTCCTCATATAACGGCGTTTCCGGTCTTGCATTCTCCACACCTGCCCAGGGCTTGAAGTGGGAGGTTTCGACAAAGTACAATTTCGGAGTCAATACGGAGCTGTTCAAGGGCAGGATGCATGTCGATTTCGATTATTTCCATGCTACTACCGACGACCTGCTCTATCAGAAGCCGGTAATCGTAACTTCAGGTTACACGACACTTACATCCAACATCGGAAGCATATCCAATGACGGATTCGAACTCACCGTGGGCGGTACTCCACTCAAAATCGGAGACTTCCATCTCTACCTCGATGCCAATATTTCCTACAACAAGAACAAGCTTACGAAACTTCTTGACGGTAAGGATATCATCCCTATACAGCAGGCTAATCTTTTCGGCGGTACCAAGCACGCGCTCATCACCGGTCAGCCTGTATCTTCCTGGTATATGCTCAATTTTGAGGGTATCTACCAGCATGACGAGGATGTTCCTGCAAAACTCTATGCAAAAGGCGTAAGAGCCGGAGACTGCATCTATACTGACGTCAACGGTGACGGAGACATTGACTATAACGATGACAGGATGCGCGTCGGAAAGGCAACCCCTGATTTCTTCGGTGGTGCGAACCTCAACTTCGGCTGGAAAGGCCTCGAACTTTCAGTCTTCTGCCAGTACAGCATCGGAGGCAAGGTGTTCGCCGCTTGGAAGGGCTGCGGCCAGGAAGGTACCGAGCATCTCGGACTCAGCTCGGGAACAGTGACTGACGATTCCGGAAAGTCCGTGACCAACTATTTCAATGTGAGCAAGCACGCCGCCAATCATTATTGGCGCGAAGGCTCTGGAATCAATGATATGCCGCGTCCGGTTCTTTCAGGAGTCCATACCGGCTGGGACGTGGATTACAATATCCTGACATCTACCCGTTATCTTGAGGATGCGTCATATTTCAAGTTCAAGACGATAACTCTTTCCTATCATCTTCCGGACAAGGTGCTGAAAGCCATCAAGTCGAATTCTGCAAAAGTGTTCTTCTCGGTGGACAATGCATTGACGCTCACGAAGTATGACGGATATGACCCTGAAGTTTCCATGTCGAGCGGCCCTGCGTCAGCCGGTTACGGTGTCGATTTCGGCTACCAGCCTTCACTCAGGTCTTACCTCTTCGGTATTCAGATCCAGTTCTAAAAGATGTATCAATCAATATTACTGACAGATATGAAAAACAAGATATTTATTTCAATGATTTTGTGCGTGTCGGTTCTTGCGGCATCATGCTCGTGGCTGGACAATCCGAGTCCGAAAGGACAGATTCCTGCCAACAAGCTTACAGACAATGACCTCGCGCTGTTGACAAACGGTACTCTCCATCAGTACGAGGCATTTTTGACCAATTTGTGGTTTGAAGGGGATTATCTGGCAGAAAACTTCAAAGGCGGTCCCGGATTTTCCTATTCGGATGTCCATGGCGAGACGCAGTCGGCTTCTGCAAAGATTCCATTGACCAGATGGCAGTATTGTTATCAGAAACTAAACTACGCCAACCTTTTGATAAAATCAGCACTTGGAGCATCCAACCAGGGCAGCAGTGACGTCAGGACCGCACTCGGAACAGGCTATCTCTTCAGGGCAATAATCTACACAGGACTCGTGCAGCGTTATGGCGGAGTTCCTATCATAAAGGTTTCCGGCAGCACGGAAATCGTTCCGCGTTCCAGCGAGGAAGAAGTCTGGGCGATGATAGTCGAGGATTTGAAGGCCGCTGAGGACCTTTTGGGCGAATTCAAGAGCTTCGCATATCCGTCCAAGGAATTCTGCAAGGCTTTCCGTGCGAAGATAATGCTCTGGATGGCGCAGGACGCTGAAGCCATTGCCCTTGCTGACGATGTGATCAAGTCCGGCCGCTTCTCATTGAACTCGAACAGCGAGGATTTTGCGTCAATGTTTATCAACGGTACTTCAAACAAGGAAATCATATTCGCCCCGATCAACATCCGCTCTACCAATTACAACCGTTTGTTTGAGAGTGTCAATGATACTGACGGCTCATACAACTACTCTCCGACTGACGAATGCTGGGCCAATCTGTACAGTGACAACGCCGCAAGAACAGGAGACATCCGCAAGGCGGCTACATTCTCTGTCGAGGATCCTAAGCCAATCATCAAATTCCCTAACGGACAGGGCGGTCAGTTCATAAAGAATCCGGAGCCTTCACAGTCTCCGCTGATGTGTATGAGATTGGCGGATGTATATCTCATAAAAGCTGAGGCGCAGTGGGCGAGCGGAGATTATCCGGGAGCGCGTGAGACCCTTCTTTCACTTCTCGAAAAGAGGTATGCATCGGTGAACTTGCCTGCTTCACTCGGAAAAGATGAGCTTGAAACGCTTATTCTCGATGAAAACCGCAGGGAGTTCTATGCTGAGGGACATCGCTGGTTCGATATAAAGAGAATCGGCCTGAGGCATCATTCTGCCGATTTCTCGAAGTGGATTGACAAGCAGTATTCCGAGTGGAACGGACGTGACTTCCTCATGTACTGGCCTATCCCTCAGGATGAAAGAGATAAAGCCGGCGGAGCATATACCCAGAATCCCGGTTATTCAGGAGCAGAACAATAATTGTAAAACCCATATCATTAAAACATTATGAATAAGATTAAAACATTATGTCTGGTAGCAGGCGCGCTGGTATCAGTTCTTGCCTGCGAGAAGCAGAAGGTTGAAGTAAGCAGTCTTACTGCAAGTTTCGAGATTTCTGCAAACCCTTGTTATGCAGGAGACGAAATTCATTTCACCAGCACCAGCACTGGTGGAAAGAAGCCATATACTTACGACTGGACAGTCGACGGCGAAAAGCTCGAAAAGCATGACGAGGATGTGAAATACACATTCAAGACCAACGGAACATATACCGTAACACTGTCATTGACAGATGACCTCGGCAACAAGGCAAGCAAAAAGAAGCTTGTCGTAGTGGATCCGGCTCCTGTTGCCAAGACCGGTGGACTTGAGGTCCTCTGGGCTGGATATATGGAAGGCTATAATGCCATCACCTCTCCGGCGATCGCCAATGACGGAAGCGTATGGTGTTCTACAAGATCGAACAAGCTCTACAAGTTCGACAAGGACGGCAAGAAAGTGTTCGACAAGGAAATGTTCACAGCTGTCAATAAAGGCGTGACTTACGGCACTCCTTCAATCGACACCGACGGCACCGTTTTCATCGGTTGCGGTTCAGCCGATAAGGATGGCCATTTTATCGCCTACAATGCTGACGGTTCAGTGAAATGGTCATTCAGCCAGTGGTATAGGGCTGATGGAACTACACCGGAGCCTGCATATCAGGCAAGTATAGGTGGTATTGGCGACAAGAATATCTATTTCGGCTGCACAGGACAAAATGGAATCGCCGTTTCCGCAGATAAAGCTACCGGCAAGCGCAATGGCTTTGCACAACCTGCAGGAGGCTGCCGTACAGGATTGCTTCTTACGAAAGACGGCTATGTGAGCTGGTATGGTGGAAACTGGGGTCTTTGGACCATAGCCCAGAATACCCTCGACAATGGCGGCGACAATAAAGTTAATCCGGCTTGGGGCAAATGGAACAGTAACAAAGAGCAGACTTTTGTCAAACAAGCTCCGATGGGAGGAATCGCAGCTCTTACGCTTAACGGAAAGCCATGCGTTGCAGGTGTCCTTACTGACCAGGTAGGAACAAGAGTTTATGCTGTGGAGGCTGCGACCGGTAATATTGTTGTGAACCACTATGTTGAAGATAACGGCGCTGTGCAGGATCAGGGTGGTGTTGCCATTACTTCTGAAGGCTACATCGTAGCTGCTCTCGCATTCACTACCGGTCAGGATGATGGTGGAATCGTAGTCATTGATCCTAAGACCGCTGATGCTGACGGCAAATGCAAAGTCATCGGACGTTACAAAGTCCAGGAGAAAGTGGCTGGTTCACCGGCTGTTGACGCTGCCGGAAACATTCACTTCGGAACAGAGTCCGGTCAGTATTATGTCGTTGACAAGAACTGCAACTTGTTGCTGAAAGCAGATATCGCAGACGCAGTAATGTCGAAAGATGCCAAGACATTTGAAGGCCTCCGTGTGGCGAAGATCTGGTCATCTGTAGTAATCGGTGACGATGGTATCGTTTATATCTCATTTACTGATTCCGATACCAGAACATTCTCAGGTGTAATCGCGTTCCGTCCTTATGACAAGAGCGAAAACAAGTTCTGCAAAGGACCTGCTGCATCTGAATGGCCGATGTTCGGTCACGACAGACGTCATACGAACCGTCAAATCTAATTCTATCGAAATGAGAAAATTTTTTGCATCATTTCTCGTAGCATCACTCGCACTTGTCTCTTGCAACAGCACCGAGTACGTAGTAAAAGATCAGGATAAGGGGCAGATCAATCCCAAGACAACATCTTTGCTTGAACTCTGCGATGCTGTTCAGGAGAAGTGGGAGGAAGACCTCACGGTGAGCCGCATCTATGTCGTAGCACACCGCGGCAATACGATGGAATCCTTCAAGCAGGGGATTCCGGACAACTCCATTCCGAACATCCTTCACGCTATCGAGGCCGGAGCGGATATGGTGGAACTTGATGTCCCCACTACCAAGGACGGCCAGCTCGTTCTTATGCACAATGAGACTGTCAATGAGACGACTACCGGTGTCGGTGCCGTTTCTTCTCTGACGCTAGAGCAGATCAAGTCCTTCGACATGGTCCGTAACGGCAAGGTCTATAAGGACGAGCAGAACAATGTCGCTAAGGTCCCTACCCTCTTGGAGGCTCTCAAGGCCACCAAGGACAAGATTTATGTCAATCTTGACCTTGCGGGGAAAAACAATGTTCCGGCAAAGGTGCTTGAAGTAATTTATGAAGCCGGCGTGGAGGACCAGGTCATGCTGTTCGCCAGCGGAGACATTGCTGAATATCAGAAGCTTAATCCTCTGGTAGCGGTTCATCCGTACGTCAACAGCGTGGAGGCTACGTCTTCATACTCCGGTATGATCGGCGCGAAACTCTTCCAGTACGGAAACGCCGTATATCTGAACAACAGCATTCCTGAGTTCGGCACGAAGATGCATGTGAAAGGATATCTTTCATATTCCAATCTCCTTGACAGGTGGGATAATGCCCTGCGCAACGGGGACTATACTCCGCTGGACAAGTTCATTGCCTCCGGCTCGGATTTCGTCCAGACCGATGTCGCCGAGCTCGTCATCAAGTATCTTGACGGCAAAGGATTGAGATAATTCCTAACAAGACACATAATTATGAAACACTTGGAAAAAATGCTGGGGGGGGTAAAACATATACAACTCCAATGATTGAAATCAGCACCTTTATGGTAGATGCATCTTTTGCGATGTCTAATGAGAATGTTAAGGCAAACGTAATACACGATGTGTATACCATTGATGATGAATTCAATTGGTAAAACTAAGAAACCTGATGAATAGATTTTTTACAATTTTGTCGATGGCGGCGGTAGTATTCGCTGCTTGTGATAAGGAAAACGAGACTCCGGGTCAGAAAATTGACCCGGCGGAGCTCGTTGAGGTGACATTTGACGTTTCTGCGAAAACCAATCAGTCCGCAGAAATCCAGAATGTATCGACGAAAACAGAAATCAAGGACGACGGCACCGTGCTCTGGTCTGTCGGCGACAAGGTTTCTGTGTTCTATGAAGTGAACGGCGAGACCGGAAGCTCTGAATCCGAGGCTCTTACTGCCGAAAACATCAAGGCGGACGGCTCCGCTTCCATTACCGTAAAAGTCCCTGCAGCCTTTACATTGGAACAGTTTGAAGGAACCCGCAGCCTTTTTGCGGTCTATCCGTTCGACGCGTCAGCCGCTTACGTGGACGGCAAGATCAATGTCTCTGCTCCTGAGGTTCAGGACGGAATCTTCGCTCACGCGAGCCTTTCAGTAGCAGAATGGACCGGCAGCAATTCTCTCACGTTCGAGAACCAATGCGGTCTGTTGCGTATAGAAGCAGTAGATGCTGCCGTCTCCAAAATAACATTTAAAAGCGCTGATGCTGACGTCGTTACGCTCAATGTTTCAGGTGCGGGCACATATTACGCTGCCGTTGCACCATCCACTCTCGAAGGCTTCTCAGTAGTGCTGACAGATGCGGAAGGAGAGGAACTTGCCAAGAAGGTCACTGCAAAGTCTCTTGTCGTCGAAAAGGGTCATGTCCTTCCTCTCGGCAAGATTGTCGGCTTCGATGACAGATTCTATGTTTCTGCCGAGGCGAAAGGCCGAAAGGACGGAAGCAACTGGGACAATGCCGCAGGACTCACGGAACTTAAAGCTCTTCTTGCCAAGGGTGCTGTCATGAATGTCTATATGTCAGCTGGAACATATTCAGTAGAGGAAGCTCTTGTTTCTGAAGCTGAAGGTGCTGATTTCAGGGTCTATGGCGGGTATTCTGCCGATGCGAAGGCTGCAAGTCTGTCAGGAAGAGACGCCAAGGTCAATGCAACTGTCTTCGACGGCGGCGGAAAATCCCAGATTTGGCTCACCAAAAAGGGAAATGTCTTGTTTGACGGACTGACCTTCCAGAATGGTTTCTCCGCAAAGGATAATGGTGGAGCGCTGGTCTTCAACGGGACCGGCGTGACCGGAAAGGTCGTTGATTGCTCTTTTATTGGCAATAAGGTAACAGACGGAACTAATAGTACGCAGTATTTAAGTGGTGGAGCAATCCATGTTTTCGAGGCTAAAGTGACAGTGGAGAACAGCTCGTTCTCTAAAAACTACGGAAGAAACGGCGGCTCATTGTTCACCAACAATGACAAGGCTGAACTTGCTGTCAAAGGCTGCACTTTCACTGAAGATTTTACATTAAATACCGGAGGCTCAATCAACAACAGCAATGGAACTCAGATAATCGAAAACTGCACATTTACAGGCTGTTATAATTTGGGTGGAGCTGGAGGTGCAATTCATATCAACGGCGCGTCTGCCGTTCAGACTTTGAAGAATTGTGTGTTCACTGCTTGTGAAGCTAACCGCAACAATTCTTATACGAAGGTTGCTGCCAAGGCAAGCGGTGGAGCGATTTCTGTCCAGAATGCGTATCTTGATATCAGCGACTGTACTTTCGATGGCAATATGGGTTCTGCCGGTAGCGCTATGTTGCTCCAGAGCGGTGACGGACTGGTTCGTGTTTCTGACTGCGTGTTCAAGAATAATAAGGGAGCATCCCATGGTCTTATCCAGACCAACGGAAAAGCAGTTCTGTTTATGAACAACTGCCAGATTTTCGACAATACCCTCAGGACTAACCAGTGGGGCACAGTTGTTCACGGCCGTAATTCATCTGTAGTTTGTATGAATAACTGCTCAATTTACAACAATGTCAGCCTGCAGGCAGAAGGCAATTCCGTTTGTCTGAACACTGACGGATATTTGCTTACAGCAAATACTTCAGTCATTGGGAATAATGCTTTGGCTCTGTGCCGTATGAACGATGCTGGCGGCACCCGTGGTTGGTATGACAACTGTGTGCTTGTGAATGAACATATAACAGCCCCAGTATTTTTGAAGGCTGCCGCAACGTCCGTAATACTGCATCACGATATAATTGGCGGGGCTAAGGTCGCTGACTCTGATGGTACGTGGCTGGAAAAGAACAAAGTGGAGTTTGATCCTAAATCATCATTCTGCAATGGCTCTTCTTTTGACAAATCAAAGGGTTATTGGAAATGGAACGGCCCGTCTGCGTCATTCACGAAAGCAAAAGAGGCAGACATCGTCACTCGCCTGAAGGCAATTACAACCAATAACGGCAACACCCGCCTGAAAGGCGCCTTCGCTCCTAAGTTCGCAGAGTGGGTAGAAAGCCTCGGCGGTTTCAATAAAGACCAGCTCGGCACCACCCGCACCACCTCCGGCACCTGGCCAGGCAGCGTGGAGCTCAAATAAATCGACCACCTCGATCCCCTAAAAAAATCAGAGCCGGCACATCCCCGACTCTGATTTTTTTACCACCTTTGGGAAATTTACCACCTTATTTGGTGGTAGATACTGCTATTACACGGTAGCTGTTTGTGTCTGGATCTTTGGTAATATACCCCTTTGCCAGCAGGTTTGAGAGCTGTTTCTGGACAGCTGAGGTATTGATGTCAAGCACAGACGCGAGTTCTGCAATGGTCGCTTTGGGATTCTTCTGCAGATGCTGCAGGAGCAAAACTGTTCTCGGGCTCCTGAAGGTGACAGTCTCACCATCATACCACCAAGTAGTCTTCGCATCAGCATGAAGGAAAGCAATGTTCTGATTGATCTCAGATACCATAAGATCCGTCATGTACTTCACAAATGGTTTAATCTGCTCGATAGATGCATGTGAGCCATCTGCGGGCACTACTCCAACATTCACATCAGCGAGGCCAAGAGCATTGAGATATGTAGTCTTCTTGCGACTGAGCACAACAACCATAGGATAGTTATGTTTGAGCAGAATGAAGTTCACAATAAGCCTCGCGATTCGGCCGTTGCCATCCTCGAATGGATGGATTCTGATATATCTGTAATGGAACAAGGCTGCAAGCTCTACCGGCGAAAGATTGCATGCCTGCTCTTCTTCGTTGTACCACTGAATCAGATCATACATCAAAGACGGAGTCTCTTCAGGAGAGGCATAATCAAAGCGTTCACCCGTAGGCGTAATAACAGAGTTAGGTCTGGTCTTATATGTGCCGGCGTGTACGACATAACTTGTCTGGCGACCACCAGAAAGCTCACGATAGACAGTATAATCTTCACGAAGCATCACCTGATGGAGTCGCTTGATGAAAGACTCAGAAAGGTGATCAGCAGTCTTGGCCTCCTCAATCATGAGATTCAGACAGAGATTGTGGGCCTTCATGTCTTCAAGGTCCTTCATCTTGGCAGAGCCTATAACCTCCCCCATGAGAAGAAGCACCTCGGTCTGGCCGTAAGTCAAGGTGTTACCCTCGATATGGTTGCTGTTATAGTTGAAGTCCAGCATGAACTTGCGGTCAAGTCTTGCCGAATCCGTCGGAGAGAAAGGCTGTAAAGCCAACCATTTCTCGTATGCCTCGCTCAATTTGCTCATAGTACTAACGTTTCCACAAAGATAGCAATTATTTACCACCTTTTTGAAATTTACCACCTTTTTAGGTGGTTATATCCACTGCTCATCCACGCATTATCCCCAAAGACCTCCGTGACGCTATCTACTACCCCGGGAAATAGCGGAATTCATATCAGGCATCGTTTTCTGTCAGAATACCAGCCAACTGGTCTTTATAATAAACAAATTCTCCATATATTTTTTACGTAAAATACAGCTTACTGCGATTTGTGTTTTCTGTATAATACATGTAATTTTGCCAATTAAGCACTTTGATGTTGCGGTTAATTATAAATTATTTAAAATCAATAGATTATGAAAAAAGTGATTCTTATGTTCGTGGCTCTGGCTGTGATTTGCAGCTGTGGAGCGGGAAAGAAATCAGATGTGGCCAAGGCATTGATCGGCGACTGGGAAATCGTGGAGGCCGGCGGTCTCGCAACAGAAGGCGGCTTCGAAAAGGCTTCCATTTCTTTCGACGAGAAAGGTGTTCATGGAAATACCAGCATCAATAATTTCTTCGGCGAATACAGCGTCAAAGGTGATGCGATCAAATTCGGCGAAGTAGGCGTGACCAAGATGATGGGCCCTACTCCGGAAGTGGAAACTGCTGTGCTTGAAGGAATTGGCGCTGCTGCAAAAGTTCAGGTGACGGACAATGACAATGTTTCAATTCTCTCTGCAGAGGGAACCACTGTCCTGAAACTCAAAAGGACTGAAGCCCCTGCGGAATAATCGCTGGAACTAAACAATTAAACCCGGTCAGATCTCCACAACTGGAACTCTGACCGGGTTTGATTATTGATTCTCAATTCGCTAGAAAAGCGGCTCGGCATCCATGTCTGCAGGCTGTGGAAGACCCATCAGCTTCAGGATGGTAGGAGCTACATTGCAGAGGGCGCCGTCCTTTACGCTCTTGACCTCGTCACCGGCATTGACAACGATGAACTGAACAGGGTTGAGCGAGTGGGCTGTGTTCGGAGTGCCGTCATCGTTAACTGCGTGATCAGCATTGCCATGGTCGGCGGTGATGAGAATTACGTAGTTGTGCTTGATGGCCTCGGTAACGACCTTCTCGACGCAGCCGTCAATGCATCTGACAGCGGTGCAGATGGCGTCGTAAACTCCGGTATGGCCGATCATGTCGCCGTTCGCGTAGTTCAGGATGATGAGGTCCTCCTTGTCGGTGTCGATAGCTTCAATGAGCTTCTCGGTTACGATAGGAGCGCTCATCTCCGGCTGGAGGTCGTATGTAGGCACCTTTGGAGAAGGAACCAGGATTCTGTCCTCGTTCTCGAACGGAGTTTCGCGGCCGCCGTTGAAGAAGAATGTCACGTGAGCGTATTTCTCGGTCTCGGCGATGCGGAGCTGGTGAAGTCCTGCCTTCGATACGATTTCACCGAGGGTATCCTTGACAATTTCCTTGTCGAAGAGGATATGGAGGCCTTTGAATGCAGCATCGTAAGGAGTCATGCAGCAGTAATAGAGATTAGGAATGATGTGCATTCCCTCCTCAGGCATGTCCTGCTGGGTGAGCACTGCGGTGATTTCACGTGCGCGGTCATTGCGGAAATTCATGAAAATGATGGCATCGCCCTCCTCGATCTTGGCGAGAGGTGCTCCTGCAGCATCGGTAATGACGATCGGCTTGATGAACTCATCGGTCACGTCGGCATCGTATGAAGCCTGGATACCGTCAGTCGCAGAGGTGAATGCTGCACCCTGTCCGTTCACGAGCAGGTCGTAAGCCTCTTTTACACGGTTCCATCTCTTGTCCCTGTCCATTGCATAGAAACGGCCGCAGACGGAAGCGACCTTTCCGGTGCTCTCTGCCATATGTTTCTCGAGATCAGCCACGAAGCCCTTTCCGCTGTGCGGGTCGGTGTCACGTCCGTCCATGAAGCAATGCACGAAAACATTGTCCAGACCATATTCTTTAGCGACATTCAGGAATTCGTAGTAGTGGTCGAGTGAGCTGTGTACGCCGCCGGTTGAGCAAAGTCCCATGAGGTGGAGCTTCTTGCCGGTCTGCTTTACATAGTCATATACGCCTTTTATCTCCGCTCTGGTAAGCAGCTTGTGCTCGCGGCAGGTCTTGTTGATTTTCATAAGATCCTGATATACAACGCGTCCTGCACCCAGATTCATGTGGCCGACCTCGGAGTTTCCCATCTGTCCGTCAGGAAGACCGACAGCCTCGCCGCATGTCTGCAAATGGCTCATAGGATATTTCGCTCTGAGAGAGTCAATGAATGGCGCACCGGCCGTGTAGATGGCATTGGAGTGGTCATGTCTGCCTTCACCCCAACCATCCAGAATCATAAGAAGAACTTTTCTGTCCATATATCTATAATTATTTAGTTCCAAACATCCTGCAAATATAGCTATTTTCCGGCGGAACGCGAGTGGTTGACTTGCAGGATTTTCACAATGCAAATCTATTTTATAATTGTTATAAAATAGCTAACTTTGCGCGATTAATGGAAAATGAGTCCAATATATGATTAAACAGACATATGAAGCCCCGAATGTCGAGGAATTCAAGCGCCTGCTGAAGAAACATAATTTGAAAGCTACGCAGCAGAGGATTGCTGTCCATGAGGCCATGCTCGCTCTCGGCCATGCTTCCGCTGACATGGTCACTGACAAGATCAGGGAAGACGGTATCGTCAAGGTAACCGTGGCTTCAGTATATAACATCCTGACGCAGATAGCATTGCTGGGAATCTACAATTACAGGATGAGCTCGAACAGCAAGATGTATTTCGATGTCAATACCTTCAAGCATATCCACCTATACGACCATGTGAACAATACTTTCACGGATGTGATCGACGACGAGACCATCGAACTTGTCACATCCCGTCTTTCAAGCCGGAGGTTCCGTGGATATCACGTGGAAGATATTGACATTCAAATCATCTGCAGGCCGAGCCGCGCATATAAACGGAAGTGATTATTTTTTTTCACGTTACTTCGCGCCTTCGACGAAAGCGATAATCTCGCCCTTGACCACCTTGTCGCCCTGTTTGCCGGTTACTGCGACCACGCGGCCGTCGATAGCCGGAACAATGTCTTCCATTCCGTAGTATGTCTGGACATGGCCCATTGCCTCGCCGGCATTGACTTTGGTACCTGCGATAGGCGCCGTCGAATCATCGTCGACATCCAACTGCCACATCAGCTGGCCCTTTGCCGGAGCCTGGACCGGAACTGCATGAGGATATTTCTGCGCGTATTCCTCGACATTGAACTTAGGCATTTCCACTACCGGGCGCACTACGTTTATCGGCGCTCCAGCCTTGGTCTTCAAGTCTTTAAGCTCAGCATTGAACCTCTCCTTGGCGACGCCGCTCTTGTAGTCGCGGTACTGCCTCTCGTGCATTGCGAACTCGAAAAGTTCCTCCTGGTCCTGGCCCTCGTCCCAGCCTTCGTCTTTCATCATCTGGCGGAACTTCGGCAGCTCGTCCGGGTACATGTCCTGCGGGTTGCCGGTGTAGAATTCCATGTTCTTTTCCTTCGCCAGGTCAATGATTTCCGGCGCAAGCGTTCCCGGAAGCTGCCCCATGCGGCCCAGAATCATGCCCCAAGTGTCCTTGTCAATGGTGGTCCACCTCGGTTTGCCGTTGAGGACGTTCAGCAGGTTCATGAGGGAAGTATTCTTCACATACTGGCTGAACGGCGTTACCAGCGGAGGGTAGCCCAGTCTAGGCCAAACGTATTGTACTTCCTCGAACAGCTTGACCATCAATGTGTCCAGACTGATTTCCGGACGTCCGTGAGCGCGTTCTGAAGCATTGATGGCAGCTTGGAATCCCTTCAGGTCGGCCATCATTGAACCCATCATTCCGCCCGGGAGGCCGCAGCCGACGAGCAGCGACGACATCAGGTGGTTCGAAGGATTGATCCAATATCCGAGGAAATCGTCAATGAATTTCTGTGTGAGGCGGCGCACTTCCATGTATGCGTCCATGTTCAGGTCCTTGACAATGAATCCGTCGGCGCGCATCATTTCGCGGATGGTTATCACGTCCGGATGAATCTTGCCCCATGAAAGAGGCTCTACTGCAACATCCAGATAATCAGCGCCTGCGCGTGCTACTTCCAGCATTGATGCCGGTGAAAATCCAGGGCCTGTGTGGCCGTGGTATTGTACCAGGATGTGCGGATATTTTTTCTTGATGCAGCTTGTGAGTTCTGCCAGGAATGTCGGTCTTCCGACGCCGGCCATGTCTTTCAGGCAGATTTCATCGCAGCCGTATTCCACGACTTTGTCCACGATGCCCATGTAATATTCCACCGTGTGGACAGGGGAGTGGGTGATGGAAAGTGCCACCTGTGAAATCATCCCGGCTTTCTTCGCATATTCTACCGACAATTTCAGGTTTCTGTGGTCGTTCAGGCCGCAGAATGATCTGGCGATATCAGTGCCCTGTGCTTTCTTGACCTTGTACATCAGCTCTCGTACGTCTGCCGGTACCGGGTTCATTCTCAATGCGTTAAGTCCGCGTTCCAGCATGTGTGTCTGAATGCCGGCCTTGTGGAATGGTGCAGTCCATCTGCGTACGGCCACGTTAGGGTTCTCGCCGAAAAGGAGGTTTACCTGTTCGAATGCGCCGCCATTGGTCTCGACTCTGTCGAAGCATCCCATGTCAATGATTGCCGGTGCAACTTCTTCCAGCTGGTCCACTCTCGGCACGTACTTGCCGGAAGACTGCCACATGTCCCTGTATACCAGAGAAAACTTTATTTCTCTTGCCATTTGTTTGTTTTTGTTTTAAGGCAATCATCGGGAATGATTTACGCGTCTCCGCTGTTTCATTTTCCAATGCTCGCCAAGTTATAACTATCGGGCAAATATAATAAGAAGTTCTCTAAATCAGTTCAAGTTTTGCACCTCCCGCTTCCGATTTTTGGGGTTATTTGCAAAAAACAACACCAACCCCTTGCAGATTAAAAAAATATCATTACCTTTGTAATCCTAAACATGGTGAGCGTAGTTCAGTTGGTAGAGCGCCAGATTGTGGTTCTGGTTGTCGTGGGTTCGAGCCCCACCGTTCACCCTCCAAAAAGCAGACTTCTTTCCGAGGTCTGTTTTTTTTTGTATCTGCCTTCGTCGAATTGCATGAATTTTGATGCGGAAAAGGTTCGGAGGAATTATTATGAAGAAATTGAATATCGCGCTTGTGGCGCATGACGGCAGGAAGGAAGAGCTTATTTCATGGGTAAAGTTCAATGCATCAATGCTTTCGAAGCACAACCTGTATGCTACCGGAACCACCGGACGTCTCATTGAAGAGATATCGGTCGAAATCGACGGCGTGGAAAAGTTCCCGTTCAGAGGCAAGGTTACCAGGCTGCTGTCAGGACCACTCGGCGGTGACCAGCAAATCGGTGCAATGATTGCCGAACGCAGGATTGACATGCTGATTTTCTTCTGCGACAACCTCATTGTCCAGGGACATCAGAATGATGTATCGGCATTGTCCCGGCTCGCGTCTCTTTATAACATTGCGTTCGCCACGAACCGTACGACTGCCGACATGCTGCTGACATCGCCGCTGCTTGACGACTCCGACTACGAAATCCAGATTCCGGATTGCATCGCGAATTATGCGAACCGTAAGTTGTAAAATGCGCTGAATTAGGGTTTTACCATCCGAAGACATTGCGGAAAATCCACCAGAGAATCGTAAGCACGAGTATTGCCACGATGACGGCTGGATGGCAGAGGGCATTGTAAAGCCCGGGTGCGCTGTTCTTGAAGAAGGTCGCGAATGCCAGCACCGAGACATACGGAATCATCAGCACCAGGAAAGCATTGTACCTGAACGCGGCAGCGATGTCACCGTTCAGAAGGGAGTGGACGACGCGCTGCGAGCCGCAACCTGGACAACGTAAGCCTGTCAGCTGCAGGAAAATGCATTTGGGAAACAGACGGCTGGATTCCGGATTGGTTGTGGCGTAGATATATAGAAACAGTCCTGACAGCAGTATTGCAGCTGCTGCCAGGATGATTGTTTTAGAACAAGAACGTCGCATCATTGCTTGCCTGCACAGCGCTGTCGTCCAGCTTCATTGTCTTGTGTTTGTTTTGTTTGTTATTTCAAAGTGTTACCGTCGCCGTCGCGATACGTGTTCCCGGCAATCATGACTATGTCAATGATGGTCCAGACTCCGCAGCCGCCACATGTCAGGAGCATCAAAACTCCAGTGACGACATTTCCGGTATAGAAACGATGCACGCCGAGGCTGCCGACAAGAATGCTCAGCAGCAATGTGACTAGCCATCTGTCTTCATTGTTGATGTTCGAAGGTTCCCTCGGTTCCGGCTGGAGCGAGGCGCCGCATTCAGGACAGAACTTGGTTCCGTCTTCCACAGGTTTTCCGCAGTTAGGGCAATATTTCATTTTCGTGATAATTTTCAGCAAGATAGTGTTTAAGTGTCTAATTATCAAGTTTCCGGAGAAATTATTTCATGGGTGACCGTCCGCGGGGATGTCCGCGGGCTAGCCATAAGAGTCCGCGTGGTCGTCCCGTAAGCGTCTCCAGGGTTACCCGAGACCGATGGATCCGTGTCCCTAGATTGCCCTGGCGGGACGCGGCCACGCCTTGCTTTGAAACAGTATTGATTATCAATGATTTATAAAATGGGGCGTGGAAACGTGGCCAAAAAATGTCTGCGTTTCCACGCTCGTCTCTGAATAGTACTTAATTATCAATGAGTTACAAAATGGTGCGTGGCCGCGTCCCACCACGTTACCGCGGGGGTGCGCCGGCAAGTCGAGGGGCAGCCACTGAAAAATCAACCATGATAAACAGGTGAAAGCAAGGAATATTGGCGTTTTATTCTTAAATTTGTGAGATTTAAGTAAATAAAACACATCATGGCATTTGACAGACGAGGACGTAAAGGCGGTAATCGCGGGCACGAAGATTCAAGAAGGAAAAGCACCGGACGTGGGGCCGGGCGAAATGGCGGCAGCTTCTTTAAAAAAGGCCGCAAGGAAGATGATGACAAGAAGAAGGAATATCCTGTGTACACTGGCACTGTCCAGATGACGCGGGACGGATTCGTCTTCGTCAAGGTCGAGGACATGGAAGATGATGTCTACGTAAGACAGGGCAAGACCAAGGGAGCCCTGAACGGCGACATTGTCAAAGTCTCGATAACGAAAGAAAAGACAGAAACCAGAAGACAGGAAGGCATTGTCACAGAGATAGTTGAAAGATCTCGCAAGCCTTTCGTCGGTATACTCCACGTGGTCGGGAATCAGGCATGGGTGCTCATGCAGAGCAGAGTCATGCCATACGACATCAGCATTGACATAACTGACGAAAACGGAACGCCAATCCACCGCAGGAAGAGCGCCGTGCCGGAAACCGGATACTTGAAGAAACTCGGCGACGGGGAATTTTCCGTGGCCGGAGTCATTGAAACAGTCGACGGCGTCGGGCAGGAATTGAAAGTGCACAGCGGTCTGAAAGTGGCGACGCTTGTCGACAGCTGGGACAGGGGAGAACCTAATCCGAAGGGACATCTGGTCGACGTGCTTGGCGAGCCGGGCGAAAACGACACCGAGATGCACTCCATCCTGGCGGAATACGGCCTGCCTTACAGGTTCGAGCCTGAAGTGGAAAACGCCGCAGACAACATATCGGAAAAGATTACAGCTGAGGACCTTAAAGGACGTAAGGACTTCAGGGATACATTGACATTCACGATTGACCCTGAAGACGCCAAGGACTTCGATGACGCGCTTTCGTTCAGGAAACT
The DNA here is from genome assembly GCA_000434935.1 of Bacteroides sp. CAG:709. Classification (GTDB taxonomy): domain Bacteria; phylum Bacteroidota; class Bacteroidia; order Bacteroidales; family UBA932; genus Cryptobacteroides. Next base: position 6,706 of record FR882197.1, on the reverse strand, counting down.
CAGCAACGGAAACTATGAAGTCGGCGTGCATATCGCGGACGTATCTTATTATGTTACACCTGGTTCTGTAGTCGATAAGGAAGCACAGTCCCGCGGTACATCCGTCTATCTGGTAGACCGCACGGTGCCGATGCTCCCGGAAAAGCTTTCCAACAAGCTCTGCTCGCTTCGTCCGAACGAGGAAAAACTCACATTCTCGGCTGTTTTCGAACTCTCTCCGCTCGCCGGAATCCAGAGTACATGGTTCGGCAGGACGGTGATAAAATCCGACTACAGATTCGCGTATGAGACTGCACAGCAGATAATTGACAATGGCGACAAGGCTCTGGACATGGAACTCAGGGGCGGTACCGACGGCATCCATTCGGCGGTGAAGGACCCGATTCTCGAAGCTTCGCCGGAAGCGGCAGAACGCCGTGCGAAAGAGGCTCAGGCCAATGCGGAAGTCGAGGCGCCGGAAAACAATGTCGAGGTCCCGTCGGGGGATTCGTTCGCTGAATTCAAAGCTGCAGGCCGTTCCGAGGCAATGATGGGCGAGGGCGTTTACGAGGGATGCGTCATTCCGCGTGAACTCAAGGAAGCCGTATTGACATTGCACAAGCTGGCATCAGTTCTCCGTAAACGTAGATTCGCTGCGGGCGCCATCAGCTTCGACAGGCCGGAAATGAAGGTGGAAGTCGATGAGAAAGGCCGTCCGGTACGCGTATATCAGAAGATTTCCAAGGAAGCCAACTGGCTCATCGAGGAGTTCATGCTTCTCGCAAACCGTTCAGTAGCAGAGTTTATCGCTACCGGCGGAAAGATGAACGGCGTGGCGAAGAAGACCGCCAAGACATTCGTATATCGTATTCACGACGTGCCTAATCTGGAAAAAGTCGACGGACTCCGCAAGTTCGCCGGCAATTTCGGATATAAGCTGGAAGAAGCCGAAGACGGGAGGAAACTCGCCAAGGCATTGAACGGACTCCTCGCGGAAGCGAAGGACAAGCCGGAGTTCAGCGCTATCGAGATTCTGGCGCTGCGCTCAATGGCGAAGGCATGTTACAGCACTGACAATATCGGCCATTATGGTCTGGGATTCAAGTTCTACACGCATTTCACATCGCCTATCCGCCGTTATCCGGATACCATGGTGCACAGGCTTCTGCAGATGTATCTCGATGGTGCGGATTCGCAGAGCAAGGCATATTACGAGGACCAGTGTAAACATGCTTCTGAAAGGGAAGTGATTGCAGCTGAGGCAGAAAGGTCCAGCACGAAATACAAGCTCGTGGAATTTATGCAGGATAAGGTCGGCGGCGAGTACGATGGCCATATCTCAGGTCTTACCGAATGGGGAATGTATGTGGAAATCGAGCCGACGAAGATTGAAGGAATGGTCGCGCTCCGCGATATCCAGTCCGATTTCTTCGAGTTCGACCAGGAACATTACCGCATCGTGGGCAAGCGTACCGGCGTCATCTATAACCTCGGCGACCCTGTGAAAATCCGCGTGAAATCTACTAATCTGGAGCAGAAACTCCTTGATTATGAACTGGTTGAGACTGGCAACGAAGACAGGCTGAGCCATTACGAGGATATTCCTGGACAATACGAGGAGCGTCGCCCGGCGGCGAAGGTGTTCGACAAGACCACCCGCAAGAAGGACGGCGACAGACGCGGCGGCCGCTTCGGCGACAAGCGTAATTCCGAGTACGGCGACAATCGCAATTCCGAGTTCGGCGACAAGCGTTCGGCCGGTCCGCGCAAAAGCTACCGTGACGCATCCGAGGAGGATTCTCCCAGGCGCAGCAGGAGGTTTCAGGACAATGAAAACGAGCGTCCGGCAAGAAGATTCGGTGACAGCGAGCGCCCGAGGACAAGGCGCGAAGGCAGTGATTCTCCGCGAACAGGAAGAGGCTCCCGCCCGGGATTCTCCAGACGTCCGTCCGGGGACAATGCTTGGGAGGCTAAGCCGTTTTCTGAAGAAGCTAGGCCGGTAGAGTCCAATGCCGGTCAGGTTGGCGAGATGCCTGTCAATGAGAAGCCTGTCAGCGAGAAACCTGTCAAGGTCAGGGCTCCGAAACCGGCTGCCGGAGAGGGAGACAAGGCTGCCCGCAAGGCGAAGGTGCAGCAGGCGATAAAGCTCTCCAAATCCAAATCCGGAAAGTCGGCCAAGTCTTCCAAGACTGCCAAGCCGTCGAAAACCGCAACCAAAAAGAAACAATAAGCGATGGAAAATATAAAGTGTCTTATAATAGGTTCAGGTCCAGCCGGTTACACGGCAGCGACCTATACGGGAAGAGCCGGAATCCAGACTGTCCTTTATGAGGGAATGGAGCCGGGCGGACAGCTGACCACCACTACGATGGTGGAAAACTATCCGGGTTTCGAAAATGGCGTGGATGCCAATATGCTGATGGCTTCGATGAAAGCACAGGCAGCAAGGTTCGGAGCAGAAATCCGTTCCGGCCGCATTGCGTCAGCAGATCTCTCCTCCAGGCCTTTCAAGCTGGTCGACGACAATGGCAGGGAACTGGTCGCGGAGACATTGATAATAGCTACCGGCGCGACAGCGAAGTATCTGGGCTTGCCGTCGGAGCAGAAATTCAAGGGGCTCGGAGTGTCGGCGTGCGCGACTTGCGACGGATTCTTCTATAGGAAGAAGGTTGTTGCCGTGGTCGGCGGCGGCGATACGGCATGCGAGGAGGCGACATATCTTGCCGGGCTTTGCAGCAAGGTCTATATGATTGTGCGCCGTGATGTTTTCCGCGCGTCGAAGGCCATGCAGGAGCGTGTTTTGAACACCCCTAATATAGAGGTATTGTGGAATTGCAATACGCAGGAAATTCTCGGGGACGAGTCGGGAGTTACCGGAGCGCGTCTTCTGAGAAAAGATGGTAAGGTTTTTGATATTGCAATCGACGGATTTTTCCTCGGCATCGGGCATCACCCGAATTCAGACCTTTTCAAGGAGTGGGTTTCCATCGATGAAAACGGTTACATCATTACGCGGGGCAAGACTTCCGAGACGAACGTAGAGGGCGTTTTTGCTGCCGGTGATGTTCAGGATCCGCTTTACAGACAGGCAGTTACGGCTGCCGGCTCAGGCTGTCGGGCGGCACTTGACGTGGAGAAGTTCCTTAATGCGCATAAATAATTGAAAGAAATGAATTCATTCAGAAAAGTAGTCTGGGGCGCAGTCGCTCTGCTGGCGGCGGTCTCCTGCAAATCGCAGTATGACACGCTGCTGTCCAGCAACGATGTGGATGCCAAATATAAGGCGGCGTTCCAGTATTTCGACAAGGGAAAATACCAGAAGGCGGCGTCGCTGTTCGAGTCAATGTCGGTGCTCACGGATGGTACGGAGAAGGATGATACCGTTCAATACTATTGGGGATTGAGCAATTATAAGTTCAAGGATTATATCACGGCAGAGGCGAATTTCTCGCGTTTCGTGTCGAATTTCCCGCGCAGCCCATTCGCTGAAGAGGCCCGTTTCCTCAGACTCGACTGTCTGTACAAGTCGACATTGAGATACGAGCTCGACCAGACTCCTACGAAATTGGCTATCAATGCAATTGCCGAGTACAGAAAGGATTACGGCAATGATTCCCACAAGGACGAGTGCGATGCGATGCTGAAGGACCTGAACCAGCGACTGGACCGCAAGGCCTATGAGGCTGCGAAGCTCTATTACAATATGGAGGATTACAAGGCAGCCAGGGTCGCGTTCAGGAATACGTTGAAGGACAATGCCGACAATATTTATCGTGAGGATATCCTCTATTATATTGCCAAGTCTTCATATAAGTATGCGCAGTTGAGTGTCGCTTCGAAGCAGAAGGAGCGCTATATGACCTTCATTGATGATTACCTTAACTTCATCGGAGAGATTCAGGAGTCGCCTTATACGAAGGAACTCAAGACATTGTATGCCAGGGCACAGCGTGCATTGGGCAAGTATGTGGGGACGGATGAGCAGGTGACGGAGAAGGAGAAGGCTTTCGAGAAGGAGAGAAAGTCGGCTGAGAAGGTTTCGAAAAAACAGATCGAAAAATAATGAAACTTTGCCGCGACCGGTAAAGTATATATAATCAGAGGCCGTGGAATGGCCATGGGGCAGATGCCCGGGATTATAATATTGAATAAAATGGATAAGCAGAACGTACCTCAGAACACTATTACCAGGGATGTGAAATATCTTGCAGCCCCTACCGGAAACATTTATGAGACCGTAGTGATTCTGTACAAGAGGGCAAATCAGATTGCTCTCGCCGAGAAGAAGGAATTGAACAAGAAACTTGAGGATTTCAAGAATGACCGTGATTCTATGGACGAGGTTTTCGAGAATCGTGAGCAGATTGAGATTTCGAAATATTATGAGAGACAGCCTAAACCTGTTCTCGTAGCAGTTGCAGAGTTCCAGAACGATGAACTCACATACAGGATGGCAAAGCACGATCAGGAGCAGCCTGCTGCAGAGGAGGCTCGTCCTGGCAAAAAACCGGCTGCCGAGTAAAATCTGGCCATGCTGAAGGAACTGCACATAAAGAACTATGTACTGATAGACTCGCTGGATATTGAATTTCCTGCGGGTCTAGTCATTATTACTGGTCAGACAGGCGCCGGAAAATCCATTATTCTCGGTGCATTGTCTCTTGTGCTCGGTTCCAAGGCAGATGCTTCGGCTATCGGTGCGTCTGGTGACACATGCGTGGTCGAGGCCGTGTTCGATCTCAAGGATGAGGACGGCAGCATACGTGCCCTTCTGGACGAAAATGAGATCGACTACGATTCTGATGAACTGATAATCAGGCGCGTGATCAATGCTTCCGGGCGTTCGCGTTCGTTTGTCAATGATTCCCCGGCGCCGCTCAAGGTGCTTACCGCATTGTCCTCACGCCTTATCGACATCCACTCCCAGCATGAGACGATGTTGCTCAGGGACAAGGCTTTCCAGATGTCAATGCTGGACCATTTTGCCGATGATGCCGCTCTCCTTTCCTCATGCCGTGAGGCTTGGACGGAACTGACCGGTCTGAAATCAGAACTGGCTTCCGTCACGGAGACATTGGCCAAGATGAATGCGGAGCAGGATTATAATCAGGCCCAATATTCACAGCTTGAAGCCGCCAAACTTAAAGAGGGTGAGCTGGAGGAGCTGGAAACTGAACAGAAACAGCTGGCGAATGCCGAGGAAATCAAGTCAAGTCTTTATCAGATAGAGAATTACTTTAATCCGTCAGCTGATGACGGACAGGATGAGAGGCCTTCGCTTGACTTTATCCTGAAGGAATCATCGAAGCTTCTGGACAAGATTTCCGCTTACGTTCCGGCTGCATCGGCATTGTCCGGACGCATAGAGTCTTCCCGTCTGGAACTGGACGATATCCTTTCCGAGGTGTCTGAACTGGAGTCCCGGACGGATGTTTCCAATGACAGGCTTCAGGAGGTAGATGACAGATTGTCAATGCTTTATGACCTTATGAAGAAGCATTCGTGCTCCGGCATTGACGAACTCATAGCATTGAGGGATAAACTTTCGGAGGCATTGGCCGATACTTCTGTGCTGGAGGCGCGGAAGTCGGAACTGCAGAAACGGATTGCCATGGCTGAGGCGAATCTGGCCGGTGCGTGCGAGCGTCTTCATGATGCCCGTGCGAAAGCTGCTCCGGAGTTTGCGGATGCCATTTGCCGTTCAATCCGTTCTCTGGAACTGGACAGGGCCGTTTTCGACGTGGTCCTCGAACCTTCGCAGCAGGGACCGTCCGGCTCGGATTCGATTCTTTTCCGTTTTTCGTCCACCGGCAAGAATCCTGTCGATGTCGCCAAGTGCGCGTCCGGCGGTGAAATGTCCCGTATCATGCTGTGTCTCAAGGCGATGATGGCACGCTATACGAATATGCCGTCAATGATTTTCGATGAAATCGATACCGGTGTTTCCGGCAGCGTTGCTGACAAGATGGGCGAAATGATCTGCAGCATGGGCGATTACATGCAGGTCTTCGCGATAACTCATCTGCCTCAGGTGGCCGCCAAAGGCGATGCGCATTACATTGTCACCAAGACATTTGAGCCTGACGACCGCGCCGTCACTTCCATCCGCCGTATCTCCGGCGAAGAGCGCCTCATGGAGGTGGCCCGCATCCTGAGCGGCTCCAAAGTCACCCCCGAGGCCATCGCAAATGCCAAGTCGCTGCTTGGTAAGTAATACTACCGAGTTCTCCATACGCGTCGTTTCAGCCATAGCATCTATGTTTTCTGCAGAGATATCAAATTTCTCCAAAATTTAACAACTTTGTTTAAAATAGGTTTGTTAATTTTTCAGATTTTAAACATTCGGCTGCGGGCCAGCATGCATGCGCCGACGATTCCGGCTCTGTCTTTTAACTTGGCTGTCTTGGCTTTAGCTTTTGTGTGGTCTTTTTTTTGGGTGTGTGGTGTGTAAATAACTGTCATATAGCAAGTTAGCTGTTTTTAGAGTTGGCGAAACAGTGACTCTGAAGATAGCTAATCAGTTATGATACAGGGATTTATACTCCACGACAAAATAGACAAATAATCGCTGAGCTACAAGGCTACCGATGCCCATTTAGGTTGCAAATTGCTTATATTCTTTATGTTCTTTCTATGCAGCTGGATAATATCAAAATGACAGTCGGACTCCAGAAAGCTACTGGAGATAAAGTTCAGTATTGTATCACATCTATATAAGCAACACAGG
>FR882196.1:14280-16330 GCA_000434935.1 Bacteroides sp. CAG:709 | reverse complement strand
CCAGCTTCCACATGATGAGCAGGTATGGAATACACATCAGGGCGAAGAGAAAGAAGGTTCCAGCAGGTGCAAATGGCGGCACATTAGCAAGGAGCCATGGAGTAAGCTGACCTATAAGGTAAGTGCCGAGCCAAAGCGACAGACCTGCGATTGACATCGCAATACCACGTACATTGTTCGGATACATCTCTGAAAGAAGAACGAAAACCACTGCGCTGATGGAAATCGCACAACAGAAAACGTAGAAAAGGAAGAACACCAGCATAAAGATACTTCCCAGCTGCTCTGCGAAGATGAAATAGAAACCTATCATCAGAAGTGAAAAGATCATTCCTGACACGCCCCAATACACAAGTTTCTTTCGTCCCACCTTATCTATAATCAAAAGTGCAATGACTGTCGTCCCCATATTCACAAATCCGACAAGAACCTGTGAAAACAGGGCGTCTCCAGATGCAAGACCAGCCTTCTGGAAAATCTCCGGGCCATAATATAAAACGGCATTGACTCCCATAAACTGGCCCAGAATGGCAATGGCAGAACCTATCAGGACCGCTTTCAAGATTCCAGGCGACAGCAGGGCGCTCCACTCGGATTTGGTCTCGCCCCTTATAGATTCCTCGGTCAGCGATTTCTGTCGGGAGGCCTCATCCACAGAGAGATAAATCTTCTGAAGAACCGCTGAAGCCTTCTCACCTTGCCCCCGGACGATGAGCCAACGAGGACTTTCCGGAATCAAGAATATGATAAAGAAAAACAGCAGAGCAGGGATTGTCTCCGAGCCTAGCATTCCTCTCCAATATTCATCTACCAAAGCCCTGTTCATGAAATCAGACACGAAACGTGCAGCCGAGTCCAATGCCGCCGTTTCTGCCACGGATAGAATCCACCAATTAATAAAATACGCAAAAAGAAAGCCTACTGTAATCGCTAATTGATAAAGAGATACGAGTGTTCCACGTCTTTCCGGCATGGCAATTTCCGAAATATAGATCGGAGAAACAATAGAGACGACACCGATGCCCACTCCGCCGATAATACGATAAATCACAAGTTCCGTAAAAGAATTGCAGATGGCGCAACCGATGGCTGAAAGGCTGAACATAAATGCAGCGAAGAGCATGGCTTTCTTACGACCGAGGCGGTCGCTGATAATTCCCGCGGAAGCTACACCAGCTATCGACCCTATAAGGGCGCAGCCCACGTACCAGCCAAGCTGCATCGTGTCAAGCCCGAATTGGGAAGTAACAATCGATGTCGTACCGGAAATTACGGCCGTGTCATATCCAAATAGTATTCCCCCGATTGCTGCCACAACCGAGAGGAATACTACATATCCGAAGTTTTCTTTTTTCATATCAATTCTTAATTCACGCTCGCTAATACTTGGCTTGTCCGCACTTATCAGCCAACTGCCAAATCTGGTAAAGTCCCCTCGGGACATGGAAACAGCCCTTCCATTTACCGCCTTTGAGAGGGAGAAGGACCTCGCCACGGCGGTTAAGGTATCCGAACCATTCCGGATATTCCTTATCCTTGAAATTATCCCAGAGATACGCATCCAGTTTCAAGAACCATTCGAGGCATTTTTCATTTCCGGTCAGCTGATAGCCTTTGAGCATGGCTATCGCAGACTCGATATGCACCCACCAGAGTTTCTGGTCCCATTCGAGTTTCTGCTGCGGAACTCCTTTGGCATCAAGGAAATAGTATATTCCGCCGAATTCCTTGTCCCAGCCGCGTTCAATGACGTTAAGAGCGATTTCCACACATTTTTCTATCAATGCCTTGTCGTCGCGACGCACTCCGAGATTCATCATAAACCACAGAGCCTCAAGATCATGACCCGGATTGATTTCCCTTCCTTCAAAGCAATCGACAGGAGCTCCGTCCACTGAAGAGACATTCTCCAGCATGCAGCCTAGTTCCGGCTTATAGAACACGTCGAACACTTCGTGCAGACAAGTGTCGATAGTCTGCTCCAGAACTGACTTGTCCTCGAGGATATCCTCGATTTCGAGGGCCATATTGCAGATAATCATCGGAAGAG
>FR882196.1:0-14226 GCA_000434935.1 Bacteroides sp. CAG:709 | reverse complement strand
TGCCTTGCACCATTGTCCTTTAGGATTTGAGCGCCTTTCGAGAATCCGCCCGAAGATACGACGGGCAATCTGCGCATACTCCTCATTGCCGGTGGCTTTTGCAAGCTGGGCAAATGCCATGCAGGCGAATGTGTTGGAAAAGATATTGTAAGGCTGGACAAGCGGATTTCCTTTCCTGTCAAGGGAGAAGTAGAAGTCCCAGTTCTCGTCGTGTCCGTATTTTTTCAGGAATTCCGCGCCCTGGACAGCGCAATCGAGCCACTGCCGGTTTTTCTCCACATTATTATAGAGCATCGCGAACATCCACACTTCACGTCCCTGAAGCCAGATGAACTTGTCCGTATCATAAACTGACCCGTCACGATTGAGGCAGCTGAAATATCCGCCATACTCTTTATCCTGAGAATGCTCAAGCCAGAAAGGAAGACAGTTTTCCAAAAGTTCTCTCTTATAACGAGAAGAAATCTGTTTAAAGTCTACATTAGTCATTTATTGCCAATTTTATTGTTGTCAAAATTTTTGTCAGAAAAGTGCTGAACAGAAAACTATTGTGTCCAGCACTTATTTGCGATTATTTTAGTTGTAGCCGTTATTCTGCTTTATGGAACCTCCGGTACGGTCTATCTCGCTCTGCGGAATAGGGAACACCTCATTCACGCCCTTACGGAATGCTGCTCCACGGCCGTTGGCATAAGGCTGAACCGCGAAGGCATTCATCGTTTCCGTATAACAATTCCACCTCTTGAGATCATACAAACGATTGTATTCCATAGCAAGTTCCACACGGCGCTCATGCTTGACTGCGGCCAAAAGATCGTCAGATACTTTAACTGGAACAAGGTGCTTGTTCGCGATTTTGCGGACTCTTGAAACTGCGTCCTTGTCACCATCACGAGAATTGTCAGCACGTGTTCTCACATCGTTAATATACTTGACAGCCAATGCTTTATCACCATCAGTGCGAATCAACGCCTCTGCATACAAAAGCAACACATCTGCATAACGGATATGATGGAAAGACCAAGCATCATCACCCCAGCCAGGGCCACGACGGCTCTCTATCAAAAAGACTTTACGGCTATGATATCCAGTATTAGGATATGTAGAAAAGTCAAGAGTTTCAGATCCTGATGCTGTCGGGAACTTATCACCAGGCTCCATAATAGTATAAAGAAGCCTAGGGTCGCCATTTTCAAATTCATCTACGAGATTTTGAGTCGGCCGATCAAATCCGTAGGCTCCTGTTGATCTGGGACTTGCATAACAAGGGAGAAAAGAGCCATATACATATTCAGAAGGCACGTCGCCACGAATATTTACAAATATGGATTCACATGAAAGATACCCATTTGCACGATATAAATCTTGATAGTCAGGTTCAAGTTCGTAATTACCGGAATCGATAACTCTTTTAGCCGCGTCTCTGGCATCAGCACACAACTTTTCATCATCTTTGGCAAAATACATATAAACTCTCGCCTGCATAGCCCATACCGCTTCACGAGTAACCCTACCTAGCTCACTTGAAGACAGTGTCAATTTAGAAGGAAGACTTTCATCATCTGCGATCGCTTTCAGTTCATCCATTATGAAAGAAGCAGTTTCAGCCTCGGTCGCACGAACCAAACTCTTGCTGGCAGCTACCGTCAATGTTTTATCCACGATAGGAACGCCACCAAAAATTTTACAAAGTTCAAAATGATAGAATGCCCTAAGGAATCTTGCCTCTGCCATATATCTGGCTTTCACCTCCTTCGTAAGCGGATATCCGGCAGCATCAATCATATTCGCTACAGGAATTTTTTCTATCAGAGTATTGCAACGCGCAATTCCCATATACATTCCTTCCCAAAGATTATAAAGGTCTGTATTTGAGGCTAAAGGCTTACCAAATGAAAGCTCGGCAGCAGCCTGGCCGTCACCAGCATCAGATCCGCCTTTTTCTGCATCATCTGTCGAAATATTATACAAATCCATGCGCGGTCTCTCGAAGCGATAGAAGTCATTCAACATCTGATAGCATTTTATCAGGCTCTTGAATCCAGCGTCTTGTGTAGTGAAAAATCTGTCTTCATCCATGGTCCCTTTAGGCTCCTTGGTCAGGAAATCTGAACACGATACCAACGTGACAACAGACAGCATTCCGATTATAAGATTTATCTTTTTCATGATTGTCTTTAGAATTTAAGGTTTAAACCAATAGTCCAAACTCTGGCCTGCGGATAAAATCCGGAATCAATACCATTGACAGTAGCATTTGACGAACCGATCTCCGGATCAAGCCCTGAGTAGTTAGTAAAAGTGAATAAATTCTGGGCACTCACATAGAGTCGGCACTGACTGATTATCTTGTTCTTCTTTATCAAACAATTACAGAAATCGTAACCGAGTTGGACATTCTTGATTCTCGCATATGAGCCATCTTCAAGAAAATAATCTGAGACCAGAAGGTTATCGCCCTGAACAGCAGAGATTCTATGATAACGATCTGTCGAGCCTTCTCCATTCCATGCTCTGGAAAGATAATCAGACTTGGCATTCATATATCCGGTTCCTGCTTCAAAGTCCAAAAGAGTCATATTCATCACGTCATTCCCCTGAGATCCTTGGATAAACACATTGAAGTCAAATCCCTTCCATGCTGCTCCGAGTGTAATTCCGTAGACGAAATCCGGCCAAGGACTTCCAATCTTGGTTCTATCCTTATCATCGATGATATCGTCGTTGTTCAAATCTTTATATCTTACATCACCCGGAACCGCCGTTTCTCTCTGAGGGCTTCCTTCTACTTGTTCGGCATTTTGGAAAATACCATTGGTAACATAACCATAGAAGTAGCCTACAGGTTTCCCGACTTCGGTCTTGGTGACCACATTGTTATTGTATGCATACCCGTATATGGCATCTCCATTTCCAAGAGAAGTAACCTCATTTCTATAGGTAGAGATATTCGCAGAAGCAGTGAAGAACCAGTCTCCAAAACCCTTTCTCCAATTGATGCCAAACTCCCATCCTTCATTTTTCATTGAACCGACATTGGCATAAGGGTAGGAAGCGAGACCGAGGGTGGTAGGCTGAGGTTCCATCATCAACATATTATCGATGTTCTTCACGAAATAATCCGCTACGAAATCGAGACTTCCATTAAAGAAGCTCAAATCAAGACCGAGGTCAAACTGACGCGAAGTTTCCCACATAAGTTCCGGATTGCCTACAGAGGTAACGCCCGCTCCAATTACAGCCGTTGAAGGGCTGCCGAAATTATAACGGTCATAGATTGTGCTTCCCCAAGTAGACATATACGCTCCGCCACCGATATTCTGGTTGCCGATATGACCATAGCTGGCACGAATCTTTCCATCACTGAGCCAACTACCGGCAGACTTCATGAATTTCTCTCCGGAAAAACGCCATGCTGCTGAAACAGAAGGGAAAACTCCCCACTTGTGTCCTTTGGCGAACTTCGATGAACCATCATAACGAAGATTTGCCGAGAGAAGATACCTTTCATCGTAGTCAAAGTTGAGACCTCCGAAGAATGAAAGCAGCGAATTGGAATAAGGATATCCGCCGACCTTTGCATTAATTGTACCGGCAGCCATAACCGCCATATTCTTGTCATTATTAGGCAACCCTTCTATGGAAGCATCTACGAAAGAGCTATTCGTAACCTCAGCAGATGTTCCCAACAGCGCACCCCACTTGAACTTACCAGCACTCTGATTATATGAAAGCAACTGTTCCCAAACATAGTAATCAGAACGTGAATTATTGGCAATAACCTTCGCCTCATTAGAATAGTCATTTGCATTCAACCTATATTTAGGCTGCAATCCGTCCACATTACTTCTGGAGAGGTTCATACCGAACCTTGAATCAAATTTGAGCAAATCACAGAATTTAATTTCAAAGTCTGCACCTCCCATGATATAGAGATAATTATAGTCACTTTGCCTCATCCTTTGAATCTGTGCAACAGGGTTACGCTTATTGGAGAAAAGAATGCCAGAATACTGAGAATAGAGATTATCAGCCTCGTAACCATCTTTAATCTGAGACAAGAGAGCCGGCACATCGACTAAATTGTTTCTGAAAACAGGCGTGATAGGATCAGCGCCCATCGCTGAAAAAATAGTGCCCGTGAAAGGGTTGTTCTCGTCAACAAGATTCCTTTTCTCATTGATAATGCTGAAGTTTCCTGTCAATGATATATGTTCCGATACTTTCGCATTAAAATTATTTCTCCAAGAAATACGCTGATACTTAGTACCTTTGACGATACCATCCTGCCCTGTATAAGCAAGACTTGACATTATTCCGACATTCTTGGAGCCTCCACTTATACTGACATTGTGATTCTGCATGAATGCATTCTGATGTATAATCTCATTCCACCAGTCCGTTCCATTCTCTCCAGTATTCTTTCTGACAAAATCAAGAACCGCATCTATCTTCTCTTGGGTGGCGAATGCCGGAATTCTTTCTTGCCCAGCATTATCCGCCGCAAGATTCTTATACTGAATATATTGTTCAGCATTGAGCATATGAGGGCGTTTCCAAGGATTCTGCCATGCAGCATATCCATCATAAGATATCTGCATGCGCTCTTTATGCTGTCCATTCTTAGTCGTTACGACAATGATTCCATTTGCACCTCTTGATCCATAAATGGCTGCCACAGAAGCATCTTTATGAACGGCTATCGACTCAATATCATTCGGGTTGAGATAATCAATTCCATTTTGAGGCAATCCATCCACAATATAGAGTGGAGTCGTACTTCCTGTGATGGAACCGATTCCTCTAATTCTCGCCACACTCCCGGCCCCAGGTGTTCCACTGGTCGAAGTAATGGTTAGACCAGGCACTTTGCCCTGAAGAACATTGTTCACGCTCGTTACCGGCATCGCTTTCAACTCCTTGCCTCCTATCACTCCTACTGCTCCGGTCATATCTTTTTTGGCGATAGAACCATATCCAGTAAATACCACACCATCAAGACTATACGCACTTTCATGAGCAACGAGCTCAAGTCTTTGTCCAATACGCGCCTCGACAGATATTGTTTCGAAGCCTATCATACTGACAGTAAGCACATTTTTATCTTTAGCAGCTACTATGTCAAACAGTCCGTCAAGGTCCGTTTCCACTGCAGAGGATGTCTGTCCATTAAGCATCACCACCGCTCCCGGCAATGGCTCTCCATTTTCATCCACGACTTTTCCTGTTATCCTATTTCCTTTCTGCGCCCACATAGGCATCGCAAGAACAAGCATAACGAAAAGCGCCACAAGAAAACGCATTTTGGAAGTTATCTGTGTTTTCATTTCCTTATAAATTAGTGTTATTTATTTCTGATAATATCTATTGCAAGCAGTAATGCTCCAGCCTCCGCATCGTACCAACGCTCTTTTTGCTCTCCTTTCACATTCAGGCCATAAATGTGAGACACATAAGCATTGACCCTTTCCTTATCACCCATTACAGCTGCGGCATATGCAATCATTGTCCAAGGAAAAGAATCATACGTCTTACCTGTAGACCAATCCGGGAAAGAAGAATTAAACTTGTCATAAACAAGTTTGGACTTCAGATCACTTGCCGGGACGACGCCGAAAAGGCTCGGATAAAGCTGGGCAGTTGCATCGGGATAAAACTTGTTCCATGATGACGTATTACCCTTGGCATAATTATAATTCGACTTGGATTCATTATAAAGTCCGCGGATACTGCCCGTATTTTCTGCAAGCAGCGCCTCCAAATCATATGATGTCTCAATAAGGCCCTTGTCTTTAAGTTTAATAGCAGCCTTCAGCCCCAGATTCACTTCGCTGTTATCCATCAAATACTTGACAGGACAACCATAATGTGCAATGCTTAATCCATCATTCGCATTTTCTCCAGGCAAAGTATTTTCAGCACAGTCTATCGTTTTCACCATTGCTGAAGTAATCTTGCTCAACTCACTTTTGTGACTTTTCAGCCATGCCAGACATCCGTTGGAAACTTCAGCAAATCTAATGGCTGCTTCAAGAAAAGTAGCAGCATAGGAGTCTACAGAATCGTATGTCCCTTTTGTTGTCTCATTGGGTGCAAAATAATCATAAACAGACCCCTCAACCTCACTACCCTTATATTCAGTAGATGAACCGTTGAGTTTGGTGAAATACCACGACATATACTTTTTGACGACAGACAAATTTTGTTCGGTCGGTTCCGTCAAAAGTGCAAGCACGGCAAAATGCGCGAAATATGGCGTAATTTTACTATTCTCGGCAATTTTATCCTTCATTGCACCCGACGGAAGCTGCAATGAACGAATATAAGCCGTCTGATAAGACCGGACATAATCGTACAACTCTGCCATATCCGATTCTGTCTGCCCATTGTCGTCTCTCGTAGGAGGAGGCAACGTACTCGACGAATCACAAGAACACAACACAAGAGTCATCGCACAGAACATAGCAAGCGTTGTCGTTATTTTGGAAAATATTTTCATAAACATTACCATTGCCTATATGCCTCCACTTCGTAAATTCCAATTCCCCAAGGCCCGCTTGCACTTCCAAAATCAAGTCTAATGACACTTACATTACGCTCTGCGAATGTCACGTTCATAACGACTTTGGTCCAAACAGTCTCTCCCGGCTCCCTCGGTTCCGATGCAGAAGACCATCCGGTTACATTGTAAACCTCTTCGAAAGTTTCTCCATCTTCAGAAACTGTTATCTTCATATCTTTAGCGTAAGCACCTCCATCCATAGATATGATGATATTGTTTATTTCAGCAGCTTCACCGAGGTTGATTGTAGCCCAATGCGTTTCATGAGTTTTATCACACTGCCACATATTCGCGAGTTTACCGTCGACAAGATGGAACTTGGAATTCGGATTAGCTTCGCAATCGGCATCTGCGACTTTCTGAAGTGCCACATTGACAGGATCCGGGGCATTGTATATTTCGAACTCACCGAGAGTCATGTTGTATGTTGTCACACTATTATACATGGACGACAAACGGACAAACTTGGCATTTACAGGAGCAAATTTGATCTTCTTTACACCATTGTCCTCGCCATTGGACAACCAGCCGGCTTCCTCTGCAATAACAGTAAATGTCGAACCATCCTCGGACACCTCAAGTTTATAATCAGTAGCAGCGGCATTAGGATCCCATTTTGTCACCACCATATTGATTTCAGAGAGTTTTTCGAGTTCAATCATAACCCAACGGCTAACTGCCGGATCATTACCGGACGCTACCCAACATGACTTGTCGTTACCATCATTGACATTGGCAGCAGAAAAACCTGAAAATGGTTCTGAAGCGGTAGCCTTGGCTCCTATCGCAAGATTAGGATTTTCAGAAGGCTTGACCGGCCAAATATAAGTAAATCCCGGAAGAGAACGCTCTCCTTTATGGTTCGTAACAGAGACTGCTCCAGATTTTCCGTAAGGGCCAAGAACAGCAGAAATAGTTTCAGCATCAATGATCTCAAATGACTCCGCAGTCATTCCTCCGAAAGTCACTTTCGAGGCGGTGCCGAAATTAATTCCTTTAATCGTGACAACATCTCCCGCCTGTCCCTTTTCAGGAGAGAAAGACAAGACCTTAGGCCATTCTGACACGGTAACAGGTGTAGAAGGGTCATATGGATTCGCCCCAAAACCATCTGTTTTGCATGCCGAAGCTAACAGGCACAAGCATGCCAGCGGCAAAAAAACATTTACTATCGATTTCATCGCTATAAATATTATTGGTTATTAATTTCTATTTGACTTAACCTTGTCCATATAGGTTTTATAGTCATTGAACAACTGTTTAGTACGCTCCTCACCCAAACAGAACGACCAAGACGGGTCGCTGAAAACTCCTGGGAACTGATAACATAGAACCTTCTCAAAATTGTCCAAAAGATTAAGGTCTCCTATTATTTCGTCTATAGGACGTGGATACAGAGACATATCCGGGTTAAACAGAAAAGCTTCAAGATCAAACCAAAGGTGAGAACCGGCAGCATCGCAGAAAGACTGAAGCAAGTCAGCCGCTTCCTTACCGGTAAGGTCCCCCTCAGGCATACGCGCAAAACCAAACGGACAGAGGATGTCAAGATTCTCAAGAAGAGACGGATAAGCATCTGCTCCATCCATAACTCCCATACTGTTGGTTGCCAACATGACTGGTTTATCCGGGGCCATCATATGCGTAAATTTCTTGAATTCACGGAAGAAATCGGCAATTTCTTTCTTGCGCTTTGCCTTCATTTCATCAGTCTGCTCTGAATTATAAAGATTCCCGGCACATTCTTCCGACACATAGAATCCATAAAATGAGTTATGGTGTCCATACCTGTCCCACAATTCCTTAGCAACATTTTTATGCCATGTCAATGACTGTTCTGTAAAATCAAACCACGCAAACATTCCAACGCCCATCATAACAGACATGCCAAGAGCGTCCGCTTCAGAAAGTATAGCTTCAAGAGGATCCTTTGACGCTATCGGCATCCGTCCAAGGTATAGTTCTGACGGATAAAACGCACGTCCCTTATAGTTTTCAACAGTTGTCTGATGCTGACCAACATAATCATTGTTCCTAAACACCTCCTGAATGACAATGACATCCATTCCTACCGCATGCATCGATCTAACGACATCCCGCCATTGCTCCTCCTGCAGTTTCTTTATATCTTTATTCCAAAGCTTTCCTTCTTCTTCACTCCAATGATACAGACCAGCCCAAGCTCCGTCAATCAAACGGGTAGAGCGGATATCTGATTTCACAACCTCGAATTCAGATTCTTTCGAAATTTCATTACCGCCAGAAGTCACGATTTTTAGAGACACTTCGTTTTTACCGATCATTCCTTCTGTCTTCAGGAGATATTTTGACTGATAATTTTCTCCTGGGTTCAGGGTAACAGACTCATTCAACAAAAGATTATCGTCTGCTGGTTCGCCGAGATACATATAAATATTATATGACTCTGTCGAAGTTCCCTTATTCACAATTCCGGCCCTTACATCAAGATTTACCTTATCTGTAATGGTTCCTGGGGGGATTAAAGACAACCCTACATAGTCCGGTTCTCTCGAGCAAGAGGCTAATATCGTCAGTGTCAACAAATTAACTCCTAAAGGTATTCGTTTAATAGCGTTCATATATTTTTTAATATTTTAATCATATTGCAAAAGTAATTAATTTTTTTTAATTACTACTACATTATTGTTAAATTTGTTTAATTATACAATATTTCTTATCCGCACCACAGCCAATATAGTCAGAATAAAATGAAAACTTTTCTTCGAAATCTCATGACAAAGTGCATATTTTTAGCGTTTCATTAGAAAACTCAGCGAGGATAATAAAATTTTTTAATAAGTCCTTCCATTTAGAAAGTTCTATTTATTATCTTTGTAGTCCATTGGAAAAGAACACATGTCAAGCAAGCTTGATAACTTGCGACACTTGAGACAAAGAATATTCATCAGACAAACAACACTTTATAATGAACTCATTTCTAGACAACATCGAGGGCAAGGGAGCTATTATGAAGCATAAAATCCTCGGTCTTTGCATAAACGATGGAGATTTCAGCATCGCAGAATTGAGCAAAGAACTGAACGCCAGCATTCCCACGGTCACACGACTGATCGGTGAACTGATAGAGGACGGATTCTTGGAAGATTTAGGTAAAACCGGCACATCCGGAGGCAGACGCCCCAGCATATATGGACTGAATCAAGCTGCCGGATATTTCGTCGGAGTTGACATACGCAGACGTCACATCAGCGTCGCTGTAACGAATTTCAAAGGCAAACTCGTTGATTATAAAGATGATATTCCATTTGTACTTGAAGGTACAGAAGAGTCCCTCAAAAAGCTTCCGGAAATCATAAAAGAAAACACATCAGCACTAGGAATCCCCCAGGAAAAGGTGCTCGCCTACGGAATCAACCTGACAGGACGTGTAAACCATACGACCGGTTACAGCTTCTCTTATTTCATCGGCGAAGATAAACCACTTTCACAAGAGCTTGAAAAAGAGCTGAATGCGCCCGTGTTCCTAGAAAACGACTCAAGAGCAATGGCGTATGGAGAATACCTCTGCGGAGAGGGGAACAATGAAAATAACATGCTTTTCATAAATCTCAGTTGGGGACTTGGAATGGGCATGATCATCGAAGGCAAACTATCCTACGGCAAATCTGGATTTTCAGGAGAAATAGGACATTTTCCGATGCTGGACAATGGAAAGATTTGTCAATGTGGAAAGATCGGTTGTCTGGAAACAGGAGCATCCGGTTCTGCCCTACATAGAATTTTCCTTGAGAAATTGAACGAAGGAAAAGTCTCCACATTATCATCCAAATTCGACAATATTGAGCAAATCGGACTGGATGATATCCTCGACGCCCTGATGGAGGAGGACATGCTCGCCATCGAATGTGTAGAAGAAATCGGATCCGCGCTCGGACAGGCAATTGCGGGATTGATCAATATTTTCAACCCGGAACTTGTGGTTATAGGCGGAAGACTGGCTATTGCAAAAGATTACTTGATGCTTCCGATAAAGAGCGCAATCAACCGTCACTCGCTCATCATTGTAAGTAAAGACACAAGCATCAAATTTTCAAAACTCGGAAAGAAGGGCGGCCCTATTGGAGCTTGCATGCTATCGCGCAGCCGTCTGCTAGGGCTTCTATAACAGCCGACGACATCCCGCCATGTTCCCGAATATCCACCAAAGCTATTCTTGATGGCAGCCTTGTAGTTAGCGATTATTTGTCTATTTTTGCCTTGTTAAACAATCACGGAACCCAAATTGGAAAAGCACTAATTCACCAACTAAAAAAACTGACAATGATATCAACACGAAGAACCCTATTGAGCGCACTGCTGACAGCAACGACTTTTTGTGTCGCCGCTGCGCAACAGACCAATGTTTTTTATCCGGCTTTTCCGGTGCTTACCGGGAGGTCGCATAACATCGTGAGCGAAATCTGCATTGACGGAAAACGCGGAAGTACATTGGATTATGTGGAAGTGGCGTTGGACGGGATTGACCGGAAGGCTGTCAGGAACGTGAAACTGATGTATACGGGCACCACTTCCGTAATTCCTTCACGCACAACATCTTTCGTCATAAGCGACCGGGTGGGGATGTATGGAGGCGGACAGAAATTGTGGTGCCATCCGGATTTCGCCATTGAGATAAGCACGACGCGGATAAAGGACGGGAAGGCATATCTGCCGTGCGGGAAGGCACTCGTCGATGGGCCTAACTACATGTATGTCAGCATGGAGATCGCCGCGGAGAAAGTGGATTTGTCAATGCCGTTCAAGGCTGATGTCCAGGCAATTTCAGTGAACGGAAAGCAGGTGGATATTGAAAAGGACGGAAACGCCGTCAGGCACCTGGGGACTTCGGTGAGACAGGCCGGCGACGACGGAAGCGACTCTTATAGGATTCCGGGGCTCGTCACCACGAAAAAAGGAACATTGATAGCCGTTTATGACGTCAGATACGACTCAAGCCAGGATTTGCAATGCAACATTGACATTGGCGTAAGCCGAAGCATTGACTCCGGCCGTACTTGGGAGAAGATGCGCGTGGTCATGGACTTGGGCGAATGGGGCGGTCTTCCGCAGGCGCAGAACGGCATCGGGGATCCGGCGGTGCTGGTGGACGAGGAGACCGGCGAAATTTTCGTGATTGCGGTTTGGACGCACGGAATCGGCGGCCGGAGGGCCTGGTCCGGCGTGAAACAGGGCATGACGCCTGAGGAGACGGCGCAGCTGATGATCTGCAGCAGCAAGGATGACGGCAAGACATGGTCCGAGCCGGTGAATATCACTTCGCAGATCAAGCAGCCGGAATGGTATCTGACGCTGCAGGGCCCTGGACGCGGCATCACCATGCATGACGGGACATTGGTATTCCCGATACAATATATCGGGACAGACAGGATTCCGAATGCTGGCATCATTTACAGCAAAGACCATGGCAAGACCTGGCACATGCACAACCACGCTTACACCAATACTACGGAGGCGCAGGTGGCAGAGGTGAGTCAGGGCGTGCTGATGCTGAACATGAGGGACAACCGCAGGACCGGCAGAAGGGTCTGCACCACGACCGACCTCGGAAAAACGTGGACCGAGCATCCGTCAAGCGGCCATCTTGTCGAGCCGGTGTGCATGGCCAGCCTGATAAGTGTTCCGGCCGATGACAATGTTTTCGGAAGGGATATCCTGCTTTTCTCGAATCCGGCGACCACGGAGGGCAGGCACCACATGACCATAAAGGCCAGCCTTGATGGCGGATACACATGGCTTGAGGCGAATTCCCTGCTGCTGGACGAGGAGGGACTCTGGGGTTATTCATGCATGAGCATGATCGACAATGAGACTGTAGGCATCCTCTACGAGGGCAGCACTACGCAGCTCGTGTTCCAAGCAATCAAGTTAAAAGAGCTGATTCGGGAGATGTAATACTAGACAGGTAGACCAAGTTCCCGAATTGCAGTCGTGGAGTATAAATCCCTGTATCATAACCTATTAGCTATTTTCAGAGTCGCTGTTTCACCAACTCTGAAAATAGATAACTTATTATATAACAATGATTTACACACCACACCACATGTTCCAGGAAAACGTTTAGATGGTACCAAGTCTTGGTTGTAGTAATATAAACATGAGACCCCTTTTTGCGAAAATTTAACAAACCTGTTTTAAACAAGGTTGTTAAATTTTGGAGAAATTTGATATCTTTGCAAAAAACATAGAAGCCATGGCTAACGAAAATGATACACCTTTCGTATTCGGCGTGCGAGTCGAAGGGGACACTTTTACAGATAGGAAAGAAGAGACTAATCGCCTAAAAATGAATTTCTTATATGGAGTGAACACCATATTAATCTCACCAAGAAGGATGGGCAAGACATCGTTGGTAGAAAAAGTCAGCTCCATGGTGGAATGCGAGTCATTGAAAATTGCTAAAATTGACGCATTTGGCTGCAGGTCGGAAAACGACTTCATAAACGCCTTTGCAACTGCTGTCGTGCGCGCTACATCGACCAAATGGGAAGAATGGATAGAAAACGCCAAAACATTTCTCAGCAGATTCATCCCTAAAATAAGCATCGGGCAGGATCCTATTTCAGATTTTTCAATCGCATTGGAATATAACAAATCCAATACCGTAACTGAAGATATCCTCCAATTGCCGGAGACAATAGCAAAACAGAAAGGTATCAAAATCGTAATCTGTATCGATGAATTCCAGCAGATTGCTGACTTCCCGGACTCGCTCACATTTCAGAAAAAACTCCGCAGCATCTGGCAACTCCAGAGAAATGTATCATATTGCCTATACGGTAGTAAAAAGCACATGATGGAAACAATGTTCCAGAGCCAAAGCCATCCATTCTACAGATTCGGAGATATATTCTATCTTAATAAAATCGCCGAATCAGACTGGGTTGAATTTATATGCAACAGATTTAAAGTAACAGGAAAGGAAATCTCTCCGGAACTGGCAACTGAAATATGCAGCGTGACCGACCGGTATTCATCGTATGTTCAACAACTATCCTGGCTGGTATGGCTACGGACTACATTCCGCGCCACAAAAGAAGACGTTGAATACGGCATTGACCACATGCTGGACGCATGCGAGCCATTATTCATACAGCAGACTGAAAGTCTATCGTCATATCAAATGAATTTTCTTCGGGCATTGACAGATGGAGTAACCACCGGTTTCACAAGAAGTGAAATACTTAATAACTACCAACTTGGAACGGCCGCGAACATATCAAGATTAAAAAAAGCATTGACGGAAAAAGATCTGATAGCATTGACAGCTCCCAAGAAACTTCAAATTTCAGATCCGATACTGGCTCTATGGCTGAAACGACGCGTATGGAAAACTCGGTAGGATTACTTACCCAGCAGCGATTTCGCATTTGCGATGGCCTCTGGGGTAACTTTGGAGCCGCTCAAGATGCGGGCCCCCTCCATGAGGCGCTCTTCGCCGGAGATACGGCGGATGGAAGTTACGGAGCATGCATGTTAGCCCGCAGCAGAATGTTTGAAATCTGAAAAACAGCACAGATTTTGATAATCCGGAAATTATATTTAGATTTGCAAAGTCGAGGGGATTTCGCGTAAGGGATGACAACCCTTTCTGTTTCGGCAGTTTCGAGCCCCAAAGTATAGCA
>FR882195.1:183508-183987 GCA_000434935.1 Bacteroides sp. CAG:709 | reverse complement strand
AAAAGACCTGCAAGCCAATCATATAAAACGTGACAAGAAAAGGCAAAAAAAATTACGGCCACTTCAGAGAAATAGCCGTAAAACGTTTATAATCAATAACCTATTCTACGTAAAGCAGCAGTCCTTTCAGGTATTCCCCTTCCGGATGATAGATATTTACCGCATGATCGGACGGCTGGTTCAGCCTGTCCAGGATTCTGACCTTGCGGCCAGTCTGGGCGGCGGCAGAAAATACTGCCAATGCAAACGCTTCCTTCGTGACAACCTGCGAACAACTGAAGGTAAATACGAATCCACCTGGAGCCACCTTGGAAATGGCGGCAGCATTGAGACGTTGATACGCGCGGAGGGCATTGTTGAGTGCGCCTCTGTGCTTGGCGAATGCCGGCGGGTCCACTATCATCAAGTCATATTTGTCTTCTGGAACATCACGCAGATAATCCAGCGCATCTACGCAGAGACTGGTATGGCGGGATTTG
>FR882195.1:182937-183495 GCA_000434935.1 Bacteroides sp. CAG:709 | reverse complement strand
ATGGCGGGATTTGTCGAAACCTCCGATTTCCACGTTCTTGTCCACGAGAGCCATAGCTTTTGCGGAGCTGTCCACAGAATCGACATGTGTTGCTCCTGCACCTAAAGCGTAAATTGAGAATCCTCCCGTATAACAAAACAGATTCAGCACATTACGACCTTTTGCATATCTCTCTACAAGGGCTCTGTTCTCCCTCTGGTCGAGGAAAAATCCGGTCTTCTGCCCCTCAGTCCAGTTTACTATGAACTTATGCCCATTTTCGACGACAACCTGCTCATTGTCATTGAAACCGTCCTTTTTATAGAGATATCCGTCGACCAGATCAAGCCCGGCTTTGAAAGGCGCGGTGCCGGAACTCTTGTCGTATACGGCTTTCAGTTTATCGCCGTAGATTTCCACCAATGCCTGCGCAATCTGCTTCTTCGCCCTGAACATACCGGCAGAATGGGCCTGCATCACGCACACGCCGTCATACCAGTCAATGATAAGTCCCGGAAGATTATCTCCTTCGCCGTGGACAAGGCGATAACAGTTTGTGGTGTCACTGTCAGCCAAACC